>CAZWHN010000011.1:0-23307 GCA_964633635.1 uncultured Alistipes sp. | reverse complement strand
TCCGCGACTACGATATCTACGTTGACAAGACAATGGAGTTCAAGGTTGTTAAGATCAACCAGGAGTTCCGCAACGTTGTAGTATCACACAAGGCACTCATCGAGGCCGAGTTGGAGGCTCAGAAGCAGGTTATTATGTCTAAGCTGGAGAAGGGTCAGATCCTCGAGGGTACCGTTAAGAATATCACCAACTACGGTGTATTCATCGACCTGGGTGGTGTTGACGGACTTATCCACATCACCGACCTTAGCTGGGGCCGCGTAAACAAGCCCGAGGAGTTGGTAGAGCTGGATCAGAAGCTCAACGTAGTTATTATCGACTTCGACGAGCAGAAGAAGCGTATCGCTTTGGGTCTGAAGCAGCTTACTCCCCACCCCTGGGAGGCTCTGGATGCTAACCTCAAGGTTGGCGACACCGTTAAGGGTAAGGTAGTGGTTATGGCCGACTACGGCGCATTCGTTGAGATCGCTGCTGGTGTTGAGGGTCTTATCCACGTTTCAGAGATGTCTTGGAGCCAGCACCTGCGTTCGGCTCAGGAGTTCCTGAAGGTTGGCGACGAGGTCGAGGCAGTTATCCTCACCCTGGACCGCGAGGAGCGCAAGATGTCGCTCGGTATCAAGCAGCTTACTCCCGATCCCTGGGAGGGCATCGAGACCAAGTACCCCGTTGGTACCAAGTGCGCTGCCAAGGTTCGCAACTTCACCAACTTCGGTGTATTCGTTGAGATCGAGGAGGGTATCGACGGCTTGATCCACATCTCTGACCTGAGCTGGACCAAGAAGGTTAAGCACCCCAGCGAGTTCACTCAGATCGGTGCTGAGATCGAGGTTGTAGTTCTCGAGATCGACAAGGAGAACCGCCGCTTGAGCCTCGGCCATAAGCAGCTCGAGGAGAACCCCTGGAACGAGATCGAGTCAAAGTACGCTGTTGACACCGTACTCACCGCTACCATCTCTGAGCTCACCGACAAGGGCGCTATCGTAGTTTTGGGTGACAACATCACCGGCTTCGCTCCCGCTAAGCAGCTCCAGAAGGAGGATGGTACCACTTTGAAGGCTGGCGAGACCGCTGAGTTCAAAGTGATCGAGTTCAACAAGGCTACCAAGCGTATTACGCTCTCTCACTCACGCATCTTCGAGGAGGCAAAGCGTGCTGAGATCGCTGCCGAGAAGGCTGAGAAGCGTGCTGCTGCCGATGCAACCAAGTCTTCAGTTAAGAAGATCAACGCTTCTATCGAGAAGACCACTCTGGGTGACATCGCAGGTTTGGCTGAGTTGAAAGCCGCTATGGAGAAGAATAAGTAATACAATACTTATAAACTCTGAACGCTCCCGCATCCGAAAGGTGCGGGAGTTTTTTTGTAAGTGGGTGCGGGATTATTCAACGCTGACGACGAGGGTTTGCGCTATTTTTCGTATATTTGGGTAGAAAACCAAACACTACCACAATGAAAGATGTACTACTTTGGATTGGTGCGGGCCAGATCGGTATGGCCATCGCACGCCGCGTGGGCTACGATAAACGAATCGTCGTGGGCGACCGCTCGATGGCAAATGCCGAGGCAGCAGCCCGCATACTGCGTGAGGCTGGATTTGATTGTCAGGCTACCGAGGCTGACCTCTCGTCACGCGACTCGATACTCTCGCTCATCGACACAGCCCGCTCTCAGGGCGAGATCTCGATGCTCATCAATGCCGCAGGCGTATCGCCCAGCCAAGCTCCCGTGGAGACCATCTTACGGGTCGATCTCTACGGCACGGCCGTACTATTGGAGGAGGTCGGACGGGTGATCAAACGCGGAGGTACGGGCGTCACCATCTCGTCGCAGTCGGGCCACCGTATGCCCGCCCTAACGCCCGAGCAGGATTACGCACTGGCGATGACTCCCGCAGAGGAGTTGCTGCACCTCGAGATGCTACAAGTGGCCAATATCCGCGACACGCTGCACGCCTACCAGATGGCCAAGCGCTGCAACGTCAAGCGCGTGATGGCCGAGGCTGTGAAGTGGGGCGAGCGTGGCGCTCGCATAAACTCCATCTCGCCTGGCATCATCGTAACGCCTCTGGCTTTAGACGAGTTCAACGGCCCGCGAGGCGACTTCTATAAGAATATGTTTGCCAAATGCCCTGCTGGCCGCCCAGGCACAGCCGACGAGGTGGCCACCGTTGCCGAACTGCTCCTGAGCGACCGCGGAGCGTTCATCACAGGCTCCGACATCCTAATCGACGGCGGCGCCACCGCCTCATTTTTCTACGGACCCCTGCGACCTGAATAAAAAATCCCGTCTAACCACTCGTTAGACGGGATTGTTCTATTCATCAAAGTCGGGCTTATGCCTCGGCTTTTTTCTCTTTGATTACGAAGACGCAGCAGGCGCCCACGATGAGCAGCACACCCGCCAGAACGAGCATATTGATCTCGGGTGCAAGTTCGCCCTCGGGTGTAAATGCCTTCAGGATCACACCGCCCAGCACAGCTGCCACAATCTGCGGCAGGCAGATCGTACCGTTGAACAGACCGAGGTAGGTGCCCATATGGCCACCGCTCAGCGAGTTGGTCAGGATCGTGAAGGGCAGCGCCAGCATAGCAGCCCACGCGCAACCAATCAGCAGGAAGCTCACGAAGAGCAGGTAGGGATCGGCCATAAACTTCGTTGAGATGAAGCCCACACCACCCAGCACAAGGCTCAGTGCGTAGATCAACTTCTTATTCTTGAACATCGGGATCACCACAGCCCACAGCACGCTACCTACAGCCTGCACGGCAAAGAGGATACCCACCCAGTTACCCGCAGCGTTGTACTGCTCCGAGGTGGTGTCCAGCACCGTACGGGTGATGCCATCCACGGTGTTCTGCACGGTCGGAGCGTCGAAGGCGTTGAGTGCCACCGAGCCGTTGGTATAGGTCCACATAAACATAAAGGCTGCCCAGCAGAAGAACTGCACCAGACCTACGGTCCAGAATGCCGACGGTGCCTTGGCCAGCAGTTTGAAGATATTGGTCTTCTCCTGCGTCTCTTCCGTCTTGATGCCGTGATACTCGGCATAGAGCTGGGGTGGATACTCCTTGACCTTCATCGTGGTGTAGATCACGCACAAAATCAGGATGGCTGCACCGGCATAGAACGAGAAGATCACCGTGTCGGGCACAACGCCCTCGGGGGCTATGTTGCTGATACCTATGCCAGTAAGCACGAAGGGGAAGATGTAACCCACCAGACTACCAGCATTGCAGAGGAAACTTTGAATCGAGTAGGCAAGGCTCTTCTGCTTCTCGTTCACCATATCGCCCACCATCATCTTGAAGGGCTGCATAGCTACGTTGATGCTCGTGTCGAGCAACATCAGCGAGATGAGTCCGAAGATCATAGCCGTACTGACGGCCATACCCAGACTGCCTGCATTGGGCAACATACACATAACCAGCACGGCAACCACAGCACCCACAAACAGATAGGGTATGCGGCGACCGAAGCGGGTCCACGTCTTATCGCTCAGCGCACCGATGATGGGCTGTACGATGATACCCATCAACGGAGGCAGAATCCAGAAGTAACTAAGGTTGTGCGGATCGGCACCAAGCGTCGAGAATATACGACTGATGTTGGCGCTCTGCAGAGCGTATGCGATCTGCACCCCGAAGAATC
Organism: uncultured Alistipes sp.; assembly: GCA_964633635.1. Taxonomy (GTDB): domain Bacteria; phylum Bacteroidota; class Bacteroidia; order Bacteroidales; family Rikenellaceae; genus Alistipes. Next base: position 19,661 of record CAZWHN010000011.1, on the reverse strand, counting down.
CGAAGCTAATGTTCCATAGCTTCCAAAAACTTTGATCAGGAATTTGTTTCATTTGTTAGTAATTTGGTTTTAGGTTCGATTGGTTTTAGGCGCGATGCGTCAGGCAGATCATCTGCTGGATGTTGTAGTTGAAGTTATCCTGCTGCATCAGCTCCTCGATCGTAAGGTGCATACGGTATCGCCAGTAGTGGCGCGGGTTGGCTGGTACGTTGATACGCTCGGCATCGGCGTCGGGCAGTCTCAGCTTCTCGTCGATCGAGAGCCAATCCTGCAATGCGAGGATGCAGAGCAACGATGGCGACTCCAAATGCTGGCGCACCACTCGTTCGCATATACCTGCCGAAGCCTCGGCGGGCGTGGGATCGTTGTAGCAGAGCACGTTGTGGTAGAAGTGCGACGTTGTGGTCGCATCCTCACGCCACCATCCGCGCAGGGTACTCATATCGTGAGTCGAGATGGTACATACCGAACGCAAGGGATACTCCTCGACGTGGCCGAACTCGTGCTGCGGGTTCTTTGGCATACGCTGAATCTCGAGGCTGAGGATCTGCATTGCATCCATTGCCCAAGGCACACAGTCGGGCACCATACCCAAGTCCTCGCCGCAGACGAGCATCGAAGTGGCCTGTGTGAGTTGCGGCAGCTTCTTCATCGCCTCCTCGTACCAGAAGTTGTTGTGACGCTGGTAGAAATAGTGAACGTAGAGACGATCGAATGCCGAACGCTCCTCGTTGCTAAGGCGCGAATAGGTGTAGTCGCTCTGGGCGCTGATGCGGGGGTGGTACATATCTCCTTGCTTGCGATCTACGACAAACAACACATTGTCGATGAGCGAATACACTCCCTCGCGGATCCACTCCTCACCCTGCGGCAGAGGGTTCTCCTTAAGGTAAGCCTCCACCTCACGCTGAGTCTCGAGGCCTTGCTTCATCGAATAGATATCGTCGTGCTGATGGCTAAGGAAGGTCGCCTTGACCCACTCTGAGCGATCGCCAAATCGCTGTGCGATTATCTCCTCGTTGATGAAGGGCTTGGTCATAAACTCCTTCTGGAAGAAGAGTCCGAACGACTGAATTTCCTTGGCTGACATAGGCATCGCGGGTGAGAACTGTCCCACCAGACCATTCACCGAGTGAGCGGGGATCTCCCAAATGCGGAAGAATCCGAGGATGTGGTCGATGCGGTAGGCGCTGAAGTACTCGGCCATCTTCGCAAAGCGACGACGCCACCACTCGTAGCCGTCGGCAGCCATCACATCCCAATTATAGGTTGGGAAACCCCAGTTCTGTCCCGTTGCCGAGAAGGCATCGGGGGGCGCACCCGCCTGACCGTTCATATTGAAGTAGTAGGGCTCAACCCAAGCCTCGACGCTGTTGCGGCTGATGCCGATGGGTATATCACCCTTCAGGATGACACCCTTCGAGCGGGCATACTCACCCGCGGCCAGCAGCTGTATGTGCAGCTGATACTGAACGTAGTAGTAGAACGAAATGTCGGCATAGCTCTTCGCACGGGGATTGCACAGGCGGGCAATGGCCTCGGCATCATAGACACTATGTTCGGGCCACTCGCTGAATACGGGCGTAGAGAACCGATCGCGCAAAAAAGAGAAGGCGGCATAAGGCTGCAACCAATGTGCATTCTCCTTGAAGAACTTCTTGAATGCTGCCGACGCAAGCACCTTCTTGCCCGTCTGAGCAAATACCTCGCGCAAGTAACCGCGCTTAAGCTCATTCACGGCTTCGTAATCAACCTGTGGCAGCGAGTTCAGCGCTTTGCGCTTCGCCTCGTACTCCTGCATAGCCTTCTCGTCGCTCAGCTTAGGCAGCTGGCGCAGATCGACATACATCGGGTGGAAGGCGTAGATCGAGATACTGTTGTAGGGGTATGAGTCGATCCACGTTCCCGTGATGGTGGTGTCGTTGATGGGCAGGATCTGCACGGCACGCTGGCGGGTCATAACGGCCCAGTCGATGATCTTCACAATGTCGCCGAAGTCGCCCACGCCCTGACTGCCCTCGCTACGCAGCGAGAATACGGGCACAGCCGTGCCGGCCACTTTGCGGGCGGTCGAGGGGAAGTAGAGCTCCACCTCGGGTAGCACCGTGTGCTCGCCCTTCTGGAGTGCGGGAACGACTAAATAGCGGTTCGAGCCGCTCTCCCACTCCTCGATATAATTGGTCGAGGCATTCAGCGCCACGAACTTATACTCTCCCGAGCAGATCTTCTTCGCATCTAAAGTCACGGCCCAGATGTTGGGCTGCAGCTGCTCCATCTTTATGGCATTGGCCGCCTCCCAGCCGCCTACGCATTCGCCCACGATGGCAGGCACACGGCCGTTATGCTCGAGGCAGGGCGATGCGATGCGCAGCGTAATGCTGCTTGCGGGGGCCGAGGTGTGGCTCTTGGGGCTGACCTCGTAGCTTCCCGAGAAGGCCGAACTGAAGAGATACGATGCCGAGGGCAGGTCGCGCCAGCTGTCCGAGATGCAGTACTCGGCCTCGCGCACCTTCCACTTGGGTAGGGCGTGCGCCATACGACCACTCTCCTTGCGTTGAACGACACCCTCGCGGAGGATGACATAACGATAGGTGGCAGGCACGCTATCGACCTCGACCTCGGTGCCCCAATTCACCCCGTCGAAGGTGCGAAGCACTATGGGAGTGCTCTGCTCGCCGAGCAACAGTCCCACCTGCTCGCCCCAGACGGTGCGGTATTCGATGTGAAATGTAAGTTTCATTTGGTAGTTTTTAATTGGTCAGTGCTAATATAACGGCTATTTGCCCCACAAATTGCGAGGATATACGCCAGCCTCAATCAACTCCTCGATCTTGGCCATCAGCTGCGGCTTGTCGGCCTGATATGTAACACCAAACCAGTTGGCCGTGGTCGAGAGTACTTTCAGCTTGGCAGTGCCGCTGCCAACCAGCTCGTTAACCATCAGCGGGATGAAGAACTCGGCTTTCAGATTAGCCTGCGTAGCGGGGTCTGCGAGGAACTGCTTGAAGTATGCCTCCGAGTGGTCGAAGTAGTCGGGCGTGAAGCCAAACAGATTCATCGACACGGGGGTCTCCTCCTCCAACTTTACATCATCGCCCAGATCGTGGAACACGATCTCGCCCTCGGCATTGCGCTCGATCTTAGTGCGCTCGACAATCGACGAGAGGAATCCCTCCTCGTTAATCGAACATACGCCACGCGACACGGTGCCATTCTCCGAGAGAGTCTTGTTCACCTCGTAACCGACCATACAGTAGTGGCCCTTCTCGCCAGAGAGTGCGCTCAGGTACTCGCCAATCACCTTGTAGGCATCGGCGCCGTAGAAGTCGTCGGCATTGATTACGGCAAAAGGCTCGTTGATGGCGCTCTTACCCATCAGCAGGGCGTGATTCGTGCCCCACGGCTTCTCGCGTCCTTCTGGAACCGAAAATCCCTCGGGCAGATAGTCTAACTCCTGATATACAACTTCGACCTCGATTTTGCCACCGAAACGCTCGGCGTTGAACACAGCCGTGAATGCATCGGCAAACGAGTGGCGAATGACGAAAACAACCTTGCCGAATCCGGCACGAATAGCGTCGTAGATCGAGTAATCGATAATAGCCTCATTGTTGGGGCCAACTCCGTCCATCTGTTTCAAGGCGCCGTAGCGTGAGCCCATACCGGCTGCCAAAACAAGTAATGTAGGTTTAACCATAGTTTTATTAATTTCTTTTTTAGAATTTTAAGTTTTTTCAAGTATAACTCACAAAGTTAACAAAAAACGGCGATATACCGCGCACGATGACAAAATATTACGCCTCGAAACACCGTTTTATCTATGCAAAAATGTTGTTTGTGACGCGGTGCATAAAAAAAGCGAGCCAATGGCCGTTGGTTTGGCCAAATTTTCCTATCTTTGTCTGATTATACTTGTGCTTTATGGAGGATAAAAAACAAAAAGTAAAAAATACATTTCGCAAGATGCGTTTTGGGATGAGCGATCCGATGAGCGGCGACGAGCTGTGGAGCGTTCACCTCTCGCCCGCAGCTATGGTCGGCAGTGTGGCGGCTTTCTGTTTGGTTATCTTGCTTGTGGTGTTGCTGCTGGTGGCCTACACCCCCGTGCTGGACATCTTCCCCGGCTATCGCACGGCTGCCGAACGTACGCACGACGATCTGGTGCAGAGCATTATGCGCATCGACTCGCTGGAGCGTAGTATGAACGATATGCTCACCTACAACGAAAACATCGCAATGATTATGGAGGGCCGTACCCCTGTAGTGCGTACCCCCATCTCGAATAGCGACACCACGGCGGTGGACAAGACCCTTGTGCCCCCTTCGCAGTTCGATTCGCTGCTGCGTGCGCAGATGGAGGGCGATGGCGAGTATTCGCTGGCCCGCACCTTAGCCTCTCGACAGCAGGGTAGCGGTACGATGATCTTCGCCGCACCAGCCGAGGGCATTATCACACGCCACTTCTCGCGCGAGGATAACTACCTCGGCGTAGCCATACAGGCATCACCCAACGCACCTGTCACGGCCATCGACGACGGCACGGTGATCGACGTGATCACGGGCGAAAAGGGCTCGGTGGTGAGCGTGCAGCACTTCAACGGCTTTGTCTCTATCTATCGCAATCTGGCGCAGGTGCTGGTTAGCAAGGGCCAGAGTCTGAAGAGCCGTCAGGTATTGGGCTACAACGCTATGCCTACGGTGGGCGATCGCACCAACCCGATGGTTGAGGTGGAACTTTGGAACGAGGGCAAGGCCGTCGATCCCGAGGTTTATATTGTATTCTAACCCCAAACAAAGAATGAAACAACGATTATCAATTCTTGGCTCAACAGGCTCGATCGGAGTACAGACGCTCGACATCGTGGCCGAGAATTCGGATCTATTTGAGATAACCTCGCTTGCGGCGGGTAGTAATTGGGAACTGCTGGCCGAGCAGGCCATCCGATTCGATGCCGACACGGTGGTCATTGCCGACGAGTCGAAGTACGAGTCGCTGCGACAGGCGCTCGCCCCCTATCCCATCAAGGTCTATACGGGCAGCGACTCCCTCTCGCAGATTGTGCGTAGCTCGGAGGTCGATGTTGTGGTCAATGCCCTTGTGGGCTATGCTGGCCTGCATCCCACGGTGGCAGCCATCGAGGCGGGCAAGAAGATCGCGCTGGCCAATAAGGAGACGCTCGTCGTAGGTGGCGATCTTGTGATGCGCCTTGCCGCCGAGCGTGGCGTGCCCATCCTGCCAATCGACTCGGAACACTCGGCCATCTTCCAGTGTCTGGTGGGAGAGCGTTCGCCCATTCGACGATTGATCGTAACGTGCAGCGGCGGCGCTCTGCGTGACCTTCCCGCTTCGGCATTGAAGGACGTCACACCCGAACAGGCATTGCGCCATCCGCAGTGGTCGATGGGTGCGAAGATCACCATCGACTCAGCCACGCTGGTCAACAAAGGTTTCGAGGTGATCGAGGCACATTGGCTCTTCGGCATTGAGGCCGAGCGCATCTCGGTGCTGATTCATCCCCAATCCATAATCCACTCGATGGTCGAGTTTGACGATGGAGCCATCAAGGCGCAGTTAGGTACGCCCGATATGCATATGCCCATCAGCTATGCCCTGATGTTCCCTCACCGAGCCTCACGCCCCTCGGAGCGATTTGATTTTATGGCTCACCCGACGCTCACCTTCTCGGAGCCCGACCACGTGAAGTACCCCTCGCTCGACATCGCTTACGAGTGTATGCGTCGCGGAGGTACGGCAGCCTGCGTGATGAATGGCTCGAACGAGGTTGCCGTGGCAGCCTTCCTCGCTGGCAAGTGCCGCTTTACCGACATCACGGCTTCGATCGAGTATGCCCTCGAGCACGCTACGTTTGTGTCCAATCCCACGTTGGCGGATTACGAGGCGTCGAATGCCGAGTCGCGTGCGCTGGCCACGGAGTTTCTTAAATTGAAATAAATAAAATGAAATAGAGATGGATGTAATTATCAAGGTTTTACAATTTTTTATGAGTCTGTCGATGCTCGTGGCTATTCACGAGTTCGGACACTTTATCGTGGCACGCCTTTTTAAGATTCGTGTCGAGAAGTTCTACATATTCTTCGATCCGTGGTTCTCGCTCTTCAAGTTCAAGCGTGGCGAGACCGAATACGGTCTGGGCTGGTTGCCGTTGGGCGGCTACGTCAAGATCGCAGGTATGATCGACGAGAGTATGGATCTCGAGCAGATGAAGGCCCCCGTGCAGCCGTGGGAGTTCCGTGCCAAGCCGGCGTGGCAGCGCTTTATGGTGATGATCGCAGGTGTTGTGATGAATGTGCTGATGGCGATGATGATCTACACGGGCATCCGCTACACCTACGGCGAGTCGTATATGGCCAATGCCGACGTGAAGTGGGGCTACGAGTTCAACGAAACGGCCCACCAGATGGGTTTCCGTGATGGCGATAAGTTTGTCTCGGTCGATGGCGAGGCTGTGGATGCTGTGGGCGAGGTGCGCTCGATGTTGCTTCTGACGAAGGAGGGGCGTCGCGTGGTGGTTGATCGTTCGGGCGAGGAGGTTACGCTCGACATTCCGTTCGAGGATCTGCTCGCTATGCGTCGCAACCGCACCTACGAGGATCTATACACGTTGCGTGTACCCTTCATCATCGACTCTATCGCTTCCGAGTCGGCCGCTGCGGCTGGTCTTCGTGTGGGCGACGAGGTCGTGGCCTGCAACGAGCACGAGAATGTGAGCGCCAGCACGATGACTACCTCACTCCTGCAACAATATAAGGGTGATACGGTTACGTTGCGTGTTCTGCGCTCGGGAGTAGAGCAGGAGTTGCGTGTACCCGTAAACGAGGAGGGCAAGATGGGCGTTATGCTGAAGAGCGACCTCTTCCAGCCCCGCACCCGTTCGTTCACCTTCTTCGAGGCTATCCCTGCGGGCATCTCGCTCGTTGGCGAAACCATTGCCGACTATTGGCAGCAGTTGAAGCTGATCTTCCAGCCCAAGACCAAGATGTACGAGGAGCTGGGTGGCTTCATCGCCATTGGTCAGATCTTCCCCTCGCAGTGGGATTGGGCGCAGTTCTGGTCGATGACGGCATTCCTCTCGATCATCCTTGCCGTGATGAATATCCTCCCCATTCCTGGTTTGGATGGTGGTCACGCCCTGTTCACCCTGTGGGAGATGCTCACGGGCCGCAAGCCGAGCGACCGCTTCCTTGAGATTATGCAATACATCGGATTGGCTCTGCTGTTGGCGCTGGTGATCTACGCCAACGGAAACGATATTTATCGACTCTTCACTCGATAGGATGGCAAAGGTCAAGAAGGCATACTTCTGCCGCGAGTGCGGTTTCGAGGCGCCCAAGTGGTTGGGACGCTGCCCTTCGTGTGGCGAGTGGAACACATTCACCGAGGAGGTCATTGCGAAGCCCTCGACCTCGGCCAAGGCCGTGGCAGCCGCTGCGGTGCATACCCCGCCACAGCGTGTGAGCGAGATTAAGCGTCAGACGCACCAGCGTCTGGACCTGTACAATGCCGAGGTGAATCGCGTTTTAGGTGGCGGACTTGTCCCCGGATCGTTGGTGTTGCTGGGTGGCGAGCCCGGCATCGGCAAATCGACTCTGAGCCTGCAACTTGCCCTCACGGCCCACTCGCTGCGTACGCTCTACGTCTCGGGCGAGGAGTCGGCCGAGCAGATCGGTATGCGTGCCGAGCGATTGGGCATCGGCAACGAGGAGTGCTACATCTACTCCGAGACGCTGCTGGAGAATATCCTCACGCAGATCGACGAGCAGAAGCCCGACGTTGTGGTCATCGACTCGATCCAGACCATCTACACCGATACGATCGACTCCTCGGCGGGTAGCGTTTCGCAGATACGCGAGTGCGCAGCCACGCTGCTCAAGGTGGCAAAGACCACGGGCACGTCGATCTTCATCATCGGCCACATCACCAAGGATGGCATCATCGCTGGCCCGAAGATTCTCGAGCATATCGTCGATGTGGTGTTGCAGTTCGAGGGCGATGGAAACAACACCTACCGTATCCTGCGAGGCATCAAAAACCGTTTTGGCGCTACGTTCGAGATCGGTGTCTTCGAGATGTTGGAGCAGGGATTGCGTTCGGTGGAAAACCCCTCGGAGATACTCCTCTCGCACTACGAGGAGCCGTTGAGCGGTATCGCCGTCGGCGCATCGGTCGATGGCATACGCCCCTATCTTATCGAGGTGCAGGCTCTGGTGACGGGTGCTGCCTATGGTACGCCTCAGCGCAACGCCACGGGCTACGATCCGCGTCGTGCGGGTATGCTGCTGGCCGTGTTGGAGAAGCGTGTGGGGATGAAGATGTTCCAGAAGGATGTGTTCCTCAACTTCGCGGGTGGATTCCGTGTCTCGGACCCTGGATTGGATCTGGCCATTGTGGCGGCGGTGATCTCGTCATATTACGATCGCCCCATCGCCGATGGCGTCTGCTGTGCGGGCGAGATAGGTCTCTCGGGCGAGGTTCGTCCTGCTCCGCGTGCCGAACAGCGCATCAGCGAGGCGGCACGTCTGGGATTCCGTCGCATCGTGGTGTCGGGATTTCTGCGCAAAGGAGTGAAGGTGCCTAAGGGGATTGAGGTGGTGTATATCAACAACATCGGCGAATTGCCGCGAGCGCTCTTCTGCGAGGAGTTGTAAGTGTGGTACGATATTTGAAAAAGGTTGTCCAATTAACTTGAGACAACCTTTTTTTATGACGTTACAGGAATTTCACGCGCTGACAGCGCAAGATAGATTGATTTTAGTCGATTTCTACGCAACGTGGTGCGGGCCTTGTAGGGCCGTGCATCCCGTGCTGGACACTGTTGAGGAGCGTATGCGCGATAAGGTGGATGTCGTGCGGCTCGATATCGACCAATTCGAGAATAGCGAATTGGTGCAGCACTTCCGCATCGTCTCGGTTCCCACGCTGATGCTCTTTCATCGTGGACGGCTGCTGTGGCGCAATAGTGGGGTGGTGTCGTTCGACGCCCTCTCGGAGATTATCAAGCGCTACGAACGGGTTGAAGCATTCTAATATAGCTCCAGTCGCCACTCCATCTCCTCTCGGACATATCGGGCGGCCACGGTGTCGGGCAACGACGCTATGGCCTGCTCGATGGCTCGACGAGCCTCGACGTCGCACTCGGCAGCAGCGGCCAATGTGGCCACAGCACCCTGCGCTATGATGCGCGATGATGGGAAACGATCAACCACCGCAATAGCCCTCTCGACCGCCTTGATATTGCGACCGACGGCTGTGGCTGCGGCAGCCATCATAGCCGAGTAGGCGAGCATTTCGCTCTCGCCCGAAGTCCAACGATCGAATATTTCAGGTAGCGACTCTACATACCGCAACAGTGCGAATGCCATCTCTTCGGCCACCTCGGAGTTTATCACGCCCTCGGCCCACGGGTCGATGTCGGTGGGCGAAATCTGCTTGGCATCGGCTATATGCAGTGCGGCCAGTCGCAGTTCGCGCACCTGCTGTTTGTAAAGGTATTGGGCAAGCTGGTGATTTGTCCCTTCGCGGCGTGCAATCTCACGTACCGTGGGCAGGCTCACGCCGTAGTTCAGACCATAGTCGGCGCCGTAGTAACGCATCGCGTCGGCCACCGCACCATTCATCTGCTTGCGCATCGCCCCCAGCAGGGCAATCATCTGTTTCGTATTGTCAGCCATCGCACACTTCGTCACTTCGGACTACTTCTTGACGATTGTGTTGGCAATGTATGCCGTGCGACCGAACTCGAATGTGGGGAGGTTGGCCGAACCTACAACCGCATCACCTACCGTCACCGTGCAGGTCGAGTTGTCGGCCAGACGAACCATAATGGCAGTCTTGTCGCGCGAATCCACCTCGACTACGCCACCGAGCTTGGGGCTCTTACCCGAGGGGTTAATGTTGAGCTTTACGGCATCGCCCTCCGATGCGGTGTCGGGCAGCAGGCCTGCCGTTGTCGAGAGTTTGGCGATGGTGTATGCCGACTCGGTACCGCTCAGAGGCACTACCACACGCTTGGTCGATGTGGTGATCACTTTCTTACCAAGGAAGAGCTCGAGATATGCCTGCTCGCGGGCGTCGAGTGCATCGAGTGCATCCTTCAGACCGCCACCAAAGACATTCTCACCAGCGTCGCCCGTGATCAGATCCATACGCTTCTTGCGGATGGTGAAGATGGCCTGCGCAGCCTGTGCCGCAGCGTCCTCGACGGTGAGCGCCGATGTGCTCATACGGTCGGGCAGCACCTTGGTGAACTCATTTAGATTATTAAGGTACGACTCCGTGCTAACCGTAGCCGCAGGCAGCTCCGCAGGAGCCAGCACTCCGTCGCAGGTAGCAACCGCCAGACGAGCCTCCTTGATCGAGTAGGTGGTCTTCTCCACAAGCGAGCCACGCACGTCGAGATACTTCTGCGCATAGCGGGCATAGGGGCCGACGATGGTTTGCTCCTTCTCGATGGTAAGATCAACCACGATCGTGGTTGAGGGGTTGGCCACAGCCACAGCGCCCGAGGCGTCGATGTAAGGGCCTACAACAGCTTGATAACGGTTATTCTGTGCTGACGCAGCCACCGAGATCATAATGGCGAGCGTCAAGAGTGATAGAAATCGTTTCATAGTAACAAAGTTTTTGTTGGAATATAAAAGCAAATATACTCTATTTGCGTAGAAAAATCAAAATTTAAGGTAAAAATCGCGTGTCAGACGGCGATATTCGTCGCTGTAACCCTGCGGACCGCTATCCTCGATGATGAGTTTTTCGTATTGCGGTTTACGTTCGGGTGGGGTTGCGGCAAGCTCCATCATCACCCGTCGGCAGCCACTCGTAGGGGTTGTCCACAACTCGCACACACGCACGGGGAACAATCTCGCCCTTGCTGCCGAGAGCAGTCGCTCCATCTCGGGCGGAGGCAGGATCAGCGCAAAACGCCCCTCGGGGCTGAGCAGGCGCTCAACGCCACTCACCAAATCGGCAAAGGGGAGCGACTCGGTGTGACGAGCCGTCGAGCGTGCCGCATCGGGCGATTGCAGCGAATCGACAAAGTAGGGTGGGTTGGAGATAATAACATCGAACGATCCCTCGCTCGCATACTCCTGCAACGACGAGTGTATCACCTCCACGCGGTCGGACCACGGCGAGGCAGCCACATTCTCGCGGGCTTGTGCGATACACTCCTCGTCGATGTCGATGGCTGTGATGCGTGCCTCGGTGGTGCGTTGTGCGGCCATTATGGTTATGAGTCCCGTGCCTGTGCCGATGTCGAGTATGCAGCCCGTGGCGGGAAGCGTTGCCCACGCACCGAGCAGCGTGCCGTCCGTGCCGACCTTCATCGCACAGCGGCTGTGGTCAATGTGAAATTGCTTGAATGTGAATCCTCGGCCTCGCATCGTTACTCCTTTAAGAAACCATCAATGCCCGCCCCGAAGAGCGAGAAGTCGTAGCGCACGGGGTCCTCGGCGTCGAACTCACGCAGCGCAGCCGTGATCTCGGCCGTCGCCTTCCAGTCGCTCTGCTTGCGTCGGAGAAGTCCTAACGCACGCCCCATATTTCCCGTATGCACGTCGAGCGGCAGGTAGAGAGCCGACATAGGAATCTTGCGCCATAGTCCGAAATCGACACCTCGGTCGTCGTGACGCACAAACCAGCGCAGGTACATATTCAGACGCTTGCAAGCAGCCCCCTTGTCGATAGACGAGAGGTGCTTCTCGCTGTGGGGATTGTGCTCGCAGAGGAAAAATTCACGACGAAAATCAGACAGCACTCGCGCCATATCGAGTGTAGCCTCGTAGCGACTCTCGAAGAAGGAGCCTATGCCACCGTACTCGCTCATTATGTGGCGCATACCTCGCACAAAATCGATGAAGTCGCCACCGTTGAAGGTGCGGTGAACGTACGATTGCAGATGTTGCAACTCCCGCTCCGAGGCGTTGCGAACGAAGTCGGCAGGGGCGTTGTCCATATAGCTGACCATCCGTCGGCCACTCTTTAGAATAGCCTTGCGATTGCCCCACGCGATGGCGGCAACCAAGAATCCCGACACCTCACGATCCGCCTGCGACGAGAACGAGTGGGGGATGCTGATGGGGTCGGGCTCGATGAACTCGGGCCTGTTGTATCTGTCGTGCAGCGTTTCGAGCAGCTCGCGCAATTCCTCTTTTTGCATAATTGGTTGGGTTATAGTATTTTGCCGTCACGCATTGTCAGCTTGCGGTCGGCCATCGAGGCTAACCCCTCGTCGTGGGTGATGATGACCGTCGTCTGCCCTAACTCCTCGCGCAGACGGAAGAAGAGCGAGTGAATCTGCTCGCGGTTGGCCGAGTCGAGGTTTCCCGATGGCTCGTCAGCTAAAAGCAGGGCGGGGTGGTTGATGATGGCGCGGGCGATGGCTACACGTTGCTGCTCACCACCCGAGAGCGAGTTGGGCTTGTGCGATGTGCGGTCGCTCAGATTCATCATCTTGAGCAGTTTGGCAGCCTCCTGCTCGGCATCGTGTCGGCTGCGGCCAGCAATCAGGGCGGGCATCATCACATTCTCCAGCGCGGTGAACTCGGGCAGCAGGTGATGGAACTGAAAGACGAAGCCGATGCGACGGTTGCGAAAGTCCGACAGCGCGTCACCCTTCAGGCGGCCAACATCTTCGCCATCAATGAGTAACGATCCGCTATCCATTGCCGACAACGTGCCCAAGATCTGCAGCAGAGTGGTCTTTCCTGCTCCGCTCGGTCCCACGACCGACACCACCTCGGAGCGCTTGACGTGGAGCGATACGCCCTTCAACACCTCGAGCGTCCCGAACGATTTGTGTATATTTTCAGCCTTAATCATATCTACAAAGGTAGTGAATAATTCAAAATCCGTGATTCAAAATTCAAAATTATTTGCGACAAAGTGTGAAAATTGAGAAAAAAAGTGTATCTTTGCGCGCTATGTTTAACTAATTAACAATTTTACGAAAATGCCTAAGATGAAAACAAATGCCGCTGCAAAGAAACGTTTTACTTTCACCGGCACAGGTAAGATCAAGCGCAAGCACGCTTATCATAGTCACATCCTGACCAAAAAGACTAAGAAGCAGAAGCGTAACCTCTGTTACTCTTCAACCGTATCTGCAGCCGATGAGGCTAAGATCAAGAATCTGTTGGTTAAATAATTAGCCTCGATTCGCCAAAACAATTTTTTATTAACACTCGGGACGAAATAGCCCCAAAGAACGCGAGAGAAACGCGTCGCTATTAGTTCCATCAAAAACTTATTTTACTATGCCACGTTCAGTCAACGCTGTTGCGTCACGCGCAAGAAGAAAGAAGGTTTTGAAACTTGCCAAGGGTAACTTTGGTTCAAGGGGAAACGTTTGGACAGTTGCGAAAAACACTGTCGAGAAGGGTCTGCAGTATGCTTATGCACACCGCCAGATCAAAAAGAGAACATACCGTTCATTGTGGATCACTCGTATCAACGCTGCGGTTCGCGCTTACGGTATGACCTATTCAGAGTTTATGGGTAAGGTTAACGCTAAGGGTATCGCCCTCAACCGCAAGGTTATGGCCGACTTGGCAATGAACGAGCCCAAGGCATTCGAGGCAATTGTTAATGCAGTAAAATAGCCGGTAGCCACTTGCGGCTATCAAAAATGAGCGACCGCCCCATCGGGGTGGTCGCTTTGTTTTTGCGGTGAGGTAGCAACTTGCCCTTACCTTTTGTGCCCGCGGTTGCTTGTCGTTGTCGCGTGGTCGCTCGGTTTTTACAGTGAGGTACGAAAGTTGTAACTAAAGGCAGATAAAACCTTGAAACAATGTTACGATTTTTATTCCCTTACACTGCCTACTCCACCAAGCTCTCGTCGCTGATCCTCGTCGTGCGAATGCTCTTCGGCGGGCTGATGATGTGGCACGGCATCGGCAAGATCATCAACTTCGCCGCCATCGTCGCCACCTATCCCAATCCCGTGGGGTTGGGTAGTCGAGCAACCCTCTATGTAGCCATCTTCACCGAGGTCTTTTGTGCCGCAGGGGTGGTGTTAGGTGCCTTCTATCGTCTGGCACTCATTCCGCTTATCGGCTTGATGGGTGTGGCCTTCCTGATGGTGCATCACGGCGACGCCTTTGCCGCAAAAGAGCTGGCGCTAATCTTCTTCGTAATGTATGTGGTGATGTTCGTGGCAGGGGCGGGGCGCTATTCGCTCGATGAGATGATAGCGTCGATGATCCATCAAAAAGAGCCCTCGCTGCAACCATCGGACGAGGCTCTTACCACTCGTCCGCAGGATAGTGCACCCCAATCTGACGACGCACCTCGTCGATGATCTCCATCGTGGCGAGCGACGTTGAGTGGCTATTGATCTCCGACTCACGACGACCCTCGAGGATTATATCTATGAACTCCTTGATCTCGTGGTAGTATTCGTTGTGGCTATCCTCCACGCCGATCGGCTCGCCCTCCACACGCTTCTCCTGTCCCGAGGCGGGTGCCTGACGGGGGTAGAAACGCACATCGGTGGGAGTCTGTATGCGGTCGATGAGGATGTTACCATCCTCGCCCTCGATCTCGGTTGGCAGTAACGAGTTGGAAATCTTCGAGTAGAGAACGGTGGCGTTCATACCCTCGTACTGCATATTCACAGCACCCTGACCATCGGCTCCGCTTGAGAGTACGACGCCCTGCGCCACAACCGACTGCGGACGTCCGAAGAGCGCCACCAATGGGTAGATGGTATATACGCCGATGTCCATCATCGCTCCGTTCGACAGCTCGGGACGGAAGGCGTTGAGCACGATGCCCTCCTTGAACTTGTCGTAGCGCGACGAGTATTGGCAGAACGATGCGAAGTAACGGCGGGGCACACCCACGCGGTGGAGATTCTCCTTCACCGAACGGAAATTGGGCGAGAGGGTACTCTTCATCGCCTCCATCAACGCGACGCCGTACTGCTCTGATGCTGCAATCATCCGCGCAGCCTCGCGAGCATTCGACGCCATCGGCTTCTCGCACAGAACGTGCTTACGGTGGCTCATACAGAGTATGCTCTGCTCGCAGTGCATATAGTTGGGCGAGGCGATGTAGATGGCATCCACAACGTCGCTTGCGGCCATCTCGTCGAGCGAGGTGAAGATGTGGGGTATGGAGTGCTTGGCGGCAAACTCCTCGCCACGCTCGCGTGTGCGCGAACATACGGCCGCGAGTTCGAAACGCTCATCCTCGCGTGCGCCAGCGATCACCCAATCGGTGATGAAGTTGGTGCCGACAACACCAAAACGAACTTTTTTCATTGGCATTGAATTTTAACAAAAACGCCCCTTACGCTTGGCGCAGGGGCGTTTAGTGTGTTGTGAAGTATTACATAAGAAGCTCGCGAGCGTGACGAACGCAAACGCCCAACTCCTTAACTGCATTTGACCAAGGCTTGATCTCGTACTCAAGCTCGATGTCGCAGTAGATAGGCCACTTGTTGTCCTTCAGCAGGTTCAGAACCTCCTTCAAGGGAGTCTCGCCCTGACCCCATACCTGGTTAGTATTGGCGGGCTCGGTGTTCTTACCAGTCTTATCCTTGAGGTGGATGCTGTAGATACGATCGTGGTACTTCTTGATGAAGTCAACGGGGTTCAAGCCAGTTGAGCCGAAGTAGTGACCACAGTCGAAGTTAAGCATCATATTGGGTGATACAGCCAAAACGGGGTCGCAGCTGAATCCCTCCTCAGCATACTGCATATGGTTGTGGAAAGCCATATAGAGGCCGTGCTTCTCTACGAAGGGAGCCATACGCTTTGCAGCATCTACGCTGATCTCCTCGGTGATGGCCTTAGCGCCCATAGCCTTGGTAGCCTTGCAAGCGTACTCGATCTCCTCGTCTGACCAACTTGAGGGTGAGAACTTAACGATGTGTACCTCGATACCTGCATCGTTGAGCTTCTTGCGAACTGCCTCAACCTTCGACATATCCATATTTACACGCCAAGCCTTCAACTCCTCGTTGTACTTGTCGATCTCAGCCTGCTGCTCGGGGGTGAGCTGGGGACGTCCGGGACGCTCGCCAGGTTTGGGGGCGGGCATCTTAGCGCGAGCCTCGGCCATAATGCGCTGCTGGGGGCTCTCGGGAACACCCAATACACGCTCCAAGTCGTTGCTCATAAGCTCCAGCGAACCAAGATTAGCCTGCTTACAGTAAGCGATAAGCTCATCTACGGTGTTGGCGGGCATTGAACGCCAGCTGTAGGTGATACAACCAATCTTCACGCCGTGGAAGTTAGAGTTGATACCTGTAGAGTTAGCGGGTGCAGCTGCATCCGAAGCACAAGATGTGAGAGCTGAGGGGAGGAATGATGCCATTGCCAAACCCATAGCCGACTGTTTCAAGAATGTACGTCTTGAAGTCTTCTGATCAAAAAGTTTCTTCTGGTTCATAGTGTGAATTTGTTTTAAGGTTTCTCACAAAGATATAGATAAAATCCCAATATTAACAAAAATAATTGCATTTTTTTAGCCGTGCAACATCAAAATATGCATTAAAATTCCACTTTGGGTGCAGCGGCAGCACTCTCGTCGGCCTCGTAGTAGGGTTTCTGGTCGAATCCGAAGAGCATCGCCATCAAATTGGCGGGGAAACGGCGCACGGCCACGTTGTAGGTCTGAGTCGTCTCGTTAAACTCCTTGCGAGCCACCGTGATGCGGTTCTCGGTGCCCTCAAGCTGAGCCTGCAACTCTAAGAAGTTCTGATTGGCCTTCAGTTCGGGGTAGCTCTCCGATACGGCGATAAGGCGTCCCAAAGCCGACGTAATGGCCGACTGGGCCTTCTGATACTCGGCCATCTTCTCGGGGGTGATCTCGTCCATCGAGATGTTCACCGAGGTAGCCTTCGAGCGTGCGTCGATCACGGCCTGCAACGTCGATTGCTCGTGCGAAGCGTAGCCCTTGACGGTCGAAACGAGGTTGGGAATCAGGTCGGCGCGACGCTGATACTGCGTCTCGACATTCGACCACGAGGTCTTGACGGCCTCGTCAAGCGTTACCATATTGTTGTAGGTCGAGCACGACGTCATCGTGCAGATGGCCACCACGGCCAAAAGAATAAGTTTTTTCATAGTCTTCTATTTTTTGTTATTGATTTCGTTACCATCTCGAGCCTGCGCCACCGCCTCCGAACGATCCGCCGCCCCAGCCGCCACCGAACGACGAGCCACCGCCGCCGAAGCCTCGGCCTCCCATAATTATCGGGCCGCCACCGCCACGGTTGTTGTGCGACGAGTCGTAATCCTGACGCTTGCGCTTCAGCGAATGACCGCAATTGGTGCAGACGTAGGTGTCTTCGTAGGTCGTTGCGCCGAAGTTGTGGCTGACGACTCGCACATTTTCCTTTTGCAGCGTGATCTGCTTGCATCGCGGGCAGGTGCGTGATTTGCGATCAGCAATGACGACTATCACCATCGAGCCTACGATAACAACAAGAAAAAACACAACCATACCGACCAAAGCCTCCTCGTCATCGTCCACATAGTCGTCGTTGCCGCCAGCATCGAGTTCGCTGCCGTTGAGTACCGAGCGGATGGCCTCCACTCCAGCCACCATACCGCTACTGTAATCGCCACGTCGGAAGTGGGGGAGCATATACTCGGTCTGTATTCGTTTACAGATGGCGTCGGGCAGTACGCCCTCCACGCCGTAACCCGTCACGAAGCGTATCTCACGAGCCTCCTCGACCAGCAGTATGCCGATGCCGCTGTCGCTCTTGCTGCCAACGCCCCACTCCGAGAATAGTTCGTAGGCAAACTCGAATACATCGTCGTTGTCAATCTCAGCCAGAGCCACTACGGCTGTCTGCGCAATGCCGCGATGACGCAGGTCGTAGCAGATCGAGTCGATCGCCGCCACCGCCTGCTGCGAGAGTATGCCATCGGGGTTTGAGGTGAAGCGATAGCGATTTTCCACCTGCACGTTGGGTACATCCTTCACCGAGTAGGGACGAGCCTCGGCCACGATCCCCGTCAGCGCCAGTATAAGTATAAAGATTATGCGTTTCATTCTATTTATATAATAAGGTATAGCCCCACGGCTCAATATCCTGCTCCAAGTGTAGCGGCAGAGTGGTCCTTTCGCCCGTTATTGCGTTGGTGTACTCGCCAGCGTAGATGCCGTTGTTGTAGTCGGCGTGGATGGTGTAGGGCGATAGATTCATAATCGCCACCACGCGGCTACCCTCCACCTCGCGCACGAAGGTCATCAGGCAATCCTTGGCGTTGTTCTCGATCTCGATCATTCGGCCTCCCTTCTCGCCCGCCTGCAATGCCGCCTCGGAGTGTTTTAGGGCGATGAGTTTTCGGTACAGTTCAGCCTGAGTTCCGAATGTGTACTCGGCCTCTGGTATCGGATCGCGGTCGAAGAATGCGAACGAGTGGTCGTAGCCGACCTCCTGACCCGTGTAGATGAGCGGCATAGCCCCCTCCCACACAAACGTCAGGGCAGTCATCACCTCTAACGCAGCCCCGAAACGACTCTGCTCGCTGCCACTCCACGAGTTCTCGTCGTGGTTCGAGGTGAACATCATCCGCATAGCCGACGCGGGATAGCGCTCGCGGTCGGCATAGAGCGTATTGCGCAGATCCCACACACGACGCTCACCCTTGGCGATGTCGCACATCAGGTGGTGAATTGCCCACGCATAGCTCATATCGAATGCGCGATCGAAGAGGTTGGTCTCCTCGGCCTCGGCCAACATAAACACATCGGGCTTCACGGCACGCAGTACGGCTGTCGCCTCCTGCCAGAACTCGATGGGCACCAGCATCGCCATATCGCAACGGAATCCGTCGATGGCGTGGTGCTCGATCCAGAATCGCATCGCCTCGATCTGTCCGCGCCATACCTCGCGGTTCGAGTAGTTGAGTTTGGCCGTATCGGTCCAATCCCACGGTACCTTGGCCGTGCCATCCTCCTCGCGCTCGTACCAGTCGGCCGATTTGCCTGCAATCCACTTTGCATCACGAGCCGTGTGGTTGGCCACCCAATCCAGCAGCACCTTCATCCCGAGCGAATGGGCCTTCTCGACAAATGAGTCAAAATCCTCCATCGTCCCGAACTCGGGATTGATGGCTTTGTAGTCGCGAATTGAGTAATACGACCCGAGCGAACCCTTGCGTCCCTCCTCACCGATGGGGTAGATCGGCATCAGCCAGATGGCGTCGATTCCCAATTCTCGCAGTGCAGGCAACTTTTTTTCAGCTGCCGCTAACGTCCCTTCGGGGGTGAGTTGGCGCACATTCATCTCATACAGCACGGCCGAATAACTCCATTCGGCGTGAGCGTTGTCTATATTTTGAGTCATCGTTGAAATCTTTTTTACGTCTAACAAGGACAAAGATAGAAAAAAAATTGTAACTCTGTCCTTATGGCTCCAAGTTGTGCCGAATTATCGTATGTGGGGCATACCTATATAATATTATAGGGGATTGAGGGCCTCCGTTGCTCGTTTTTGTAAAGTGCTTGATTTCAGCGATGTAAGAAATTGAGTGAAAAAATTAGACAAAAAAGTGCTAAAAATATTTGCACAATTGAGAAAAAAGCCGTTACTTTGCACCCGCTTTGATGAGGAAAATACTTCTCGGATAAGCAAAAGTTCTTAAGAAAAGTTTTTCTTAAAATTTCTTAAAAATATTTGGAA
>CAZWHN010000010.1:0-24922 GCA_964633635.1 uncultured Alistipes sp. | reverse complement strand
GCCAGTGATGCGATTGGCGCAGAAGGCTCGTGCGGTGGGTATCCACCTCATTATCGCTACGCAGCGTCCCGACGTGCGTGTCATTACGGGTGGTATCAAGGCCAACTTCCCCTCGCGTATTGCTTTCCGTGTGATACAGATGATCGACTCACGCACGATCATCGACCAGCCGGGTGCTAACCAACTCATCGGTCGAGGCGATATGCTCTTCTCGAAGGATGGCGAGCTGACCCGCATCCAGTGTGCTCTGGTCGAGACGAAGGAGGTGGAGCGACTGGTCGATTACATCTCCAAGCAACAGGGCTACACCGAGGCTTATCCCTTGCCCGACTACACTCCCGAGGCGGGAGGCGAGGGTGGCGGGATGCCCACAGATGGCGAGAGCGGTGCCCCCGTGAAGTACGACTCGCTCTTTGGAGAGGTGGCACGCGCCGCTGTGACCAATGGTATCATCTCTACCTCGTCGATCCAGCGCAACTATGAGGTCGGTTTCAACCGTGCAGGACGTATTATGTTGCAGCTGGAGCGTGCTGGCATCGTAGGCCCGCAGGTGGGTGCTAAGCCCCGCGAAATCAAGTTCTACGACCTGCCCTCGCTCGAGGCAAAGTTGCAGGAGTTGGGCGTATTTTAGTCAGTGAGGGTAATATTTTCGCCCTTTGGTACGTTTTATATGCAAAGCGGTGCAAACAACTAAGAATTCTATTATGCGTAAGGTGTTTTTTACATTGCTCTTCGCTGTTGTAGCGATGGCGGCCGAGGCTTCGGTAAAGGCTTCTGAGACTGCGGCTTTGGGTCTTTCTGAGGCTGTAACAGAGGCGGCTGACGATGGAGCTCGCGCTGTGTTGCAACGTGTTGCCGAGTATGTTAAGAAGTTGGGCGGTTACGATGCCGAGTTTATGGTCAAGGCGGGCGACTACTCAACCACGGGGCGATACGGTGTCGATGGCGACGCCTACCACATCAAGGTTGATCAAGCGGAGGTCTATTCCGACGGTCGTGTACGCTACGAGGTGGATCACGAACGCAAGGAGATCAATGTCGATAATATGGATCTCTCGAGCCGCAACATAATGGACAACCCGACGCGCTGTTTCGACTTTGTGGGTGATGACTACACCGCCGAGCAGGTCACCCTCGAGAATGGCCGCTTGACACTCCACCTGCGAGCCACCGACCCCGCCATCGAGGGCGATATATACCTCACGGTGATGGAGCGCACGGGACGCCCGATTAGGATTCTGTATGTGCTTTACGACGATCGTATCGAGGTCGATATCACCTCGCTCGAGAGCCGTCGCAGTCGAGTGAAGAGCTTCTCGCGTGGCGAGTACGGCGACTACGAGTTGGTCGATTTTCGATAGGCAAATATGCGTTTTATCTCCCGACCTCCTGTCGGGAGAAATTTTTTAAGCGCTCAAATCGCCCAAAAATGGCCAAAAACGGGGCGTCGGACAAATAAAAACGCAAATCAAGGTCAAAAACTATACCCAAAATTGGTTATTTGGGAAAAAATCACTACTTTTGCTTAATTAAAGATAGTGCGCCCTTAGCGCTAATTTTTTAAGAACTATAATATGGTGACTGAAGAAGATAAGAATGTCGAGTTGACGGGAAAAATTATTCCCATCAACATCGAAGAACAGATGAAGTCGGCATATATCGATTACTCGATGTCGGTGATCGTTTCGCGTGCGTTGCCCGATGTGCGCGATGGTCTGAAACCCGTACATCGTCGTATTCTGTACGATATGAGTGCCGAACTCAATCTTTACTCGGACAAGCCTACGCGTAAGTCGGCTCGTATCGTGGGTGATGTGCTCGGTAAGTTCCACCCCCACGGCGACAGCTCGGTTTACGAGGCTATGGTTCGTATGGCTCAGGAGTGGGCTATGCGTTATCCGCTGGTCGAGGGTCAGGGTAACTTCGGTTCGATGGACGGCGACAAGGCCGCAGCAATGCGTTACACCGAGGCCCGTATGCAGAAGATCACCGACGAGGTGATGGCCGACATCGAAAAAGATACAATCGATTGGACGACAAACTTCGACGATACAATCAAGGAACCCACCGTGCTGCCCACCAAGATTCCTTTGCTCTTGGTCAATGGCGCAAGCGGTATTGCCGTAGGTATGGCCACAAATATGGCTCCCCACAACTTGGGCGAGGTGGTCGATGCCTGCTGTGCTTATGTCGATAACCCCGAGTGTGAGTGCGAGGAGTTGTTGAAATATGTCAAGGGCCCCGACTTCCCTACCGGAGCATTGATCTACGGATATGAGGGTGTCAAGGAGGCTCTGCTCACGGGACGTGGCCGCGTTGTGATGCGTGCCCGCACCGAGATCGAAACCACCGAGTCGGGCCGCGAGTGTATCGTGGTGACCGAGATCCCCTATATGGTCAATAAGGCCGAGATGATCAAGAAGATCGGCGCGATGGTCAATGAGAAGAAGATCGAGGGCATCTCGTACATCAACGACGAGAGCGACCGCAAGGGTCTTCGCATCGTGATCTTCGTCAAGAAGGATGCCTCGGCAAATGTGGTGCTCAATACGCTCTTCAAGAATACCGAGTTGCAGACCTCGTTTGCGGTGAATAACATCGCTCTGGTCAATGGCCGCCCGATGTTGCTCAACCTGAGAGATCTGGTTAAGCACTTTGTGGAGCATCGTCACGATGTGGTGGTACGCCGCACCCGCTTCGATTTGAAGAAGGCGCAGGATCGTATGCACATCGTCAAGGGTCTTATCATTGCGCAGGCCAACATCGACGAGGTGGTGCATATTATCCGCAACTCGCGTTCGACCGACATCGCTAAGCAGTCATTGCAGGAGCGTTTCGGATTGAGCGAGTTTCAGTCGGCAGCCATCGTGGAGATGCGTCTGCGTCAGCTCACTGGCTTGGAGGTTGAGAAGCTCGAGAACGAGCACGCCGAGCTGGAGCGCCAGATCAACTACTACAACGATGTGCTGGCAAGCACACAGATGCAGCTTCAGATCGTCAAGGACGAGTTGCAGGAGATGAAGGCCAAGTATGGCGACGAGCGTCGTTCGGAGATCGTATATTCGTCGGAGGAGTTCAACCCCGAGGATTTCTACGCCGACGAGGATATGGTGATCACCATATCGCATATGGGCTACATCAAGCGTACACCGTTGGCCGAGTACCGTATCCAGAACCGTGGTGGTGTGGGTATGAAGGGTAGTGCTACACGCGACGAGGATTTCATCGAGCATATCTACGTCGCTTCGATGCACAACACAATGATATTCTTCACCGAGAAGGGCCGTTGCTACTGGCTCAAGGTTTACGATATTCCCGAGGGTACACGCTCGTCGAAGGGCCGTGCCATCCAGAATATCATCCAGATCGAGCCCGATGACAAGGTGCGTGCATACATCAACACCAAGAACCTGAGTGACGAGGAGTATATCAACAACAACTACATCGTGATGTGTACTCGCGAGGGTGTGGTGAAGAAGACCAAGCTCGAGGCTTACTCGCGTCCCCGCCAGAATGGTGTGAATGCCATCGTGATCCGCGAGGGCGACCAGCTGCTCGAGGCCAAGATCACCAGCGGTGAGGCCGAGATTATGATCGCAGCCCGTGGAGGTAAGGCCATCCGCTTCAACGAGAGTACGGTACGTCCTATCGGCCGTGTGGGTGCTGGTGTTCGCGGTATTGCTCTGGACGAGGGAGACGAGGTTATCGGTATGATCTGCATCGAGCCCGACTCAAAGCAGGATGTGCTGGTGCTGTCGGAGAATGGCTTTGGTAAGCGTACCGATCTGGACGAGTATCGTGTGACGAACCGTGGCGGTAAGGGTGTCAAGACCATCAACATCACCGAGAAGACGGGCGATCTGGTGGCAATTCAGGCCGTGACGGACGAGAATGATCTGATGATCATCAACCGTTCGGGCGTTACGATCCGCACTAAGGTCGATCAGATCCGTGTAGCGGGACGCGCTACGCAGGGCGTTAAGATCATCAATCTGCGCGATGGCGACACGATTGCTTCGGTGATGGCTGTCCCCGTGAGCGAGGAGGAGGAGAATACGCAGGGCGCAGAGCCCACAGCAGAGGCTGGTGCGGAGGCCACAGCAGAGGCTCCACAGGAGGCGCCGACCGCTGCTGAGCAGAGTGCAACGCAGGAATAAACAATTAACAAACAATAAGTAACATTTTCATTAAACTGATTTATTATGAAAAGATTCATTTTTGCGGCGTTGGCTATGATGATCGTGGCTGCGCCCGTGGCAAATGCACAGAAGGTCAACAAGGAGGCTATTGTGGCTAAGTTGGCTAAGGTTGATTCTGACTCTAACGATGCCAAGAAGAACACTAAGGGTGCTACTTGGATTAATCGTGGTAACGCTTATTACGAGGCTGCATCGGCTCCCTCGAAGGATATCTTCCCCGATATGGACTACGCAGTAGCACAGGTTGCTCTGGGTCGTGCTTCAGCTCAGACAGACAACGTAGTGCTCAACGGTGCTGCTTACACCGAGTACACCTATCCTTGGGTTAAGGTTTATGTTGCTGGCGACGGCAAGATCAAGACTTGGATCGTAACCCAGAACGTGAAGGAGGGCAACTTGGCATTGGAGGCTGCTAACTCATTCTCTAAGGCCGCTCAGGTTGATCCTAAGTCAGCTTCAAAGGCTCACGATGGTTTGGCTAAGGTTGAGAGTTTCTTCAGCAACTCGGGTAGCGTAAACTACTCGGCTGGTCAGGCTGGTCAGGCTGCTGCCGACTATATGTCAGCTTTCGCTGTTCAGGAGATGCAGGGCTACACTGGCGAGAAGAACTACAACTACCTCTTCAACGCAGGTCTGATGTATGTAGTTGATGGCGAGACCAATCCCGCTTCTTATGCTAAGGGTGCTGAGGTTCTGAACAAGGCTCTGGAGGCAGGTTTTGCTGACGAGGAGGGCCAGATCTACTACTACCTCTTCCACGCTTACTATGGTCAGAAGGATTCATCGGTTCGCGTAGCTAACCTCCAGCGTGCAAAGCAGGTTTTGATGGAGGGTTTGGCTAAGTACCCCTCAAACACCTTGATCATCGAGGGTTTGATCAGCATCTACATCGATCCCCAGAACCCCGTTGGCGATCCTCAGGAGTTGGTTGATATGGTTGATGGCGCTTTGCAGCGTGATCCCCAGAACAAGAGCTTGTGGAACAGCCGCGCTATTATGTTCGATCGTATGAAGAACTACGAGGAGTCAATCAAGTCATTCCAGAAGGTTGTTGAGTTGGATCCCCAGAATGTACAGGCTACCTACAACCTCGGTCTGTCTCACATCTTCAAGGGTGACGCTATGAACGACGAGATGAACACCCGCGACTATAAGAGCAACGCTGACTTCCAGGCTGACCAGAAGAAGGTTATCGAGGCTTACAAGCCCGCAGTACCCATCTTGGAGGCTGCTTACAAGCTCGATCCTAAGCACACTGGTGTATTGGAGACTCTGAAGAGCCTTACTTTCCGTCTTCGTGACGAGGAGGGTATGATGGCTAAGTACGAGCAGTACAACAAGGCTTTGAACGATCTTAAGGCTCAGTAATCCATCCACCCCTATGGGTGAGTGATAAAGGCCGTCTGCCGAGTGCAGGCGGCTTTTTTGTGCAGTAATATGCCGATGGGGTGGTGAGCCGTTGTTGGCCGAAAGTGAAATAAAATGGGTGTGATGGTTGAATTTTACAACGTTATGGTTAAATAAAATTAAATAATACTTGTATTTTATTTAATTGTGCACTATATTTGCATAAAGAATAGCGAATATTCAAACCGATACCACTATGACGACCGAAAAGAGAAAACGCCTACCCAAGATTTGCCCCTCGTGCGGTTCGACGCTACGGGTGCAGACGATGCATTGTGCCGAGTGTGCTACACAGATCGGGGGCGACTACGAACTGCCTGCGCTGATGCGCCTGCGCGACGAGGATCTGCGATTTGTGAGCGATTTTGTGAAGTGTAGCGGTTCGCTCAAGGAGATGGCCTCGCGTATGGGGCTGAGCTATCCGACGGTGAGAAATCGTCTCGATGAGGTGATCGCTGCCCTCGACAAGATCGAGAGCGAGAATAGATAGCCGCACGCGGCACGAGAAATGCTGTCGCCTCAACTGCACGGGTAAGCACTGTCGCCGCAATAGCACAAATTTAAAATGCCGCAAACCGCTATAAACTGCTACGGATAACGAAGATTAAACTGTAAAATTCCTCTAAAATCACTTAAAACAATACGTTATGAAGAACAAACTGATCAACCCCTTCCGCTATCTACCCCTGCGTCAAGCTATCTGCTGGGGTATCGCAGCGCTGATAATTACCTCTATATTCTTCTGGCAGACGGGACTGCGCCTTACCTCAATCACGCAGCTCAACTTCGCTGGTGACCATCTGCTGCAAGCCACGTTGCGTCAGGTGGCCGCGTGGCTGCTCTTCTCGGTGGTGCTGTACGGTGTGGGTGTGGTGCTGTCACGCTCGAAGGTGCGCTTCTGGGATGTGGCATCGTTCAACCTCTTTGCCCGTATTCCGTTTGACCTCTCGACGCTGCTCTTTGCCATCCCTTCGGTGCGTAGCGTGACGGCCCTTATGACCGAAGGTAGTTTGCAGACGGCAATGCAATATACGACGCTACTGATGGTGATATCGGTCGTGTCGATGGTCTGCACGGTGTGGTATTTCTATTGGAGTTACAAAGCCTTTGCCGAGGCTACGAACGTGAAAAATGGACGTGGTGTGGTGGCCTTTGCACTGTCGTTCGTGGTGACTTACGTCGCGTCGGGCTATCTGTTGGTGCTGATTTAGTTGGCGGGAAATAGGCCCGTTGGGGCAATAAAAAAGTGGGTGTCGCTTACAAGCAGCACCCACTTCTGTTTTCGTTGGCTTGGTTGAAGAATTCGCTCATCAAATATTTGGCCATCTTCCAATTAGCACGGTTGATGCAATACTTCACCCTCGGAGCTTCGATCTCGCCCTGAATCAGCCCCGCATCCCTCAACTCCTTCAGGTGCTGCGACACGGTCGCTTTGGCGATGGGCAACTCCTCGTGTATGGCACCAAAGTAGCACGCATCACGTTTAGCCAAAAAGCGCAGGATTGCGATACGGGCAGGATGACCCATAGCCTTTGCTATGCGGGCTATCTGCTCCTCGCTTGCGGTGTATGTAGTCTCTCTGATCATAAAAATATTTTTGCAAAGGTACAAATATATTTCGAGAATAGAAAAAATATTGTCAGCAAAGAAAAAGAGGCTGCCGAACGCAATATCGGTCAGCCTCTGACGTAAACCTAATCTAATTTACAACAATCGTGTCGAGACGGTTATCGGATAACATTCACACTCGGCCGATTAGGGAAATTTCGTAGCCTAATTAAACCGTCCCGCAGGAGCATCTACTGTAGATTGATATACGACTATTCTTCGTGCACCAACTCCGTTTATGTTCGGGCGGTTTTCGTCTCCATTCAGATTTCTGCCAGGAATCCATTTGCCATCCTTAAATGTTCCCTCCTCGAGAGTATCCAACAGCACTCGTCCCTTAACCTTAGGATCTTTGGGTGCGAAATTGAGCGTTCCATTGATTGCCACCACATAAAACTCATCCGCTTCAGTCTGAATAATAAGGGCGCCGGACTGCGTTCTGTTCTGATTTCTCGCTGCAAGTGCTGCATTCTCGGCAGCAAGTTGCTCTGCTCCCTGACCGTAATTGAAAGCACGCATACGCTGGGTAGATGTGAATGTGATAACATAATCACCCATCTCTATACTTGGATTAGGGTTATCTGCCGTCACAAAGAAACCTCGCATCTTGTCCGAATTATAGTTGTCGGTCAGCATTGTGCCCATACCTGAAAGGATGCCATAGCACTTCTGGAAGTTGGCATACTCTTCCTTAGACATACCTCCTGCTCCACCCATACCCTGTGGGCCATCAAAGCCAAACGGAGCAAAACCAAGAGCATCGTATTCACCATAAGCATAAAGAGCCTTAGCTACATCACTTCGGCACTCGGGGATGAAAATAGGATTATCGCTAAGCGAGAACTGACTCAAGACCCAATCAAATTCTTCAATATAGATATCAGGTGCTGTAAAATCTACTGCAGGAGCAGCTGCTCTCCATATATCAATTACTTCGGGAAGAGGACTTCCTGAAGGGAATCCACCCGGTGCTCCCATACCCGGCTGTTTAAGCCAGTTGTTCACAAACATCGGGATATTGTGCTGAGCCTTACCTGCTGCTGTAATCTCACCTACATACTTGGCATAATAATAGGCTTGGAAAATCTCTTCGGTATAGAAAGGATACTCCTGCCAATTCTCGGTATTGGAATGACTCTTGCCAAAGACTTCCTCCCAGGTACCCTTGGTCTTATAACCATTGGCAGACCACACTTTCTCCAGCTCAGGGAACAGCTTACCTTTGTGTGTAACCAAATAGTTGATAAGATCGGCGGGGACTTGTCCCTTCCACGCTTTTTCGGCAGCAGCCGAGAAGTCTCTCTTCGATCCCAATATTCCCATCTCGTTCTCCACCTGCATCATAATCACTGTATAGTTCTTATCTATCTCGCGAATATGACGCATAAGAGCTTCAAAAGCTGCCTTATCGGCATTCTTGGATGCTTCGCCAAATGTAGAGAGGACATTCAGGTTCCGACCATCTTCGTTCTTCACCAATGGATATTTCGATGGATTTCGCTTAATGTAACTTGGTGCATAGGTGGAATTTCCGTTTTTCCAGCTGGCAAACCAAATCAGCACTACCTTGAGCCCGTTTTTACGGGCATTGCTAATTAGATGATCGACCGAAGTAAAATCATATTTTCCCTCTTCGCGCTCAATGACATCCCACGAGCAAGATGCAATGACGGTATTGAAGTTCGCATTAGTCATCTGTTCCCAGACGCCAATCTCCTCCATATAACTTTCGCTCGTACTGGTAGAGTTGTGCAACTCTCCTGTAAACATAACGAAAGGTTTGCCATCAACCTCAAGATAAGTACTTCCGTTTTTCTTCACTAGCGCAGGCTGAGCCTGAGCAAACGAGAAGAATAGCATTGAGACCAAAAACAATAGACTGCATTTTGTTTTCATAATATCAAGGGTCTAATTAATTAATAAATAAACTCTCTCTGCTGCTAATATGCGAACCGTTCAGTTATTTCGACACCTTCACGCACATCATCTTCGAGTGGTTGCGGATAAGCAACAAGCCTTCACCAGCCAATGCCAGCGGTGCCCAGTTGCCACGACCCTCGGTGGCGATGTCGGACTTAAGCAAATCGGCCTTTGCCAACTGCTTGTAACCCTCTGCTGAAGGCTCGATCAGATACAATGCGTCGGCACCGTCGGTAGCCAGCAACAGACCATCAGCGTAGATCATACTACCCTTGTCGAAGTTGGGGGCGCGCTTGGTCTTCCACAGCACGTTGCCGTTGATATCCATACAGCACAAGCCGTCACGACGGTTGTTGGTGCCATACTGCGCATAGAAGTGACCGTCGATAAAGAGTGCAGGCTTGGTCTGATCGCCAAACTCGTTCTGTATGAAGAGCTCCTTCACGGCATACTTGCCATTCTCCTTAACAACCTGAATCAGCGTCGAGCCACGCTCGTAACCACCTACGATGAGGAACTTGTTGTCGCCAGCCTCGGTCAAGGGGGCGCAGGTGATCATACACTGCCAATTGTCGTAGCGCCACAACTCCTCGCCAGTCTTGGGATTCATACCAATCACGCAACCCTTTACAACGGGAGCGTTGCGGTACATAAACGAATTGGTCGAAGAGATCACGATTGAGAGGTGGTCCTCACCATCAACCTTAACGATGGTGGGGCTGGTGTATGACTCAGGGCCAAGGTTCTCGGTCTTCCACGCCAACTCGCCCGACACCTTATTGTAGGCCAGAAGACCTGCATTGGGAGCAAGTGACGAAACAATCACCAGATCGCCATAAACCAACGGACACTGCGAGATAGCCCACACGGGGAGCTTGTCGCCACCGTACTCGGTCCAGATGTTCTTGCTCCATACGGGCTTACCCGTAGCAGCCTCGAAGCAGTGGAAGTGGCCGCTATGACCTACGGCATACACATACTTGCCATCAACGGTAGGAACGCTGCGTGAGCCCGGGTATTGAACTTTGCCCGGTGCAGAGTAGGTGTAACTCCACAGCTCCTTACCTGTCTGGAGGTCGAAGCTACGCATAATCTCCTCCGCCTTCTCGTGGTTGCGGTCGAGCATATATGCCTTACCGTCCTGAACTACGGGGCCACCGTAGCCGATACCCACGTCAACCGTCCACTTAACCTCGGGACCCGCAGCGGGCCACTCGCGCAAAAGGTTCTTCTGCGTAGATTTACTATCGCCCGTAGGGCCGAGGAACTGCGGCCAATCCTGAGCCGAAGCAGTCATTGCTGCTGCAACAAGTGCCAGCGAGAAAACAATTTTCTTAATCATAATTGTAGTATTAAATTTATAGGTAATTTGCAAAATTGATTATATGCACACACAATTTCTCTATACAAAGTAAATCGTTTTTTTGCAAACTTGCGAACATCGGTGCACCAAAACGAAAAAATCGCTCCTGAAGACGAAAAAACCGCCCCCGAAAATTTCATCCCCCGAAAATTCGTCTTTAGGAGCGATTTTTTCGTTTTGGGCAATAGAGTGTTTTAGGTTTCAAATATTTTTATTTCTTTTGTGGTTGAAAAGTGTGTCCATATCATAAATAGATAAAAAATTATGAGTTTGCTTGATAAAAATATAGGAATGTTGAAGGAGCGCAGTTGGCTGGTGAGCCTCGTGTGCGCCATCTTCGTGTTGTATCCCAACATCGCGTGGGTTATGTGCGACTACGATAACACAGACCCCGAGAAGCAGAATCTGTTTATTGTGTTCTTCGCTTTCCGCACGGTTTACATCTGGGCTACAATTTGGCTTGTGAATATGCTCAATATGCATCTCTTCCGTACGCTCAACGTCATCAAGCGTATCGGTATGAGCCTTGTCACATCGTTCGCATTGTTCGGCGTGTATGTGCTGGTGACAAACCTGTTGTCGATTAATTTCGACCACTTCATCAGTATCGTGGTGTCGCAGTTCATCACTATCGCTCTGATCAGTACGATGCTCGGCTACATCCACCTGCTCTACACCTCGCAGCGTGAGCAGGAGAAGCTCATTGAGCAGCTCCAGATCGAGAACTTGCAGAGTCGTTGCGACGCGCTGATGAATCAGATCAACCCCCACTTCTTCTTCAATGCGCTGAATGGCGTCTCGGCGCTGGTGCGTCAGGGCAACGAGGAGCGCACGTTGAGCTATGTGGATAAGCTCTCGGATATCTTCCGCTATATCCTGCACAGCGAGCAGCAGTCGGTTGTGACGTTAGGCGAGGAGTTGAAGTTTGTCGAGGCATTCAGCCACGTTATGCAGGTGCGCTTTGCCAAGAAGTTGCAGTTCAATATCGACGTTCCCTCGTCGAGGTACGATATGAAGATCCCCGTGCTGTCGCTCTTGCCCCTGCTGGAGAATGTGACGGTGCATAACACCATCGACAGCGAGCATCGTATGCAGATCGACATCAAGATGAACGAGCGTGATGAACTGACGGTTACGAACCCGATATACCCCAAGCTGATTAAGCCCGACACCAACGGCATCGGAATCAAGAACCTCACGAGCCGTTTCGAGCTGCTCGTCGGTACGAAGGTGGTGGTCGATAATACGAACGGAGTGTTTAAGGTGGTGATGCCACTCAAAAAGTAGGAGACGATGGCAATGAAAGTACTTATCGTTGAGGACGAGACCGTTGCATACGAGAACCTCGTGCGGATGATCAACACGTTCGATCCCTCGATCGAGATCGTGGCCAACACCGAGGGTGTCGAGCAGACGGTGCGTTGGCTTCGCAACAATATTCACCCTGACCTGATTTTTATGGATATACACCTCTCGGATGGCTCGGCGTTCAACATCTTCGAGCTGATGGAGGTCGATGTTCCGATTATCTTCACCACGGCTTACGACCAGTACGCCATCGACGCCTTCCGTGTGAATAGCATCGACTACCTGCTCAAGCCCGTGAAGCCGCAGGCACTGGCCGATGCGCTGACCAAGTTCCGCAAGTTCTCGCAACGCGACGTGAAGAACTACCTCGAGCAGCTGCTCACGCTGAGGCCTTCGCCCCGATACAAGGATCGTATGTTGCTGCGTGTGAAGGATAAGCTCATTCCGCTCTCGGTCGATGAGATTGCGTTTGTATATTCGTCGAACCACTCGATTCAGGTCTATACCACCGACCGAGAAATCTATTCGCTCGACAGAAGTCTCGATCAGGTGGTGGCGTCGTTGGATCCTGCGAAGTTTATGCGTGTGAACAAGCAGTACATCATTTCGCGAGAGTGTGTGAAGGAGATCACAATTTGGTTCGACAACCGCCTGCGTGTGGCACTCAACATACCCACACCCGAGGATATTTACATCAGCAAGAACAAGGCTTCGGAGTTCAAGGCGTGGCTGATGAACGAGGCTGTGGAATAATGATTTAGTAGTAATGACAAAAAGTAGAGATATAACCGTTTGCGCCTGCTCGTCGCGCACGTTGCTGCCCAAGCTTAAGGTGGCTCAGGTGGTGGCTTCGTTGCGTGAGGCTGGCCATCGTGTCAATTTAGTGGATGATCTGTGCGAGATGGCTCTTCAGCAGAGCGATCGAGTGGCAGAGTTGGCTCAAAGTACGATCGTCGGCTGTCACAAACGTGCCCTCACGGCACTGTTAGACTCGGTTGGGGCCAAGCCCTCGGAGCTTGTTGATCTGCGTGAAGGATCGGTGGACGAGGTGTTGAGCCACTTCGAGGCTTCGGCGGCTGCGGATAATGCCGTGGACGAGGTGTTGCGCGAGATCGACACATTCGAGGTCAAGAGTGGCCACGATGCGTGGTACCCCGTCATCGACCGTGAGAAGTGCATTAGTTGCGGCAAATGTCACGACTTCTGCCTCTTCGGAGTCTATTCGTTGGAGGATGGTGTGGTGAAGGTGTCGCAGCCTACGGCTTGCAAGAACAACTGTCCCGCGTGTGCCCGAGTCTGCCCCGTGGGGGCGGTCATCTTCGCCAAGTGCGACGAAGCTCCCATCAATGGCGGTGAGGCCAAGGCGGGCGAGGGCGTTACGTCCAAGGTAGATATGAATGCGGTTTACACCGAAGCGTTGCGCGAGCGATTGCAGCATCGTCGTGCCAGCGTGTTATTAAGAAAGGATCGTGACAATGATTAGTTGGAGAGAGTTTTCGGCATTGAGCAAGACGTTGACCCGCATTGCGTGGGGCACAACGCCGCGTGCGCTGTGGAAGATCCTTTATAACTTCTGCTGGCGCAACTATCGTAATATGAACGACTTCGAGCGTCGTCAGGCCGAGGGTAAGCCCTTCTTCCCCGCCTTTGTGATGATCTCGGTCACCGAGTCGTGCAATCTGGCCTGTACGGGTTGCTGGGTGACGGCCACGGGACGCAAGCATCTTACTGTCGATCAGCTGGACGGCATCATCCGCCAGTGTAAGAGTCAGGGATCGTACTTCTTCGGCATCCTCGGCGGCGAGCCGCTGATGTATAAGGGGCTGTGGGAGGTTATCGAGCGTCACCCCGACTGCTACTTCCAGCTCTTCACCAATGCTACACTGCTCACCGATGAGGTGGCTCGACGTATGCGTCGATTGGGTAACGTAACCCCGCTGATCAGCATCGAGGGTCTGAAGGAGGAGAGCGATGCACGTCGTGGCCGCGACAATGTGTATGAGCGCACGTTGGCTGGACTGCGTGCCTGCCGTCGTGAGAAGTTGATCTTCGGCGTGGCGGCAAGTATCGGTCGCAGCAATTACGACGAGCTGGTTACCCGCAAACACATCGAGGATATGGCCCGCGAGGGTGCGGCCTATCTCTGGTACTACATATATCGCCCCGTGGGACGCCATCCCCAGACGGAGAATGCCTTGAGCCACGAGCAGATACGTTCCTTCCGAGAGTTTTTGGTCGAGCAGCGTATGGATGCGCCCCTGTTCATCATCGACACCTATTGGGACGACAAGGGACAAGCTATGTGCCCTGCCGCTACTGGTATGAGTCACCACATCGCCCCCTCGGGTGCTGTCGAGTTTTGCCCGCCGATGCAGCTGGCCCGTGAGATGGTCAATGCCGACGGATCGAACCTCGTGGAGGTGTTTAATAATTCGGAGTTCTTGGCGGCCTTTCGTCGTATGACGGCCGAGACCTCGCGTGGTTGCATCCTGCTGGAGGATCCGCAGAAGATGTTGCACTTCCTCGATGAGTGGCAGGCCAAGGATACCACTTCGCGTCAGAGCGTGAGGGAGGAGTATGCGGCAATGAAGGTCGTTGCTGGACACGATATGCAGGGCGGTGAGATACCCGAACGAAGCGTGGTTTACAAGATGTTGAAGAAGCGCTACTTCTTCGGCTTTGGAGCCTACGGTTAATGTGAAACTTTATGAGTGAAAAGAAGATATACGACGTTCCCGAATCGAAGACCGAGCGCGATAGCTTGCGCCGAGCTTTGGCAGAGTTCATTGCTCGGCAGGCTCTGGTGCCGCCCCTCTCGTTGGAGAAGTTGGGTGCGCTGTCGGACGAGTTTATTGCCGACAATGGGCTGCGAGCGAGCCTTCGTGAGTGGACGATGGTCGAGATGCACAACTATGTCTGGCTGCCCGTAGTGGAGAGTATTCCCTATGAGCGTCGCATCCTGCTCTTGCCACAGTGTCTGCGCGACTCGGCTCGTTGTCGTGCCGAGATCGACGAGGTGGGATTGCTGTGCCACCGTTGCAACAACTGCCGCATCCCTTCGTTGGAGGATCGGGCGCAGGAGCTGGGCATAATGAGCATCGTGGCCGAGGGATTTACGTCGGTTATCAACCTGATTAAGAACGGAGTAATCGATTGCGTCATCGGCGTTAGCTGCCTCGACTCGTTGGAGCGGGCATTTCCGTTGCTGGTCAACAATGCCGTGCCGGGTGTGGCCGTGCCGCTCAATGTGGCAGGGTGTAAGGACACCACGGTCGATTGTGACCACGTCGAGCGTATGATGCAGGCTCGACGTGATGCCTCGGCACCCCTGATCAACCACGACTCTCTGCTTCGTGAGGTGAATGGTTGGTTCAATCGTGAGCAGCTTGTTGAGCATATTGCGCCGAGTAGCGAATCGACCTCGACAATCGCACTGGATTGGCTTGCGGGCGAGGGTAAGCGTTGGCGTCCCTATCTGCTTGCAGCTACCTACGCAGCCCTCAAGGGCGAGGCCACGTTCGATGATGATGTTGTTCGTGCGGCCATCGCTGTGGAGTGCTTCCACAAGGCGTCGCTTGTTCACGACGACATCGAGGACAACGATGCGATGCGCTACGGCAAGCCGACGCTGAATTCGCTCTATGGCACCTCGATAGCCATCAATGTGGGCGATATGCTTTTGGGCGAGGGTTATCGACTGCTGAGTCGCACGCGAGGCGAGTGGACGGGTGTGATTGCCGATGCTCACGTTGCATTGTGTCGTGGTCAGGGTATGGAGCTCGAGTGGTGCGATCGTAAGCGTGCCGTCGAGCTGGATTATGTGATAGATATTTTCCGCTATAAGACCTCGCCTGCGTTCGAGGTGTCATTGCAGCTGGGCCGCCTGTGTGCGGGTGGCGAGGAGTCGCTCCGTGAGCCTCTGCACCGTTACTCCGAGGCGCTCGGCATAGCCTATCAGTTGCTGGACGATGTCGAGGATTTCGATGGCGACAATGTGGTGGCGTTGCGTCCCTCGGCGGTCTTTGCGCTGCTGTGCCGTATGGCTCCGAGCGAGGAATTTGTCGAGCAGATCATCTCGGCCGAGGATGTTAAGGCGCTGCTGCGTCGTGAGGAGTATCGACCGCTGCTGGAGGCCGCGTTGGCCGAGACGCGAGCCCTTGCCGAGGAGTATCGCCTGCAGGCTATGGCGGCATTGGAGACGATTGAAAATATGGAACTTAAGCGGTTGTTGTTCCGCGTGACGGCCCGCATACTGAAATGATGAAATCGAGTGTCACCATACTGCTGTTGCGTACGCTCGAGCGTGGTTGCCTTTCGCTTGGCGACGAGGCTCGACAGATGATTGTCGATTTTCTGCATACGCAACGCACCGAGCGTGGGACCTTTGTCAACAAACAGGGCGAGGAGGATCTCTACTACACCACCTTCGGGTGGTTGTTGGAGTCGGTTTTGGGCGAAAGGCAGGATGCCCGCACGATGGGCGACTATCTGGCCGAGATTGATGCCGATGCTCTCGACTTGGTGCATTACGCGGCATATATGCGTTGCCGATTGTTGCAGAGTGCAGCGCGGGGACGACTCTCGCTGCTGTGGGAGGCTCTTACCCGCACACCGATCAGAGCGTTGGAGAGCTTTCGCAGCCTGCCCAACAACGATCCTCGGTCGCCATATACGCAGTTTGTGTGGATGTCGCTTAAGGAGGATACCCGCAACGACTACTCACCCTCGTCGCTTGCCGATTACCGCACGGCCGAGGGAGGATATGCCAACCTTCGAGGCGGCGGTGCTGCCACAAATGCCACGGCTGCGGCGCTGATGGTCATCGGGCAGACGGAGGGTTTCGAGCCCGCACGAGCCGAGGCCCTGGCCGCTATGCAGCAACCCAATGGCGGATTCAAGGCTACGGAGTTAACGCCCGTGCCCGATCTGCTCTCGACCGCAACGGCACTCTTTACGTTGCAGTGCTATGGCGTGCAGCCTTGCTACGATGCTGCCGACTTTGTCGAGGCGCATTGGCTGGAGAACGGTGGATTTGCCGCAACGTTGCTCGATGGGAAGAGTGACGTGGAGTACCTTTTTTATGGACTACTTGCATTAGGAACTTTATGAATTTGAACCATATAGATGCAATGATTGCCGACCTGACGGCACGCCTTAAGCACGATCGATGCTCGGGCCAGATGTGGCGTGGTCGCCTTTCGTCGAGTGCCATCTCGACCTCGGTGGCAATCTTTGCCCTGCAACGAATCGATGGCGAACGCTATCGTACCGACATAGAGCGCGGAGCCGAGTGGTTGGAGCACACGATGTGCAGCGACGGATCGTGGGGTGACTCGCCCGAGAGCCCGTCGAATATGACCGCTACGCTACTCACCTACACCTCGCTCTACGCTCTAGGACGCGCTCCCGAGCAGACGCGACACTACCTTGAGCAGCGCTTTGGCGGCATCGACGACGAGCATATCGTCAGAGGCGTGCTCGACTACTACGGCCGTGACCTGACCTTCTCGGTGCCCATTTTGGTGATGTGTGCGTTGGCGGGTATTGTCCGAAAGTGGGATCGCATACCGCAGTTCCCCTTCGAGCTTACGATCCTGCCGCAGCGATTCTTCCGATTCTTGCAGTTGCCCGTGGTGAGCTATGCTATTCCAGCACTCATAGCGGTGGGTATAGTACGTTTCCGTCGTGGACGACAAAATATCCTCTCGCCTCTGCGTGAGGCCTTCGTTCCCAAGTGTCTGCGGGTGCTGACCGCCCTGCAACCCGAGGATGGAGGTTTTCTGGAGGCTGCGCCGCTGACGGCGTTTGTGAGTATGTGTATGAGCGAGGCTGGCCTGCGCGATCACGTCGTGGTGCGTAAAGCGGCTGAGTTCCTGCACGATACGGTGCGCGAGGATGGCTCGTGGCCCATCGACACCGACCTTGCGTCGTGGGTTACAGTACTCAGCGTCAGGGCTTTGGGGGAGGATGTGGAGGAGCGCGAGTTGCTCGCCTCAACCATCCGAGCCAATGCCTTCAAGCAGAAGCATTACTTCACTGGCGCACAGGCTGGCGGCTGGGGCTGGAGCGATCTGCCAGGTGCGGCACCCGATGGCGACGATACGTCGGGAGCGTTGGTGGCTCTGCATATCCTTACCCGTGGCAA
The DNA here is from genome assembly GCA_964633635.1 of uncultured Alistipes sp. Classification (GTDB taxonomy): domain Bacteria; phylum Bacteroidota; class Bacteroidia; order Bacteroidales; family Rikenellaceae; genus Alistipes. Next base: position 6,972 of record CAZWHN010000010.1, on the reverse strand, counting down.
CTATTGCGACGAGGTGGGTGCAGGCATCGAGTGGCTGATGGCGTTGCAGAACAACGACGGCGGTATGCCCACCTTCTGCAAGGGTTGGGGACGCCTGCCCTTCGATCGCAGTAGTGCCGACATCTCGGCTCACGCCCTGTTGGCTATGGAGCTGTGGATGGACTCCCTGCCCGAGAAGATGCAGCAGCGTGCCCGTCGCAGTATCGACCGTATGATAGGGTGGATGGCACGCGAGCAGGCCGAGGATGGATCGTGGACCCCACTATGGTTTGGCGATCAGAATGCGAAGAATGAGCGCTCGCCCGTCTATGGCACAGCCACGGCGGTGGAGTACCTCTCCACCTCGAAGAACGAGGCCGCACAACCTCTCATTGAGCGGGGCATCGGCTTTTTGCGCTCGGCGCAGAATGAGGATGGCGGTTGGGGTGGAGCCAAAGGCGTAGAGTCGAAGGTTACACTCACGGCCCGTGCAATCAGCGCTTTGGCCTCGACCGCGGGCAATGATGAGGCGCTGGAGCGAGGTTTCGACTTCTTGTACCAGATCTGGCAACGAGGTGAGTTGTATCGTGCCGAGCCCATCGGATTGTACTTCGCACGATTGTGGTACTCGGAGCCGATGTACAATATGACTTTCGTGTTAATGGCATTGAAAAAATTGAAAAAGAGAATACAGTGAAACAGAAAAAGTTAATCTACATTGCGGCAGCTACCTCTGCCATCTATCTGATCCTTATCCTGTGGTGGCATCTGCGTATGCCCGTGGGTGATCTTGCGTTGCAGAACCCTGGAGCCGACAACCGTCCCGCAGGTCTGGAGCGTAAGGCCGACGACGTTGTCATCGGCGAGTATTTTATGCTCTACGAGGATGGTCAGGGTTTTCAGTCGGATCTCACGGGTCAGTGGGTAGGCTTCCGTGGCGAGGACCACACCAACATCATTAACACCTCGGACGGTGCCCCCTTCGTCGAGGGTGAGTTCGAGCAGATGTGGAGCTTCGAGACGGGCGAGGGCCACGCAGCCCCCGTCATCTACAATGGCCGTGTCTATGTGCTCGACTACAACGAGCAGCTCAACTCCGACGCTCTGCGTTGCTTCTCGCTCGAGACGGGTAAGGAGCTGTGGCGTCGTTGGTACCGTGTGCCGATGAAGCGTAACCACGGATTCTCGCGTACGATCCCCGTTGTAGGCGAGGGTTATGTCATCACCGTGGGCCCGCAGGGACACGTTATGTGCTGCGATCCCATAACGGGCGATATGCTCTGGTCGATGGATATGCAGAAGCAGTTCGCGTCGGAGGTGCCCTTCTGGTACACGGGACAGTGTCCGTGTGTCGATGACGGCGTGGTGGTGCTGGCTCCCGCTGGCGAGCAGACTCTGATGTTGGGCGTGGATTGCCTCACGGGCGAGGTCGTGTGGGAGACCCCCAATACGGTGGGCTTCACGATGTCGCACTCGTCGGTGATCCCGATGTCGCTCGGTGGCAAGCGTACCTACGTCTATGCAGGTGTGGGTGGCGTATGTGGCGTCTCGGCTGAAGGTGCCGATCGTGGCACACTGTTCTGGAGCACAGATCGTTGGCAGCCTTCGGTTATTGCACCTTCGCCTGTTCGTCTTTCGTCGAATCGCATACTTATGGTTGCGGGCTATGGTACGGGTGGTGCGCTGTTGCAGGTGGATAACGCAGGTGGTTGGAAGGCCACCGTGGTGGAGCAGTACAAGGCCGACAAGGGTCTGGCTTGCGAGCAGCAGACTCCTATTCTGTACAACAATATGATCATCACCATCGCTCCGAAGGATGGCGGCAGCATCCGCAGTAAGCTGGCTTGCTACTCACCGCAGGATCTGCATAACCCGATATGGAGCTCGGCGGCTGACGACCGTTTCGGTCTGGGTCCCTACATCGCCATAGATGGCCATCTGTTTGTATTTAAGGACGATGGCGAGCTCTACCTCTACAAAATCGGCAACGGCTCGATGGAGAAACTGCGTCAGCAGCGTATCATCGAAGGAGCCGATGCGTGGGGCCCGATGGCATATGCCGACGGCCGTCTGATCGTGCGTGATGCACACAATGTGATATGTCTAAAAATCAAATAACTATGGAAGAGAAGGGTAAGAAACTTTCGCGTAAGGATTTCATCCGTGTCGGCGGCTCGACCGTGGCAGGATTGGGAATTTTGGGAGTTGCGGGACGCAACATTTACAGAATGTTTGCCAAGCCCGACGAGTTGTTCTACGACGAGAACGCAGCGGCCACTGCCGTGGCTAAGGGCGAGAAGTTGCCCACGCCTTATCGTAAGGTCGGTGCCTTCAAGATCGAGGAGCCCGTTGCTGCCTTCGAGATGGTGGGGCAGTCGATCTACATCGGAGTGGAGAATACGGTGCGCATCTACGACGAGCGTGGAGTCGAGACCTCGCGCTTTAGAGTGGAGGATGTGGTGCGCGATGTGGTGAATTATGGCGACAATCTCTACGTTCTGCACCCCACCAAAATCGGTGTCTATTCGCTCACGGGCGAGCATCGTGGTGGCTGGGAGGCTTGTAGCGAGGAGTCCGACTACTGCTCACTCACAGCTTTCGAGGGAGGTGTGTTCGTGACCGATGCCTCGAATAAGAACATCTGCCAATACACGCTCGAGGGCGGTTTCCGTCGCTTTATCGATAGCCCCAACGAGTTTATCGTGCCGAGCTACTCGTTCGGTATCACCAATATGGACGGCAAGGTCTATTGCTCGAACCCGGGACGCCACACCGTCGAGTGCTACACCACCGATGGCGAGTTTGTCTCGGCCTTTGGCGAGGCTGGTACGGCCGTGGGTAAGTTCAGCGGCTGCTGCAACCCCGTGCACGTCACCACAACAGCTTCGGGCGACATCATCACCTCGGAGAAGGGTGTGCCGCGTGTGAGCTGTTATAGCCCCAACGGTAAGTTCCACGGCGTATTGCTCGGCGAGGATGCCCTCGGCTATGGTCACGAGGCCCGCGAGGTGCGCATCGATGGCTCGCGTCTGGTTGTGGCGGGACTCAACACTGTCTCGATCTTTATGTACGACGAGCAGCTTGCCCAGCAGACCGCTTGTGGTGATTGTGAAAAGGAGTGCCCCTTGCGTAGAGGCGTAACCGTATAGCTATTAGATAAATGAAGGAGGGAAAAAAGATACAAAGCCCGATAAATCGTCGCGATTTCTTGAGGGTGTGCGGTACGGCCGTGGCTGGCGGTGCCGTGTTGGCTACGGGTGCTGTGCTGGGACTGAAGGCTAAGGCCAGCACGGGCGATCTGTTCTGGCAGATCGACCCCACGAAGTGTACCCAGTGTGGTCGTTGCGAGACCGACTGTGTGTTGCCCGTATCGGCCGTGAAGTGTATTCACGCCAACCGTGTTTGCGGCTACTGCGACCTGTGTGGCGGCTACTACCGCTCGAATGTGAAGGACCTGAACACCGCAGCTGAGAATATGATGTGCCCGACGGGAGCCATCGAGCGTAAGTTCGTCGAGGATCCCTACTTCGAGTACACGATCAACGAGGATCTGTGCAACGGCTGTGGCAAGTGCGTAAAGGGTTGCACCTCGTTCGGCAACGGATCGCTATATCTGCAGATCAAGCAGGATCTGTGTGTGAACTGCAACGAGTGCCAGATCGCGCAGGTGTGCGTGTCGGATGCAATCTCGCGTGTGGATTATTCAACAGCTTATAAATTAAAGGAGTAGCGCTATGGGACGATTGTTAGCACTGTTGGCAGCCGTTGTGGCGCCGCTCGTAGCGATGGCTCAAAATCGCTTTCCTAAGCCCGACTTCGAATCGGGTTATCAATACCCCGACCTCCAATACGCCGTGCCCAACGAGGTGCTGTGGGATGTGTTGGATGTGACGATGCTCCTGGTGTTGCTCGTGGCGGCGACGTGGGCCGTTGTGAAGAGACGCAAGCCGATGATCTGGATCAGCATCGTCTCGGTGCTCTACTTCGGCTTCTTCCGCGAGGGCTGCGTTTGCAGCGTAGGTTCGATTCAGAATGTGGCACTTGCACTGGTGGATGGCTCTTACAATATGCCGTGGAGCGTGCTGGCCTTCTTCCTGCTGCCCGTCATCTTTGCTCTGCTCTTTGGTAGGGTGTTCTGTGCGGGTGTCTGCCCGATGGGTGCGTTGCAGGAGCTGGTCAATGTCAAGAGTGGCCGCATCAGCCGTCCCGTGGCTATGGTGCTGGGGCTCTTGCCGTGGTTGTACCTTATTATGACTCTGCTCTACGCCGTTACGCGTAGCCGATTCTTGATTTGCCAGTTCGACCCCTTCATCGGTATCTTCCGTTTGGGTGGCGATGTCGAGCTGCTCATCTTCGGCATAGTGCTGCTCATCATATCGGTCTTCACGGGTCGTCCCTTCTGCCGATTCCTATGCCCCTACGGAGCTTTGCTGAGCATCTTCTCGTCGGTGTCGCTCAACAAGATCGAGATCACGAAGAAGAAGTGCGTCAATTGCGACCTCTGTCACAACTCGTGCCCCGTCGATGCCATCCAGCCCCCGTTTGCCAATACTCCGCAGGAGGAGCGTCGCGAGGGTGTGAAGCGACTGCTGGGATATATGCTCTTTATGCCGCTGCTGATGCTCACGGGTGCGCTGCTGATGCGTGTCTCGGCCGAGAGCCTGAGCCGTGCCCACAAGGATGTGCGTTTGTACGATATGGTTATCGAGTACGAGGCTCAGGATGCCCCCGAGACCATTCCTTTGGAGGTTGAGGGCTTCTACGTCAAGGGACAAACAGTCGAGGAGCTGGCCGCAACACGCGATGCTGTGGTGGCCGAGTATAAGACCTACTCGACGTGGGCTGGTGCCCTGATGGGTATGGTGCTGGCGTTGGCTCTGATACGCTTCTCGGTTAAGCGTCGTCGTGAGACCTACCAGATCGACCAGTCGGCTTGCGTGGCGTGCGGACGTTGTTTCGAGTACTGCCCGCAGAATAGAACAGATGTGACACAGGGATAGAAAACTATAATCATAAGATGAAAAAGGATATTTACAGAACGATAGCCGTGGTGACGGGCGTGTTTATGCTCACCGTTGCCTCGATGCTTGCTATCAACTATTTTCAGGTGCGTCAGATCACACCCCTTCAGACCGATGTGATGGAGACGCTCAAGGGTCTGAACGAGATGAACTCGGACAACGAGCAGTTGCAGACGCAGATTCGTCAGTTGGACCTGCTGGCTCGCAAGGCCTACTTCGTGCAGGAGGATCACCAGAAGGTGGGCGTATATCTGCTGCTGGGTATGGCCGTGGTGTTTGTGGTGTGTCTGCGCGGTTACTATCAAGGCGTGATGCACCTCGCTCCCAAGGAGATCGACCTCTTCGACGAGTGGCTGGTGCAGAGCCGTTCGCGCAAGTATGTGCATTGGCTCGCAGGTGTGCTGACCGTGGTGGCTTTGGTGGCCGTGGTGGCATCGAACCCCGATTGGTTTAAGAGCGACGAGCCTGCCTCGGAGGAGCTTGTGGCCGAGAATGTGGAGCCCGTGGTGGAGGAGCCTGTGGCCGCTGCTGAGCCTACAATGGAGGCGCCTGCTGAGACCGCAGAGACAGCAACCGAAACGGAGGCTCCTGCAGCCGAGGCAGCTGTAGCCGCCGAGGTTGCTGAGGCTACACCCGCAGCCGTTGCTGCACCCGCCGCCCCTGCCGCAGCGCGTGTAAATCACCATATGTTCCGTGGTCGTAACTCGAACGGCCACTCGGCAGCCCGCAACATCCCCACACAGTGGGATCCCGCCTCGGGCGATAAGGTGGTGTGGCGTCAGACCGAGCTGGGCAAGCAGGGCTTCTCATCGCCCATCGTTCACAACGACAAGATCTTCTTCACGGGAGGCGACGAGGCCGCTCGTGAACTCTATTGCTACGATATGAACACGGGTAACCATCTCTGGACACTCGCCGCAACGGGCATCCCCGGCTCTCCCTCGACACCCCCTGCGGTGGCTGGTAATACGGGTTACGCCTCGGCTACAGCCGCCACGGATGGCAACTACGTCTGCGCAATCTTCGCCACGGGCGACATCATTTGCGCCGATATGAACGGCAAGCGCGTATGGGCCAAGAACCTCGGCGTGCCCGAGAATCAGTACGGCTACGTTTCGTCGCTGCTGGTGTGGGGTAACTCGGTATTTGTTCAGTACGATAATAACAACATCCACAAGGTAATGGCCTTCGACATCGCTACGGGTAACGTGCGCTGGCAGAAGGAGCGTGACACGAAGGTGTGCTGGAGCTCGCCCATCATCGCAACGGTCGATGGCAAGGCACAGCTGATCCTGATGGGTAACCCCGACGTGAGAGCCTACAACCCCTCGACGGGTGAGCAGCTGTGGAGCGTCAGCGGTATGGGTGGCGAGGTGTGCCCCAGCCCGTGTAGTGCCGACGGTGTTATCTTCGCTGCCAATGAGTATGCCAAGCTGATGGCCATCAATGGAGCCGATGGCTCAATTCTTTGGGAGGCAGGCGATTATCTGCCCGAGGTGTCGAGCCCCATCGCCTTTGGCGGACGTGTCTATATCGCCACGAGCTACGGTGTGTTGGCAGCATTCGATGCCAAGACGGGCGAGTTGAAGGCCGAGAAGGAGCTTAATATGGAGCTCTACTCGTCGCCTATGGTTGTCGATGGCAAGGTCTATATCATCGGCACTAATGGTCAGGTACACGTTATGGCCGCCAACGACGAGCTCACCGATGTGGCTGTCTTCCAGACGGGCGAGATGACCTATGCAACCCCCGCCTTTGTCGATGGTAAGGTTGTGGTGCGCACCGAGCAGAGCCTCTATTGCGTATCGGCAAACTAAGTCAGAGAAGTTGAAACCTAATTAATGAAAATCTTATGGGATGTGAAAATTGCCCTTCAGATATAAAGGCTGCCAAGCAGATCGTCTGCCAGAAGGTCGATGCCATCGTCGAGCGTGTGGGCGGCACTCGGGAGAAGACGATTCCCCTGTTGCAG
>CAZWHN010000009.1:0-25933 GCA_964633635.1 uncultured Alistipes sp. | reverse complement strand
AAAAGAAATTAGCCATCGTTACTTTGAGTTTTGCTTGTAATACTTGATCATCTTGGGGATCACCTCCTCGACCTTGCCCGTGATGGCATAGTCGGCGATCTTGTTGATCGGTGCATCGGGGTCGTTGTTGATCGAGATGATCATCGACGACTGATCCATACCAGCCGTGTGCTGGATCTGGCCCGAGATACCGCAAGCGATGTAGAGCTTGGGACGTACCGTCACGCCCGTCTGACCTACCTGACGCTCGTGCTCGCAGAAGCCTGCATCGACAGCGGCACGCGAAGCACCTACCTCTCCGCCCAGCACCTCTGCAAGATCGTGGCAGAGCTGGAAGCCCTCCTTCGAGCCCATTCCGTAGCCACCAGCCACGATAACGCCTGCGCCCTTGATGTTGATCTTGCGCTCCTCGATCTGACGATCGATGATGGTAACGGCCAAATCGGCATCCGTGATATAGTCGCGCCAAGCGATAGCCTTCACCTCGCCAGCGGCTGCCACCTTAGCCTCCTCCTTACGCATCACGCCCTCGCGGACGGTAGCCATCTGGGGACGGCAGTCGGGATTGACGATCGTAGCGATGATGTTACCGCCAAATGCGGGACGGATCTGATAGAGCAGATTCTCGTACTCCTTGCCCGTCTTGGCATCCTTGTGGGGACCAATCTCGAGCTGCGTACAGTCGGCCGTCAGACCGCTATGCAGAGCCGACGACACGCGGGGTGCGAAGTCACGGCCAACGGGTGTAGCACCAAACAGCACGATCTGCGGCTGCTCGGCCTTGATAAGACCACACAACACCGAGGTGTGCGGCAGAGTGCGGAACGGAGCGAAGATCTCGTCATCGGCAACCCACACCGTGTCGGCACCATACTTGGCAAGTTCCTTCTCGACACCTGCCACATTGTGTCCCATAACAACAGCCTCCAACTTAACACCCAGCGTCTGAGCCAGCTCGCGGCCCTTAGTCAGAAGCTCCAAACTTACGTCGGCAATCGTGCCCTGCTCAAGTTCGATATATACAAATATGTTATTCATACTCCTTCGTTTCGATTAACCGAGCGTGTGGCTCGCAATAAGTTCAACCATAAGATCATTGATCTCCTCGTCCGATGCGCTCAGGCGCTTAGCCTCCTTGGCCTGGAAGACCACATTCTCGATCTTCTTAACCTTGGTGGGTGAGCCGCTCAGTCCCAGCTGCTCCTTCTCGCAGTCGATATCGGCAACCGACATCTCGACAATACGGAGGTAGTCGCGCTGATGCATCATCTGCGCGGCGAGCGACTCCTCGCCTGCGGCCGTAGCCTCGGTGGGGATCATAGCATACTTGTACTTCATCACCAGACGTGCATTCTGAGGACGCACCTCGGGGGCTGATGAATTCACCGTCAAAAGGGCGGGGATGGGGCACTCGACAGTCTCGACACCGTGCTCTAAACGACGACGCACGACGAGCGATGACTCCTTAACCTGAACAACCTGCTCGGCATAGGTCACCTGCGGCAAGCCCAGCTTCTCGGCCACCTGAGGGCCTACCTGAGCCGTATCGCCGTCGATAGCCTGACGACCAGCAATGATAAGATCAGCACCCACCTTACGCAGTGCGCACGAGAGGGCATAAGAGGTAGCCAGCGTATCCGAACCGGCAAACTCGCGACCGCTCAAGAGGTAACCACCATCGGCACCACGATAGAGTGCGTCGCGGATAATATCGGCCGCACGTTGCGGGCCCATAGTAAGGATGTGTACCGTAGAGCCAGCCACCTGCTCCTTCAGGCGCAGAGCCAACTCCAAGGCATTCAAATCTTCGGGATTGAAAATAGCAGGCAGCGCGGCACGGTTGACTGTACCCTCGGGGGTCATAGCATCCTTACCCACATTGCGGGTATCGGGCACCTGCTTGGCCAATACAACAATTTTTAATGCTTTCATTCGATTAATATTGGTTAAATGGGGGCGCGATCAACCGCGACAGTTGGCCTAACCCCTTATATGGAAAAAATGCGCGAAAGTAGATTCGACCATAGTACCTACCCCCTGCTCACGGCTTACGCGACTAAGCTGTGAACGAAGGGTATGCACACGATCGAAAATGCTATCGAGCATTCAATCCTTCTAAATTATCGTACGATGGTCTCATCGCGATCGGGACCTACCGAGATGATCTTCACGGGCACGCCAGTCTCTCGTTCGATAAACTCGACGTACTGCTTGAACTCTGTGGGGAAATCCTCATAGCGACGTACCTTGCAAATATCGCACTTCCAGCCCTTGAACTCGGTGTAAACGGGCTCAATCGAGTCGTTCACCTCGTAGGGGAAATGGTCCACCAACTCGCCGCCAACACGGTAGGCTGTGGCGATCTTGATGGTGTCGAAATCGTTCATCACGTCCGACTTCATCATAATGAGCTGCGTCACGCCATCGACCATCACGGCATACTTCAGCGCCACCAGATCGAGCCAGCCGCAACGACGGGGACGACCTGTAACGGCACCAAACTCGTGACCGATGCGACCCAACTCCTTACCCGTCTCGTCGAAGAGCTCCGTGGGGAACGGACCGCTGCCGACACGGGTACAATAGGCCTTGAAGATGCCATACACCTCACCGATCTTAGTGGGCGCGACACCCAGACCGGTGCAGACACCTGCACACACAGTATTCGACGAGGTCACAAAGGGATATGTACCGAAGTCCACATCAAGCAACGAACCCTGCGCACCCTCGGCCAAGATGGGTACATCCTCGTCAATATATTTATTTACAACGTGTTCACTGTCGATAAACTCGAAACCGCGAAGGTAGTCGATGCCCTCCATCCAGGTCTTCTCGTACTCTGTAACGTCGTACTCGAAGCCCTCGTACTGAGCAAGCATATCGACGTGCTTCGACTTAAGGCGGTTATAGCGATCGATGAAATCCTCGGCCAGCACATCGCCAAAGCGCAATCCGTTGCGGCCCGTCTTATCCATATAGGTGGGGCCGATGCCCTTCAGGGTCGAACCAATCTTCGACTTACCTTTGGCAGCCTCACTCGCAGCATCAAGCATACGGTGCGTGGGGAGGATAATGTGTGCCTTCTTCGAGATAAGGAGCTTCTTCTCGACGGGGATACCCTGAGCCGAGATATTCTTCAACTCCTCGGCAAGGCTCACGGGATCGACCACTACGCCATTACCGATTATATTAATCGAGCCGTCGCGGAAGATGCCCGAGGGCACGGTACGCAGAACAAAGCTCTTATCGCCAAAGTGCAACGAGTGACCAGCGTTGGGGCCGCCCTGAAAGCGTGCAACAACCGTATAGTTGGGCGTAAGCACATCGACAACCTTACCCTTGCCTTCGTCGCCCCATTGCAATCCGAGAACTACATCAACTTTTTTCATTTATCTTGTTTAGCATTAAACTGCAAAAAAACATTTTTTGCGTCCAAAGATACGCATTTTTTCCCATCTGCCAATCTTTTACGCCGCGGAAATTATCAACAGGTTGTTAAAACTCCCTTTTTGTGGCGAAATATTCCTTTCCGACGGCGTAAAATCAAAAAGAGGGCGACTAACAACCCGTGTTAGTACCCTCCTTTATTTTAAGAAATTGAGAAACAATTATACAAAAATTACATATCCTCGTCATCCAACGAGCTCTCGTCCTGAATCTCGTCGGCACCCTTCAATTCGTCGTCGCCGAAGAAGTCGTCGTCCACGTCGTCCGTAGCGTCGTCGATCTTCACGTCGATCTTCACCAGGTAGGAGATCTCGTCAGTCTCGTACGGCACCACAAAGATGGGTTCGCCATTGGGTTTGTCGATTCGAGTCATCACATCCGCATATCCGCGCGGATAAAGGGCCTTAACCTCCTCCTGCTGCTCAGGTGAGAGGTTGTTAAAATTGGTTACTAAGCGTTTTTTCGTACTATTTTGTGTCATATTTCCCGAAATTTTCTGCAAGTATAAGCAAAATTTACATATCGCAACGAATCTTGATATTTTTTTTGCATTTTTTTTGATTTTTGAGGTTGTTCCAAACAAAATATGTACCTTTACCACTAAATTTGCGCCAACTATGAATGTAGAGCAACGACTCGGTCAATTGCGCGAGCTGTTGAACCGACTCAACTATAAATATTATGTCGAAAACAACCCCGAGGTAAGCGACTTCGAATTCGACTCGCTGATGCGTGAGTTGCAGGAGTTGGAGGCCGCTCATCCCGAGTTTGCCGACCCCAACTCGCCGACGATGCGTGTGGGTAGCGACCTGACGAATCAGTTTCGCAGCATTACCCACGCCTACCCTATGCTCTCGCTCCAGAACACCTACTCGCTCGACGAGTTGCACGAGTGGATGGGCAAGGTGCGTACGGAGGTTGGCAACGATGTGGAGTTCTGCTGCGAGCTCAAGTACGACGGCACGGCCATAGCGCTCACCTACGAGCAGGATCGTCTGCGCTACGCCGTAACGCGTGGCGATGGCACACGCGGCGACGAGGTGACGGAGAATGTCCGCACCATAGCACGTCTGCCGTTGATGCTCATCGAGCAGAGCGGCATCGCCTCGTTCGAGGTGCGAGGTGAGATTTTTATGTCCTACCCCACCTTCGACCGTCTCAACCGCGAGCGCGAGGCTGCGGGCGAGCAGCTCTTTGCCAATCCGCGCAATGCAGCGGCCGGTACGCTGAAGTTGCAGCAGTCGCAGATCGTTGCCAAACGCGATTTGCAATTCGTGCCCTATCAGGTCGAGGGGCGTGACCTGCCTTTCTCATCGCACTCGGAGAGTCTGGAGTGCCTGCAACGGTTGGGATTTCCCGTCTCGAGTGTCTCGGCACGATGTATTGAGGACGAGCAGGTGGACGCCTTCATCGCTCAGTGGGACGAGAAGCGTCACCACTTCGATGTACCGATCGACGGCGTGGTAATTAAGGTCAACAGCTATGCCGATCGTCGTGCGCTGGGTCGCACGTCGAAAGCGCCGAAGTGGGCCGTGGCCTATAAGTTCAAGGCCGAGCAGGCTCTGACGCGTCTAAAGGAGGTGAGCTATCAGGTGGGACGCACGGGCGCAATCACCCCCGTGGCAAACCTCGAGCCAGTGCATCTGGCAGGCACCACGGTCAAGCGTGCCACATTGCACAACGCCGACCAGATTGCAGCGTTGGATCTGCGCATAGGCGATAGGGTCTATGTGGAGAAGGGTGGCGAGATCATCCCCAAGGTGACAGGGGTGGAGATAAGCGAGCGTAAGGCCGACAGCGAGCCGCTGCGATACATCACCCACTGCCCCGAGTGTGGTACCGAGCTGGTGCGTTACGAGGGCGAGGCGAAGCACTACTGCCCCAACCAGAGCCACTGCCGACCGCAGAAGGTGGGACGCATCATACACTTCATTCGTCGCAAGGCGATGAACATCGAGTCGTTAGGCGAGGAGACCGTCGAGCTGCTCTTCGACAACGGCCTGATTGACAACGTAGCCGATCTGTACGATCTGCGTACTGGGCAGCTGGCCGTGCTGCCCCGCTTGGGCGAGAAGTCGGCCAATAATATAATACAGAGTATCAGCAACTCCTCGCAGGTGCCATTCCACCGCGTGCTCTTTGCCCTCGGCATTCGTTTTGTGGGCGAGACTACGGCGAAATATCTATCCGAGCACTTCCGCTCGCTGGATGCCGTGATGAGGGCTACGCGCGAAGAGCTTATCGAGGCCGAGGAGGTGGGTGCGAAGATTGCCGATGCGATCATCGACTACTTCGCCGACGAGCAGAACATCGCCATCGTAGAGCGTCTGCGTCGGGCTGGATTGCAATTCGAGGCTGCGCAGAAGCAGACAATGTCGGAGTCGCTCGCAGGGCTGACCTTCGTTATCTCGGGCACCTTTGCCGACCACTCGCGCGACGAGCTGAAGGCGCTCATCGAGGCTCACGGAGGAAAGAACTTGGCAGCCGTGTCGGGCAACACATCGTTCCTGCTGGCGGGCGAGAAGATAGGTCCAGCGAAGTTGCAGAAGGCCGAGAAGCTTGGTGTACGGATCATCTCCGAGCAGGAGTTTATGGGGATGATCGGTGATGACCCCCTCGCAACCGAGGTAGCAATAACCGAGAATCCGACAACCGAACCCACGCAAGAGCCCATACCCTCGCAGGAGCAACCCATACAAGGCTCACTATTTTAGTAACGAACAAGGTTAATGAAACAATTATAGAGATGAAGAGACACAAACTCAGCGGTGTTGGAGCCGCAATGATTACCCCATTTAGTGGCGACGGCGCGTGCGACTACGACGCGCTGGCCCATATGATCGACTATGTAATCGACGGAGGTACAAACTATATAGTAGCCCTCGGCTCGACGGCCGAGACCGCCACACTTTCGCACGAGGAGCGTGCCGAAGTGCTGGCATTTGTCAAGAAGCACGTCGCAGGCCGTGTCCCCATTGTAGCTGGCGCAGGCGGCAACGACACGGCTCGCCTCATCGAGCAGATCCAGAAGATGGATCTCGATGGCGTAGATGCCATCCTAAGCGTTGTACCCTATTATAATAAACCCTCGCAAGAGGGTATGTATCGCCACTTCAAGGCAGTTGCCGAGGCTTCGCCCGTGCCCGTGATCCTCTACAACGTACCCGGACGCACGGGTGTGAATATGTCGGCCGAGACCACTTGCCGACTGGCCGCCGACGTGGAGAACATCATCGGCATCAAGGAGGCATCGGGCAAGATCGACCAGATCACGCAGATCATCAAGAACTGCCCGAAGGATTTTCTGGTACTCTCGGGCGACGACGATATGGCGGTGGATGTGATGCGCAAGGGCGGCGACGGAGTGATCTCGGTTGCGGTGAATGCCTTCCCCAAGCGCTTCTCGCACGCCATCTATTTAGCAGGTCAGGGACTCTTCGACCGCGCTGCCGAGGCTTACGAGCCGATGCACGAGGCGGTGTGCGCACTTTTCGAGCAGGGCAACCCCACGGGTGTGAAGGCTGCGCTGACGATTATGGGCCACATCGAGAACAACCTGCGTCTGCCGCTGGTGCCCGCCACCGATCTATTGATGAAAAAGCTGGAAAGATTGATCCGCGAATACGAATTGTGCTAAATCGACGTTTTACAAATAAAAACGCTTATGAAACGATTGCTTCTGCTGCTCGCACTGTTGTTGCCGCTGATGGGTTGGGCCAAGATTCCCGACGAGGATGATATTCTGCGCAAGACGATGGACTCCTCGTCGCCGTTCTATTATCCCAATCTGCTGATGCGCTACAACAACTTAGAGCGACTCACGGAGGAGGAGTACCACTACCTCTACTACGGTTACACCTATCACGATAACTACAAACCCACGGCCACCAACAACGCCGTGGACGAATTGTATGCCTCGATGATCGGCCTTAACACCGACCGCCCCGAGACGCAGCAGATCGAGCAGATTATCTCGGTGTGCAACGATGCTATGCTCATCGACCCGTTCAACCCCACGGTGCTGAATATGCTCATCTTCGCCTATGGTGCCCGCGCCGACAAGCAGAAGGAGGAGGCCTACTTCTACCACCTGCAAGGCATCTTGGAGACGATCAAGTCGTCGGGCGACGGCCGCTCGGAGAAGTATCCGATGCACATCATTATGTTCTCGCACGCGGTGGACGTGGTCTCGTCGATGGGTGTTGCGAGCAAGCGTCCCGAGATCATCAGCCGCTCGGTGGAGTACATCCCACTCGTCGAGCCTCGACGTGTGCCCGATGGCAAGATCAAGGGCTTCTACTTCGATTACAGCCGCATCTATCGCAACAAGCCCGACGATGTGACATTCAAGAAAAAACGCACTTGGCAGTTCAACAACCTCGGCGTTCGTGAATACAAATAAAATCCAAACACAAAATATGAAGACTCTCTTTCGATACCTGACTCTTATTGTGGCGGCCATCGTGATGGTTATCACCCCCTCGTGTGGCGAGAAGACACCCGAGGACAACACCCCGCCGCAGACGCTGATATTCTACTTCACGGGAACGCAGCTCTCGTTCTACTTCTACCGCAACATCTCGGCCATCAAGGATGCCGTGCGTGGCGATGTGCTCGGCCGTAGCCGCATATTGTACCTCTTCCAGAATAGCGACAAGTCGAAGGCCGAGTTGATCGAGCTCACCTACGCCGAGGGACTCTGCACGGAGAACATATTGGCAACGTACAACCTGCCCGCCATTATGGATGAGCAGAATCTGAGCTACATAATGAAGGACATCACACGCATAGCCCCTGCCAAGCGCTACGGATTGGTGATGGCGGGTCACTCTACGGCGTGGATACCCATCAACACCGCCACCGAGAGTGGCACTCGTATTATGTCCACCAAGCCGACCGACGGCTTCGACCACGAAGCATTCTGGCAGAAGCAGAAGGGCGAGTACGACACCCGCTACTTCGGTGAGAAGTACAACTCGTCGAGTGCCAACCGTTTCGACATCTCGACCCTCTCGCGTGCGCTCTCTTCGACGGGTGTATATTTCGACTACATCCTCTTCGATGCCTGCTTTATGGCCAACATCGAGTCGATGTACGACCTGCGCGACAATGCCCGCTATCTGATTGGCTCGCCCTGCGAGATTATGGGCGACGGATTCCCCTACGCTGAGGTTGTGCCGCAGCTGATGCTCAACGGTGGTATGGATTACGACTTAGATGCCGTGTGCAAAGCCTTCAATCAGCACTACGCCACAACGAAGGGTTTCTCGGGATCGGTGGCACTTGTCGATACCTCGCAGCTCGGAGCACTCGCCTCGGCAATGAAAAAGGTCAATGCAGCCGCCGTGAAGGATGGCTTCGATCCAGACGAGGTGCAGACCTATGAGGGTCACAGCCGCCACATCTTCTTCGATCTGGGCGACTATGTAGATAAAATGTGTGCCGATGCGTCGGTGGCCTCGGCCTTCCGTCAGCAGCTTAATCGTACCGTGGTGGCAAAATATACGCTCGATAAGTTCTACTCGAACTATGGCGTGGTGTCGGGACAATACAGTATCGACACGAGTGTCTATTCGGGTCTGACCACATCGGCTCCGTCGGAGGTTTACTCCGAGGATTGGAAGCAGACGGCGTGGTACAAGGCTACGCATTAGTTAGCGAGAAAAAAGATCTAAGACTGTATCAGGATACGGCTCGATTACGGGAATGTGGAATGACGCATAAAAAATCCCGTCTAACGCAATGTTAGACGGGATTTTTATTTTCGCTGACGACAAATTACTCGGCACTCTCAGCAGCCTCCTCAGCCTCGGGAGCCTTGATGTCGTGAAGCTCAACCTTGAACTCCAAAGCCTCGTTCGGGCCGATGACACCGCTACCGCTACCAAAGGCACCGTAAGCCAAGTCAGAGGGGATCCAGAGCGTAATCTGGCCACCCTTACCTACGAGCTGCATACCCTCGGTCCAGCCCTTGATCACATTCTGCAAGGGGAACTCGATAGCCTCGCCACGCTCGTACGATGAGTCAAACACAACGCCGTCGCGGAGCTTACCCTCGTAATCCACATTCACGATGTCGGTAGCCTTGGGCTTTGCATTCTCGTCGCCCATACGGTCGATACGATACAACAGGCCGCTCTCGGTCTTCTGCACACCGCTCTGCTTCTCGATGTCGGCCAGCCAAGCATTCGACTCGGCCAAGTTCTTGTTGGGCAGAGTCTCGTTGTAGAACTTCTGGATGTGGAGCTGTGTATCCTCCATAGTCATAATAGACTCGTTGCGAGCACCCTCTATCAAACCCTGCTTGAGCCAATAGGTCTGCAAAGGCATACGCATAGTGCGAAGGCGGGTACCCATATCGCAACCGTAAGCCTCCGAGATCTCACGACGCTCATCCTCGTTCTCGAATACGTCGAAATCTACAAAATCCTCGCGCGTAAGCTGACGGGTTGAGTCCTGAGCGATAAGACGTGCTGCCTCGTTATCCATACGGGGACGACGGGTGTCGCTGAAGAATGTCTGCAACAGCGTGAGTGCTGCCTCGTGCTCCTCGTCCGAAACGATGGTGGGATCCTTGAGCATCTGCTTCTCGGCAGCCTCGGCCATAACCTCCCAATTGAGCTTCATATCGGGCATATCGGCCACTACGCCGTAACCCACATTAGCTCCGATGGCATACGAGAGCGAGTCCATCTTCGACTTGCTGCCCTTTGTGATGCCCTCCATATAGCTCTTCTTGCCCGAGCAAGAGAGAGCCATAGCCGCAACCAAAACTACGGCTACTGAATAAATCAACTTTTTCATCTCTCTGTTTTTGGTAAATTTATTGTTTAACATCTTTTCAAACTCTTATCGACGCTTCACCTCCACGATATTCACATCGTAGCGCAGCATTTGGTTGGGCTCGATGCCCTTCTCCTTATCGCCTGCCGAGCCGAAGGCCTGCGACGAAGGCACCCACAGCGTCACACTACCGCCCTGACCGACCAGCTTGACACCCTCCTTGAGTCCCTCCTGCAAGGTTCTGATCGCAACACGCAACGTATCGGCACGATCGGCTGCGGGATCGACCTCATTGCCGTCGATGTCCGTAGCGCGATAGGTGAAGGCCACCGTATCACGATCCGAACCAGCCATAAGACCCATATCGCCCAACGACAGCACTTTATATGTAAGGCCCGTCTCGGTACGCACCACATCGCCATCCGAAGCGGCCAGATCGCTCAGGAACTGCTCCTCGTAGGCACGCACACGTTCATATACGTCGAAGTTGCGGTAGCCCAAGAAATAACGCTTTGCATCCTCCATCGTCATCACCTCGCGCTGACGCAGAGCATCCTCCAAGCCTGCGATTACAGCCTCGGCACGCACCGTGGTATCCATCTTTAGAATGTTGTAGGCAATATTCATACCTACCACATACGACAACGAGTCGGTTGCATCGACCAACTTGCCACCTCCCTTATTTCCGCCACAAGCCACGGCCAAGAGAGCCGACAGCACCACGGCGAGGGTTATGATCGGGTGTTTTATCATCTTCAAAAGTCGTTCTTAAATTTGAAATCGAGGCTTTAACAGCCTAATTAATCGTGCAAAGATACAAAAAATTCATTTTTTACATATATTTGCCGACGGAAATAACCTAATATACCAAATGAAGGTTGTAATTGACAATGCAATACCCTACATAAAAGGGATTTTTGAGCCCTCGGCCGAGGTGATCTACCGCGATGGGGGCGATTTCAGACGCGAGGATGTGGCCGATGCCGATGCTCTCATCATCCGCACCCGCACCCGCTGCAATGCCGAGCTGCTGGATGAAAGCCGAGTGAAGTTGATCGCTACGGCCACCATAGGCTTTGACCATATCGACCTCGACTACTGCCGCCAAAATGGGATTGAGGTGGTGACTGCCGAGGGGTGCAATGCCGCAGGTGTGCTGCAATGGGTGTCGGCGGCGCTGGCGATGCTCGCCACGCAGGATGGATGGCAGCCGCACGATCGCACGTTGGGAATCGTGGGTGTGGGACACGTCGGATCGCTCGTCGAGGAGTATGCCCGCGAGTGGGGATTTCATATTCTGCGCTGCGACCCGCCTCGCAAGGAGCGTGAAGGGGGCGATTTTCTGCCATTGGAGGAGGTGCTGAGCGGTGCCGACATCGTAACGCTGCACACTCCGCTCGACAGCACCACTCGCCATATGATCAACCGCCACACGCTGGCTCTGATGCGCCCCAATGCCGTCATCCTCAACGCCTCACGCGGCGAGGTGGCATCAACCGAGGCTCTGATAGAGGCACCGCAACGGCTACTGCTCGATGTGTGGGAGCGAGAGCCTAATATCGACCGCCAACTGCTTCAAAAGGCAGTGGTGGCAACGCCCCACATCGCAGGCTACTCGGCGCAGGGCAAGGCCAATGCTACGGCTGCCGTCGTAAGGGCTGTGGCTACGCGATTTGCATTACCGCTCGAGAATTGGTACCCCGAGCAGGTGTGCCCCGTCGCCCGAAAAAAGATTGGGTGGCAGGATATGTGCCGTACGATAACGAGCCACTGCGACCTTCGTGCCGAGACCTCGGCCCTGAAGCAATCGCCCACCGAGTTTGAGCAGATGCGCAACTCGTATCGCTACCGCGAGGAGTACTTTTAGCCTCGCCACGGTGCAGAAATGGCAACCGAGAGTGCGCAATTTCGAATTTTATTCTTACATTTGTGTAGTCGCTGCCCGTTTTTGGGCGCGAGCGACGATTCGGACGGGAGTCTCTCGCCCGACACTTGAGTAAAGGAGTATGATAAAAACATTGTTAAAACCCATACGCTACTTCACGGGCGAGGACTTTGCGCTACGCTTTCGGAAGTGGCGCACGGCCTTTGTGGGTAACACACGACTCGGACGGTACATACTGCGCCGGCGTTACCTTACGCCCACCGAGTGGTTGGAGGTCGAGACCTTCGGAATGAAGTTCCCCTCGCCCATAGGCTTGGCGGCTGGATTCGACAACAACGGCACGATGATCGACGCGATGGAGGCCACAGGATTCGGCTTTGTCGAGATCGGGTCGATCACCTCACAGCCTCAGGGGGCTGGCACCTCACCCTCGCTATATAAGTTGGAGCAAGATCGAGCATTGCTCTACCACGGCCACTTCGAGAGCGACGGCGTGGAGGCCGTAATCGAGAACATCAAGCGCCACCGTAGCCGCATCATCATCGGCTGCAATATAGCCAAGAGCGCCACCACGTCGGCAGAGGATGCCCCGACGGAGTACTTAAGATTGTTCCGTCCTCTGTATCAGTATGCCGACTACTTCACCGTCAACATCTGCTGCAACTCGACCGATCGCCCTTACACCCCCTACGACCGCGACGAGGTGATGGCCATCCTGCAGCCGTTATTCGAGTTCCGACGCGGACAGAATCAGTACCGTCCCATCCTGCTAAAGATCTCTCCCGATATGAGCGACGAGCAGATTGACACGATGACCGACATAATGCTCGACACGCCACTCGACGGCATCGTCGCCACGGGAGGCACGACGGGACGTTACGGACTGGAGCACTCAGCAGCCAAGATGCACTCGCTGGGACGTATGGCGGGCATAGTGTGCGGTGCGCCGTTGCGTGAGCGCGCGATCGACGTGGTGCGACGCATCTACGACCGTTCGAAAGGCACCTACCCCATCATCGCCTGCGGAGGAATATCAACGCCCGATGATGCGCTGGCGATGCTGAATGCGGGAGCCACGCTTCTGCAAGTGGGTACGGAGTATATCTATGGCGGAGGCCGTTCGATCCGCAATCTGCGCGAGGGGCTGAACGAGCGTCTGCGCAAGGCTTCACAGAAACAGAGCACGACCGAGCCATCGGCCTAAAAAACAAGCAAGAATGATCAAAGCAACAATAATCACCATCGGCGACGAGATCCTGATCGGACAGATCGTCGATACCAACTCGGTGAGCATAGCCAAGCAGCTCAATGCGGCTGGCATAACCGTTGTCGAGAAGCTCTCTATTGGCGACGACGCCACGCAGATCGAGCAGTCGCTCGCGCGTGCCCACTCGCAATCGCAGGTGGTAATCATCACTGGCGGATTAGGCCCCACGAAGGACGACATCACCAAGCATACGCTGGCCCGCATTTTCCACTCGTCGATGCACGAGGACGAGGCCGTGGCCAACCACGTTAGGCAGCTGCTGGCCGCGAGAGGCATCACCTTCAACGAGCTT
The DNA here is from genome assembly GCA_964633635.1 of uncultured Alistipes sp. Taxonomy (GTDB): domain Bacteria; phylum Bacteroidota; class Bacteroidia; order Bacteroidales; family Rikenellaceae; genus Alistipes. Next base: position 12,259 of record CAZWHN010000009.1, on the reverse strand, counting down.
AATCGCTCGCAGGCCGAGGTGCCCGACTGCTGCGAGGTGCTCTTCAACCACCACGGCACCGCCCCGGGAATGTGGTTCGAGGGGGAGGATGGAGGCGTCACGATATCGCTGCCAGGAGTGCCCTTTGAGATGGAACACTTGATGGAGGATGAGGTTATGCCGCGCCTGAAGGCTCACTTCTCGCTCCACGCCAACATTCACCGCACGATGATCACCTCGGGACTGCCCGAGTCGATGCTGGCCGAGCGCATCTCGGCGTGGGAGGATGCTCTGCCCGAGGGGGTGAAACTGGCCTACCTACCTGCACCCAATGTGGTGAGACTACGACTCTCGACCTACGATGCCGAGGACGAGCAGGCGGCTCGCTCATTGATCGACACTCTTTTCGGAGAGCTCTACGAGATAATACCCACGCATATCGTCGGCTTCGAGAATGCCTCGGTGCAGGCACTCGTTCACGACCTGCTCACGCAACGCAAGCAGACGTTAGCCGTGGCGGAGAGTTGCACGGGAGGTGCGATAGCCTCACGCTTCACGGCAATGGCTGGCTCGTCGGCATATTTCCTGTGCGGAGTGGTGGCCTACGCCAACGAGGCCAAGAGCCAGATTCTCGGAGTCGATCCTCAGGCAATCGAACGCTACGGAGCTGTGAGCGAGGAGGTGGCACGCCAGATGGCTGAGGGTGTGCGTCGCATATCGGGAGCCGACTATGCCATCGCCACAACAGGCATTGCTGGCCCGACGGGTGGATCGGCCCAGAAGCCCGTGGGTACGGTGTGGATCGCCGTGGCGACACCCACCCATACGGTGGCCGTGATGCGAGCATCGGGTACCGACCGCGGACAGATTGTCAATCGTGCCTCGGCATACGCCATCGAGATGTTGTACAACGAGTTACACAAATAGCCAAGCTCCACTGCGAGCAGTAGCGGCAGAAAAAGATCTTAAAAAATTTGTTTATTAACTTTTTTACGCTACCTTTGCACTCGCAAACCGATAGGGAGTTTAGCTCAGCTGGTTCAGAGCATCTGCCTTACAAGCAGAGGGTCGGCGGTTCGAATCCGTCAACTCCCACACCAAAAGCAGTCCAAGGGGCTGCTTTTTTGTTTGGAGGGGGGCTTTCTGCTTACTTACTTCCTTACTCCCTCCCCCACCACCACATTCGTTTCATAAAAAAGCCAAAACTTTTTGGCATATCCTAATTATTTCTCTTAAATTTGTGAATAAACTACTAATTCCCTGAAAATTATGAGAAAAATTCAACTTCTACTATCTGCCGTGGTGCTCATCGCATTGACCTATGGCCTAAGCAGTTGCGGCAACGTAGGTGATTCGATCACCCATCTGCGAGTCTCGGCACTCGAGGAGCCGTTGGCGATGGACACTCCCACGCCCGACTTTTCGTGGATGATGAGCTCGACCAAGGTCGGCATCGCACAGAGCGCCTACCGCATCGTGGTGGCCACCGACAAAGCCCTCTCGCAAGTTGTGTGGGACAGCGGCGTGGTGGCCGACGACACATCGGTCGGCATCCTCTACGGCTCTGCGGGTAGTGCCTCGCCGCTCAAGCCCGAGACCGACTACTTCTGGCAGGTGACCGTCACCGACAACGAGGGCAACGACCACTCGGCAGCCTCGACCTTCTCGACGGGACTGATGAACCCCTCACAGCAGGCGTGGGGCGGTGCGCAGTGGATCGGTAGCAGCGAGATGGCTCTCGACGCAGCGTCGGCACTGCTGTTCGACATACGCACCAAGGTGCAGATCGTAGAGGGTACGAAGGCTTCGATCATCTTCGGCGCCAACGACTTCCGTCTTGCGGACAAGTTCCAGAACGTGGGCAATGTCGAGGGTGAGAACTACGTTCGTCTCGAGTTGGATATCGAGGGTGTAGGCACAGCCGAGGGTGCGAAGATCAACGTCTATCGCGTAGGTTATGCCGCAGGCGACTCGGCCGAGAAGCCCCTACTCACCATATCGCAGGCCAACTACCCCGCCACCAACCTCAACCGCCTGATCACAGCGGCCAATGCCCGCGAGAAGCACTCGTTGCAGGTGCAGGCCAACGCCAGCGACCTATCAATTACGATCAATGGCGAGCAGCTGGCGCTCGGAATGCGTGGCACACGTCCGCAGACATCGTTCATCATCACTCCGCTCGGACGTTCGGGCAACAACTTCAACACCTTCCCCAACCTCAACTCGGTAGGTTTTGCCGTGCCCGAGGGGGGTAAGGCCGAATTTGAGGACTACGCCATTATGAATGTCGGACAGGGCAAAGAGGTGGCGCTGTTGGACCAAAATACAGGCGCTGGATATGGCATTTTCAAGGGATTGAAGGGCATCGAAGTGACTGGCAACAAGATCGTTGTTTCGTCGGGTGCTTTCGGTTATGCCGATCCCTCGCACTACGCTTCACTCACGATGCTCCGCACAGAGTTCGAGGCCGAGAAGAAGATCGCAAAGGCGAAGCTCTACCTCACGGCTATGGGCGTATATGAGTTCTACATCAACGGCCAGCGTGTGGGCGAGGATTGGTTCAATCCTGGAATGAGCCAGTACCGCGAGACGTTGACCTACCACGCCTACGACGTCACGCGTTTGCTCAGCAATGGTAACAACACATTAGGCGCCATCGTCGGCTCGGGATTCTACACAGGATATATGACCTTCACCCCCGCCAACTACAACTTCTGGGGCGACCACGAGGCTCTGATGGCCAAGATGGTTGTGACCTACACCGACGGCACGCAGCAGACCGTCGTGACCAACCCCACGACGTGGCAGCTCTACACCGATGGACCGATCGAGTATGCAAGTATGTTCCAAGGCCAGCGCTACAACGCCCAGAAGGAGGCCGCCATCGAGGGTTGGAACGAGAACGGCTATGCGGCCAATGGCTGGCGTCAGCCCGAGGTGATCTCACCGCGTGAGTGGATCGACTTCTCGATCGTGGCACGTCGTGACCGTCCCATCCGCGAGGTCGAGCGTCGAGTGGCCGAGCGTGTGCTCTCGACACACAGCGAGCGTGGTACCACCTACACCTACGATATGGGTGTAGCGATGGTGGGCGTTCCGTCGGTAACGCTCCCCGCAGGTACGTTGAAGGAGGGCGACGTGGTGATGTTGCGTTTTGGCGAGGAGATCTACCCAGGCAACGAAGACTCTCCCAACAAGGCCACCCCCGAGGGTGTGACCTACGAGTCGCTGTACGGCCCGAATGGCACCTACCGAGCTGGCGTGGCAGGTCGTGTGCTGCACGATACCTACCGTGCCGCTATGGCGACCGACTTCTACACCGCATCGAAGGCCGATGAGAGTCGAGAGGTGGTGATCGAGCCGCACTTCACCTACCGTGGCTACCGCTATGTGCAGATCACAACGCCCTCACGCACAGAGCCGCTGCCGCTGAAGAGTGTCGAGGGTATTGTGCTTTCGTCGGAGCAGGTTTCGGGCGAGTACACAGGCCAGACCACCGACTCGACAGGCACACTTATCAACCAGCTTTTCAAGAACATACAGCGTAGCCAGTTGGGCAACTTCTTCTCCATCCCGACCGACTGTCCCCAGCGTAACGAGCGTATGGGCTGGACGGGCGATGCGCAGGCCTATTCACGCACAGCGTCGTACAATGCCGACGTACAGAGTTTCTTCCGCCAATGGATGGTGGCACTGCGCAACGATCAGGGCGTGGGTGGTGCCGACGCTCCTGCGGGCGGTATTGGCAGCACCGTACCCACCTACTCGCGCGAGCGAGCCACCTCGTTTGCCGACGGTACGACGTGGGCAGCAGCGGTGTGTATGGTACCGTGGCAGGTATATCAGCAGTACGGCGACACACAGATCATTGCCGAGAACTTCGAGGCTATGAAGCTGTGGCTCGATGGTATGCACCACTACAAGATCCCCGGTTTCGAAGCACTCTCGTCGCGCACGAGCGGTCTGGCGGATTGGCTCAGTGTCGATTCACGCACCTCGAGCGATATATGCAACAACGCAATCTACCTGGCTATGATCTATCGCACGGCTGTGATGGCCGACGCGATTGGTGAGAGCGACTACGCCAACGAGCTCCGCACCCGCTACGAGGCGGGCAAGCGCGCCTTCAACGAGGCCTACGTCGATCCCACGACGGGTATGACCCGCTCGGTGGCGATACAGACGGGCAAGGTGGGTGGCCTGATGGATTCGCAGGCGTCGTATGCTACGCCGCTGAACTTCGATCTTTTCAGCGACGAGATGACCATAACCGAAGGAACAAACGCTGGTATGACCTACAAGGAGTTTGCCGCCAAGCGTCTATCGGAGCTTGCGGCCAACCCCTCACGCAGTGGTAACGAGGGCGAGGTAAAAGTTTCGGGACGTCGCGGCTTCGATCAGTCGAGCAATCCTCCGCAGTCGAACCCCACCGCACAGTCGCTCCCCTACACCATCACAACGGGCTTCTCGGGCACACCAAATATCCTGCCCGCTCTGACGGCCAACGGCTACATCGAGGAGGCTTACCGTATGTTCGCCTGCACTGACTACGCTTCGTGGCTCTACCCCGTGAAGTTGGGATCAACGTCGATGTGGGAGCGTTGGAACTCATACGAATTGGCATTCCAGCAGGGTGGCGAGAGCTCGATGAACTCGTTCAACCACTTTGCACTCGGATCGGTCGGATCGTGGCTCTACGAGTACCACCTCGGCATCACCACCGAGGGCGGTCGCGGCTACAAGGAGTTCATCCTGCAGCCCCTGCCCGGCGGAACGTACAGCTCGGCCGACGGCACCTATCACTCTAATTACGGATCAATCCGCAGCGCTTGGAAGGCCGACAAGGGCACTCTGCTCAGCTACGAGTGTAGCGTACCAGCCAACACCTCGGCTACGTTGTATCTGCCCGTCGAGGAGGCCTCGGTGGAGGGATTTGCCGACACTAAGGGCGTACAGCTGAAGGGAATGAGTAGCCGCAACGGCCGTGAGGTGGCGGTATTTGCACTCACCTCGGGCAACTTCTCGTTCACGAAGAGTGGCCAGAAGTGGACGGTGAAGGTAAAGTAACTCCTCACACTCGATCTTACCGGTCCCAAGCCGAGGAGATAACCCCAGAGCCTGCCGCAGATGTGGCAGGCTCTTTTTGTCCTACAAATTGCTGATTTTTACCAATAATTTCCTACCTTTGTAGGAAAATTATTTTGTTATGGCACATCGTTCAGGATTTGTAAATATCATAGGCAACCCCAACGTGGGTAAATCTACGCTGATGAATGCTCTGGTGGGTGAGCGTCTGTCGATCATCACTTCGAAGGCACAGACCACGCGCCACCGCATTATGGGCATCGTCAATGGCGACGATTTCCAGATCGTATATTCCGACACCCCGGGAATCCTGAAACCCGCCTACAAGTTGCAGGAGTCGATGATGAACTTCGTACACGGCGCAGTCGATGATGCCGACGTGATACTCTACGTCACCGACACCGTCGAGCAGAGCGATCGCTCGGAGGCCATCGTCGAGCGTGTGAATCGTAGCGAGATTCCCACCATCGTGGTGGTGAACAAGATCGACCTGACGACTCCCGAGCGTTTGGAGGCGCTGGTGGCTCAATGGCAGGAGCGTATGCCCCGTGCGGTGATTATCCCCGTATCGGCCAAGGAGCAGGTAGGTATGCGAGGTGTACTCAATGCCATTCTGGAGCGACTGCCCGAGGGCGAGCCCTTCTATCCGAAGGATACACTGACGGATAAGACGCTGCGTTTCTTCGCCTCGGAGATCATCCGCGAGAAGATTCTGCTCAACTACGAGAAGGAGATCCCCTACTGCTGCGAGATCGAGATCGACACCTACAAGGAGGAACCCAAGATCGATCGCATATCGGCCACGATCTACGTCGCCCGCACCTCGCAGAAGGGAATCGTCATCGGCCACAAGGGCGAGCGATTGAAGCGCGTAGGCCAGCAGGCCCGTGAGGATATGGAGCGCTTCTTGGGCAAGAAGGTCTTCTTGCAGCTCGTTGTCAAGGTGCAGGAGGATTGGCGCAACAACGAACGACAGCTGCGTCGTTTCGGTTACGACCAGCAATAATTTGCGCTGCCGCTCGTTTTGTATAGAAAACAGGAAGAGAATTTGAAGATGCGAAAAGGCATATTAAAGACTATATTAACCCTCGCCGTGGTGCTCGTGGCGTTTGGCGCTTCGACGCAGTACAACAAGAACTACTTCTTCTGGATGGGTCGTCAGTTTATGATGAACAACGACTATCAGGAGGCGATCCGTACCTTGAACGTGCTGCTGCGTTTCGATGCCGATGCCTACGAGGGCTACTTCTTGCGCGGTATCGCCAAGTACAACCTCGACGATCTGCTGGGTGCCGATGCCGACTTCTCGATCGCCATCGAGAAGAATCCCGTCTTCACCGATGCCTACACCTACCGAGCCATCACGCGATCGCGATTGGGCAATTACGACGATGCACTGAACGACTTTCACGAAGCGATAGACCTGCGTCCCGACCTGCCTGGCCCATATTACAGCCGCGGCGTGACACGTCTGCTGAACCAGCAATTCGAGGAGGCGATTGCCGACTTCGATATGTTCATCCGCTTCGAGAAGAAGGTGGCCGACGCCTATGTCAATCGCGGTGTATGCTACCTGCAACTAAAGGATACCGTGCAGGCGTACGAGAACTTCGACACCGCCATCCGCACCAACCGCGAGGACCCCAACGGCTACAACCGCCGAGGAATCCTCTATATGAATCAGAAGCGTTTCGACGAGGCCGAGCAGGATTTCAACACCGCGCTAAGGCACGACTCGACCTACCTGCTTTCGTACTTCAACCGTGCGCTGGTGTATTCCGACACCAATCGTCCGATGTTGGCTCTCAACGACTTCGACCGAGTGATCGAGCTCGACTCAACCAACTCGCTAACCTACTTCAACCGAGCCATCGTGCGCACCCAGATAGGCGACTACAACCGCGCTCTGGAGGATTACAACCGTGTGGCACAATACACGCCCAACAACGTGCTGGTGTACTACAACCGTGCGGGATTGTATTCGCAGGTGGGCGAGGTGCAGAAGGCTATCAACGACTACACGCAGGCCATACGTCTCTACCCCGACTTTGCCAACGCATATCTGAATCGCAGCTATCTGCGAGCTATGGTGGGTGACCCGAAGGGGGCACGTTCTGATCGTGAGACGGCCGAGCGCAAGATCGCCGACTACAAATCGCGCCTGAGCGACACGACCTACTCGATATATGCCGACACCACGCAGAAGTTCGACAAGCTGCTCTCGTTCGACGCCAAGCTCTCGGGCAGCAATTTCGAGAACAACATCGCAACAGCTGGCGGCGGAGGGCAGGATGTCAATCTGAAACTCATACCACTCTACAAGTTCACGCTTATGCAGGCCGACTCGGCTATGCAGGCCCGTGGTGCGATCTACCACGCCCAGCGTATGGAGGACTTCAAGCAGAAGGTGGGCAACCCGCTGCTTACCATCTCGCGCGAGCAGAGCAACATTGCTCCCGACTCGTTGGTGGCGATGGATCGTGCGCTCAACGAGCGTATGCGCCGCGAGATACCGACGTGGATCACCTACTTCGAGCGTGGTGTGACGCAGTCGCTCATCAAGCAGTACACCAACTCGGTGAGCACGCTCACGGCTGCCATCACGGAGAACCCCTCAAACCCCTTCCTCTACATCAATCGTTCGACCACGCGTGCCGAGATGATCGACTTCATATCGTCGATCGACAACTCCTACCAGCGTATCACGATCGACTCGGACCCCGCCAACCGACTGCAAAACCGCGGCTCGCGCACCTACAACTACGACGAGGCCATAGAGGATATTAACAAGGCTATCAAGCTCTACCCCGACTTTGCATATAGTTACTACAACCGCGCCAACCTGCACGCCATCTCGAACGAGCTGCCCGAGGCTTACGACGACTACACGAAGGCCATCGAACTCAACCCCTCGTTCGGCGAGGCGTACTACAACCGTGGTTTGGTGCAGATATTTATGAAGGATACCCGCAAGGGCTGTCTCGATCTGTCGAAGGCGGGCGAGTTGGGTATCGAAGATGCCTACGAGGCGTTGAAATACTACACCTCGACCGATGAATAGCAAAAAGTAGCGGTAGAACGCAAACGCTAATTCAATAAAAACTTAAATAAAAATGGAACAGATCAAACAAAGACTTAACGACTCGGCGGCTGCACGCTGGACAGCACTTCTGATTGTGTCGTTCACGATGATGTGCGGCTACTTCATCACCGATGTGATGGCTCCGCTCGAGGATCTTCTCACCAAGACCGCAGCCGACGGCGGACTCGGCTGGACCAGTGACGAGTATGGCTTCTTCTCGGGCGCATACGGCTACATCAACGTATTCCTGCTGATGTTGTTCTTCGGCGGTATCATCCTCGACAAGTGCGGTGTGCGCTTCACGGGTACGATGAGTGCCTCGCTGATGGTGGTGGGTACGCTGCTGAAGTGGTGGGCGCTGGATAGCAACTTTGGCGACGCCGAGATCTTCGGCTACCCGATGCAGGTTGCATTGGCCGCTTTAGGTTTTGCCATTTTCGGTATGGGTGCCGAGATTACGGGTATCACCGTCACGAAGATCATAGCCAAGTGGTTCACGGGCCACGAGTTGGCGCTCGCAATGGGTCTGCAGGTGGCTATGGCGCGTATCGGCACGGCTGTGGCGCTGGCCTGCTCGCTGCCTATCGCCAACGCTATGGGCGAGGTGTCGGCCCCTGTGCTGCTGGGTGCGGCGTTCCTCTGCGTGGGATTGGTGTCGTATCTGGTTTACTGCGTGATGGATAGGAAGTTGGACGCCTCGGGCGATGTGGCAGATGCCGCTAACGAGGAGGAGTTCAAGTTCAGCGACCTGAAGTACATATTCACCAACAAGGGTTTCTGGCTCATCGCCATCCTCTGCGTGCTGTTCTACTCGGGTGTATTCCCGTTCCTGAAGTTCGCAACGAAGTTGATGATCTACAAATACAACGTCGAGCCTGAGTTGGCAGGTCTTATCCCCGCGATGCTGCCCTTCGGTACGATTCTTCTCACCCCCTTCTTCGGCTCGTTGTACGACCGTATGGGTAAGGGTGCTACGCTGATGATCATCGGCTCGGCAATGCTGACTCTCGTACACGTTCTCTTCGCACTGCCCATCCTGAACGAGTGGTGGTTTGCCATCGGCGTGATGATTTTGCTCGGCATCGCCTTCTCGCTCGTGCCTTCGGCTATGTGGCCCGCGGTGCCTAAGATCATCCCCTTGAAGCAGCTGGGATCGGCCTATGCGATCATCTTCTACATCCAGAACATCGGTCTGTCGATGGTTCCCGTGCTGATCGGCTCGGTGATCCAGAACTACGCTACGATCGAAACAGCCGAGGGTGTTAGCTACGACTACACCATCCCGATGTCTATCTTCGCCCTGTTTGGTGTTGTGGCCATCTGCGTGGCTGTGATCCTGAAGCGCGTCGATAAGAGCAACGGCTACGGCTTGGAGGAACCCAATATTAAGAAATAAATGGAGTAAAAATGAAAAACCTGATTAAACAACTGCTCATTGTGGTGGGTGTCGTGATGCCCACCCTGCTGTCGGCGCAAACCATCGAACAATTGGCCGACACATTTTGGAACAAGACCTCGTGCCTGGAGCTGACGCAGGAGCGTCGCGCGGCGATGAACGAGATGCAGACCTACGTCGATAGCTTCACCCACACGCTCTTTAGCGAGTATCTCGCAGCCCCCGCAGGCTCGGAGAAGGTGCGCGGCATCGAGGGCTGGGGATTGATGCAGTACTACAATATGGCTCTCGACAAGCTGATTGCCGAGATCCCCGCAACCAAGGTTAAGCGCGGTCAGGTGGCCATCTGGCAGCTCTACAATATGGGCTATGTGGTGAAGACCGACTCGCAATGCTTCGGCATCGACCTCTACCACAAGTACGCCGAGAAGTTGGCTCCGATGATCGACTTCCTGCTCATCACCCACAACCACGGCGACCACAATTGGAAGCCGCTGAAGGATGAGCTGGCTCGTCAGGGCAAGGCCATATACTCTAACTTTATGGACAATGGCCACAAGGTCTCGACGGGCGACGAGTTCACGGTGGGTAACATCAGCGTGAAGGTGACGACCGTCGATCACAACAAGACGCTCGTGAACTTCGTCAACACCTACGAGGTGAATTGTTACGCCAACAAGGGCAAGGATTATGTCATCTTCTTCTCGGGCGATGCTCACAACTACGAGCAGCTCAACCCCACTACCGAGGTCGATCTCTTTGTCCCCCACTTGGCCGTTGGGCTCAATATGGCCGAGGCTGTGAAGAAGATCAACCCCACGGAGGTGCTGATGTCGCACATTCTCGAGCTGGGTCATTCGATCACGCAGTGGCGCTGGTCGTATGAGTATGGTATAAACGTGTGCGAGAAGCTCAACCGCGAGGGTGTGTATCTGCCCGTATGGGGTGAGAAGCTGGTTCTCAAGAGATAGCTTCGGCTAATGTCGCAATAGAAAAAGGCTGCCCGTCGGGTAGCCTTTTTTATTATTCGCTCTTTGGCTTAAGAATCCTATAACCGAACGAGATTCCGAACTTCAGCGGCAAGGTCTCCACCGAGCCATTGAAGGGATCGGGCTTGAGATAGCCCTCGTGGCCATTGGGATGCATATTGATGTTGCCCGAGCCGTCGTAGCGGTTGTACCACGACCAGAGTTTATCGACAGTAACGAATATATCCATTATCCACCTCTCACCCAAGTGCTTGGCCCAGCCACCACCAGCGCCCACAGCCACGCTAAAACCCTTACCGTAGTCGTTCTGGCGAGAGATGAGATGTCCATTGGTGAAGAGCTCAACGCGATGGATGTTGAAAAAGGTCATACCGCCATTGGCACTCAGATACCAACCTTCGGTGGCCTGCTTGAAGTAGTAACGATACTCGCCCAAGACGATTCCGAAGAGTGATCGCTTGCCGTTCCAGCTGCGCCACGGCGAGAATGTGGCATCGAAGGCCACCGACGAATGTTTCGACACAGCGAACTCCACCGAGGGGTTCAGCACACCCACGGGAGCGTAGAGCGCATTCATCTTCACATACCCCTGCGCATCGGCCAGAGCGGGGAAAAATGCCAGCGCCACCACAATCGCTATTTTGGTCAACCATTTCATCGCCGCAAAGATACGAAAAAGGTAATAAAAACAGATCTATATATAAAAAAACCTGTCGCCAAAATGTGGCGACAGGTTGTCTATATCTCGTGGATATATCTTTCGGATTAAGCCTCCAGAGCGAAACGCTTGTAAGCAACAACAGTTGCCTCCTTGTCGGCCTGCTGCAAGTACTCGCGGATAGAGATCTTCTCACCAACGAGAGCCTGGTTCAGAAGAGTGTTCTCCTCGAAGAACTTACGCATCTTACCCTCAGCGATCTTTGCCAGAATAGCCTCAGGCTTGTTTGCGTTCTTGGGATCCTGCTTCATCATCTCCAATGCGATAGCCTTCTCCTTCTCAACTACCTCTGCGGGGCAGTCGTTCTCGTCGATAGAGATGGGAGCCATAGCGGTAGCCTGCATTGCGATGGTGTGAGCAACCTCCTCAGATACCTCCTTGTTGAAACCGAGGATGGTACCGAGCTTCTTGTTGAAGTGAACGTAAGCGTTGCAGTAGGGAGCCTCGATGCGGCCGTAGTAAGCCAACTCAACCTTCTCGCCAGTCTGACCTGACTTCTCGGTTACCATCTCCTCTACGGTGATGCCCTCAGCGTTCTTAACAGCCTTCAGAGCCTCTACATCAGCGGCATCAGCGGCAACTGCGATCTCCAGAATTGCGTTAGCCGAAGCCGAGAACTCAGAGTTCTGAGCCACGAAGTCGGTCTCGCAAGCGAGGCACAACAGGTATGCCTTCTGGCCAACGATCTTGGTTACTACAACACCCTCAGATGCGCTGCGGTCAGCACGCTTGCTAACTACGAGCTTACCCTTCTCGCGGATGATATCCTTAGCGCGCTCGAAATCGCCCTCAGCCTCCTGAAGAGCCTTCTTGCAATCCATCATACCAGCGCCGGTCATCTTGCGGAGCTTCATTACATCTGCTGCTTTGATTTCCATAATTGTACTGTGTTAAATTGTTAATAAAATCTCTTCACTTGTGAGCTTACTCAGCCTCGGTTGCAGCAACAACCTCAGCAACAGTAGCCTCCTCAGCATCAACAGCAGCCTTTACAGCCTTCTTGATGCGGG
>CAZWHN010000008.1:0-26054 GCA_964633635.1 uncultured Alistipes sp. | reverse complement strand
ACGATAACTTAAAATAAGATTGTAAAATGGCACATCCTAAACACAAAGTGTCGTCAACACGACGCGACAAGAGAAGAACTCACTACAAGGCAGTAGTTCCTACTGTTGTTACCTGCTCTAACTGCGGCTCTGCGGTTCTCTACCACCGCGTATGCCCCGAGTGCGGTTTCTACCGTGGCAAGCTGGCCATCGAGAAGAAGGTCGAGTAGTGATAGCTACAACTTTTGGAGAGAGCCTCCTTTAAGGTGACTCTCTCCTAATTTTTTGTTTTAACCGACACATAAAAACTCCAAATATGCTTAAAATCGGTATCGACGCTATGGGTGGCGACTTCGCTCCCGAGGTGGCCGTTGAGGGTGCTGTGATGGCACTCAAGCACATCGGCAAGGATAGCCGCATCGTGCTCTTCGGCGACGAGGCCCGCATCCGCGAGCTGCTCAAGAAGCATAAGTGCTCGGCTGAGCACTTCGACATCGTCCCCACGACCGAGGTGATCGAGATGGGCGACCATCCCGCACGAGCCTTCGTAGCGAAGAAGGATTCGAGTATGGTTGTTGGCTTCAACCATCTGGCTGAGGGTAAGATCGACGGCTTTGCGAGTGCTGGCTCGACAGGCGCAATGATGGTCGGCTGTACCACCATCATCGGCACTATCAAGGGTGTGATCCGCCCCGTGATCTCGACGCTGATGCCCATTGTGATGAATCGTCGCGGTCTGCTGCTCGACGTTGGTCTCAACGTAGATGCCAAGCCCGAGGTGCTGGCGCAGTATGGTCTGCTGGGTTCAATCTTTGCCGAGGCTGTGCTCGACATCAAAAATCCCCGCGTGGCACTGCTCAACATCGGCGAGGAGGAGGGCAAAGGTAACGCCCAGGCCAAGGCGACGTACGATCTGCTGAAGGAGCAGAAGGGAATCAACTTCGTGGGCAATGTCGAGTCGTCGTACATCTTCACGGGTAAGTATTGCGACGTTGTGGTGGCCGATGGCTTTGTGGGCAACGTGATCCTGAAGATGGCCGAGGCAATGTACCGTATCAATTCGCGTCTGACGCCCTTCAAGCCGTGGTTGCTGAATCTGCTGCGCCCCGTGCTGGAGCCCGTCTGCCCGAAGCTCTATTACCACCAGAACTTCTGGAACGCAATGAACTACGAGAGCGTGGGTGGCACCATCGTCATCGGTGTGAATGAGCCTGTGATGATCGGTCACGGTGGCTCGTCGGCCAAGGCTATCTGCAGCCTGATCTGCACGATGGAGCGCAACATCGAGAGCCGCGTATGCGACAAGCTCCGTGAGGCGTTCAAGGACATCGAGCCTGCCGCGGCAGAGTAAAGAGCTGAGAAACAATAAAAGAGCCTATCTTCAATCTGTTGATAGGCTCTTTTTTTGTGCGTATCGGCGGAGTGGGGTGGGTTACATCAATGGCGCAATAAGCCGAGCCAACCCCTGAAGCAGTTGCCGCAGAGGGCTCTGGGGCGGTAGTCGCTCGGCATCGACCTCCTCCGAGAGAGCCACATCGGCATAGAATCGAGAGGCGTAGTCCATCGCAGTCTCGCGGTTATAGACGATGGCCGAGGCCTCGAGGTTGTAGTACAGACTCCGATAGTCGATGTTGGCCGAGCCGACCACAGCCACCGACTCATCCACCGTGATGGTCTTCGAGTGGAGGAAGCCGTTGCGGTAGCGATAGACCTTCACCCCCTGCTCCGCACAGTGGCGGATGTAGCCCTCGGCCGCCAACCCCACCACAGCTATGTCAGCCACCATCGGCACCAGCAGCTCCACCCTCACACCACTCCGTGCCGCGCGACAGATGGCATCGAGCAGCGTCGGCGGTGGTAGGAAGTAGGGCGTCGAGATGCGCACATTGTGCCGTGCCGAGGCGATAACCTCCGCAAAGGCGTGGTGCAGAGCCATCCGCGATCGCCCTTCCTCGGCCCACACCACCTGCACGCCACACGAGGCGGTGGTGCGATGTTGGGGTTTGAGGCGGGGTAGCTCGCCACCTCCTGCACGGCGCCAATCGGCTGCGAAGATGGCCTGCGCCTGCTCGACGGCGGCACCCTCGATGCGGAGGTGTTCGTCGCGCCAGAATCCCAACCGCCCGCCATCGACGTAGCGGCTGGCGATGTTGATCCCGCCGATGTAGGCTATGCGTCCGTCGATGGTGACCACCTTGCGATGGTTGCGACGGTGAGCGCTGGCCCGTAGATATGGAAATCGAACGGGAGTATATGCCCGAATCTCTATTCCGCTCTGGAGCAGTGACTTTATCCGCCCACGGTCGAGCCGCCACGACCCCACAGCATCGTAGATAATCCTCACACTCACCCCCGCACGCGCACGTCGTTCGAGCAGTCGCATAATCGACTCGCCCACACGGTCGCAGCCGAGTATGTAGTACTCGATGTTGATCTCACTTCGGGCGTGGTGCAGATCGCGGATCAGGGCGGTGAAGGTGCGATCGGCATTGTGCAGCGCTCGCACCTTATTGCGTAGGCTGAGAGGCGAGCCGCACTCGTTCGCAACGAGGTTTTGTAGCCGCGTGTAGGATGGCTGTCGTACGGGTTGCCGTGGCCTAACCGAAGGCACTGCCGTCAGGTAAAAAAGTAGCGTAGCGAGGGGCGAGCAGAGTATCATCCCTACCACCCACGCCCACGCCGCAAGGGGGCAGAGCCGACGGCTGACAACCCAGCAGATACCTGCGCAGCTCCACACGAAGAATATTATCCAGCATAGCGTCATACCGCCTCTGCGGGGCATACTTTGTGCCAAAAAAAATTGGAAGTTCAAAAACTTCTTAGTATCTTTGTTACACAACAAAGTATTAAATCTAATAATTCGGGATTCTAATCTCCGATGCAGACTGAGCGAGAGCCGCGAGGTTGGATGAGCAGGTTTTAGGGATGCCTGACTTGTCGAACCTTAAGGCTTGAGGCTCGGGGCAAGCATTTGTGGATTGGGATTCTGGCTTTTTTTACTGTTATAGATATGGCAAATGAGATTATTTATCTGACGGCTGAAGGCTTGCAAAAACTTAAGGATGAGCTCAATCATATGCGTTCGGTGGAGCGTCCGGCCATCTCGGCAGCCATTGCCGAGGCTCGCGACAAGGGCGATCTGTCGGAGAATGCCGAGTACGATGCTGCTCGTGAGGCACAGGGCCTTCTGGAGATGCGCATCGCCAAGTTGGAGCAGACTCTCACCAATGCCCGCGTGATCGACGAGAGCAAGATCGACAAGAGCAAGGTGCAGATTCTGAGCAAGGTGACACTGCTCAACCACAACAACAAGAAGCAGGTCACCTACACCATCGTGTCGGAGAATGAGGCCAACCTGCGCGAGGGTAAACTCGCCATCGGTACTCCCATCGCCAAGGCGCTGCTGGGTAAGAAGCAGGGCGACGTGGTGGAGGTCACCGTGCCTGCGGGTGTGCTGAAGTTCGAGATCTTGGAGATCAACATTTAGGCAGCCTAAAGAGAAAATGAGCGAGGGAGTCATCCATCTGGGTGACGCCCTCGTTTTGTTGTGTAAAAGTATGTAGTGCAGTCGCTTACTCGCTCTTCGAGTGACCGATCTGGGCGTAACGCTGCTCGACTATGGGCCACGCGAGTACCTTCCAGAACGCACGGAGTGCCTCGGCGCGAGCATTGCGATGGTCGATGTAGTAGGCGTGCTCCCACACATCCACCGCCAGCAGCGGGTACAGCCCGTCGGTCATCGGGTTGCCAGCGTTGGACTTGCTCACGATGCAGAGCTCGCCGTGGGTGTTGCTTGCCAGCCACACCCATCCCGATCCGAAGAGTGCCACAGCGTCGCGGTTGATCTGCTCGCGCATCTGCTCCTCGTCGCCAAAGGCTGCGGCGATGGCCGTGGCGAGTGCTCCATCCGAGAGTGGCGTGGGATGGGGCGAGAACTGCGCGAAGTAGAAATCGTGATTCCACACTTGCGCAGCGTTGTTGAAGATCGGCCCCTCGGCCTGCAAGATGATCTCCTCGAGCGACTCGGCCGCCGAGAATGGAGTGTCGGCAATGAGCGAGTTGAGCTTATCGACATAGGCCGCAAGGTGCTTGTCGTGATGGTAGTGCAGAGTCTCGGCCGAGAGGTAGGGTGCGAGTGCCGTGTCGGGGTAGGGGAGTGGCCTCAGAGTGAACTTTTTTGTTGCTGTTACAGTTGTCATAATAATAGATTTTAGAATTTTATGCTTCGGGCAAAAGCCCTGCCAGATGGCGTGTAGCAAATGTAATGCCCCTTTTTGGGGTCTGTTGGCGAGGTGGTTGTGGCGAGCTTGAGCGTCAGAGGATTTGGAAATTAAAAGAATATTATTAACTTTGCAATGAGAATATCGAGTTGCGTATGCCAAAACTCTACATCATAGCAGGGTGTAACGGAGCCGGAAAGACTACGGCTTCCTATGCGGTTTTGCCCGAAATGCTGGAGTGTCACGAGTTTGTCAACGCCGACGAAATAGCCAAAGGCCTCTCGCCGTTCAACCCCTCGCGGGTCTCGATCGACGCGGGACGACTGATGCGCAAACGTATGGATGCGCTGCTGGCCGATGGCGCGGATTTTGCTTTTGAGACTACGTTGGCGACCCGTTGTTATACGCGATTCATCCAAATGGCGCAGGAGAAAGGCTATTTCGTATCGTTGCTCTACTTCTGGTTGCCGTCGCCCGATCAGGCGGTCGAGCGCGTTGCCCAACGTGTTGCCGAGGGTGGTCACAACGTACCCCCCGAGGTGGTGAGACGACGTTATTACAGAGGCATACGTTACCTCACGTCGCTCTATGCCAAAGTGTGTGATTATTGGGTTATCTACGACAACAGTTCTGTCGAAGGAGTGAAGAAGGTTGCTTACGGCACTCACGACGAGATACGCGAGGTTGTGGATACGTTATCATATCGTCAAATATGCAAACTGTAGAGCCTATGAGTGAACTCGAGATTGAACAGATGCAGGAAAAGATAGACGCCGGCATCCTTCTGGCCCAACAGAGGCTGAAGGAGCGCGTGAAGAAAGAGGATGGCGAGTTGGTTGTAATGCGTGATGGCAAAATCACACACCTAAAGGCCGACGAGATCGAGTAAATCCTGCAGGGGGACAATGAAAAGATCTCACACCCCAACAAAATTAGAAAAGTATTAACCTTAAAATTAAAAAGGGTGTCCAACCATAAAGTTGGGCACCCTTCTTTTTCTGCGACGTCGGACCGATTACAAATTATCCAACGTATATTGAATCATCTTCTCGCGGATCAGCGTCGAATAGGCGGGAGCCATCGAGTGGTTCTGATCGGGATAGACCATCATATCGTACTGCTTGCCAGCGCGATTCAGGGCGTGGCACATCTCCACCGTGTTCTGGAAGTGCACGTTGTCGTCGGCCGTGCCGTGCATAATCAGCAACTTCGTGCGGTCGGCCAAACGGTCGGCGAAGTTGATCGGCGAGTTGTCGTCGTAGCCCGCGGGGTTGTCCTGCGGCAGATCGTTGTATATCTCGGTGTAGATCGTGTCGTAGTAACGCCACGAGGTGACGGGAGCAACGGCGATCGACATCTTAAACAGACCATCTCCCTTCAGTGCGCATCCCAGCGCCATAAATCCACCGTACGACCAGCCATAGATACCGATACGCTCAGCATCGACATACGGCTGCGAAGCCATATAGCGTGCGAACGAGATCTGATCCTCGACCTCCAGAGCACCCAGATTACCGTAGGTCTGCTTCTTGAACTTTTCGCCCATATATCCCGTACCACGGCCGTCGCAGCACACGACGATGTAGCCGTGAGCCACCATCACATTCTCCCATCCGAGCGAGAAACTGTCGGCCACCTGCTGCGATCCTGGGCCCGAGTACTGCGTCAGCAGCACGGGGTACTTCTTCTGCGGATCGAAGTCCAAGGGCTTGATGATGTAGGCGTTGAGCTTGTCGCCACGCTCGGTGGTGAAGGTGAAGAACTCCTTCTTGGGCAGGGTCTTCAGTCGCTCCTGCATCTCGGGATTCTCGACCAGCGTGCGGATCAGCTTGCCGTTACCATCGCGCAACTCCACCTCGCGTGCCGATGTGGCCGAGATAAAGTTCGAGATGTAGTATTTCATACCCTTGCTCGGTGAGATCGAGTACGATCCATCTTTCTCCGTGAGGCGCACCTTCTTCTTGCCCTTGTAATCGACTGAGTAGAGGTTGCGACGCAGAGGCGAGGTCTCGGTTGACATATAATATACACGATCCTTCGTCGCCTCCACAACGCTCGTCACCTGCCACTCGCCCGAAGTGAGCGGTGTGATGAGTCCCTTCTCCACCGAGTGCAGGTAGATGTGGTTCCAGCCCGTTGCGGTCTCGTTCTGCACGATGAAGCGGTCGCCGTCGATAAAACGCACGGTGCTCAACGCAGGGCGCTCGACATAGGTGGGTGAGCTCTCATCGTAGATCACCTTCTGACCGCCATCCTTACGGCAGAGCACCACCTCGAAGTGGTTCTGCTTGCGGTTGATGCGGAAGAAGTATAACTCGCCCGCAGGGGTCCAGCCAATGAAGGGGACATACTGGTCGGTCTCGGCACCCACGTCGATCTTGCTCTTTCGGCCCGAGGCGATGTCGTAGAGCCACAGCTCGACCGTAGAGTTGCGGTCGCCCGCCTTGGGGTACTTGAAGGTGTAGGGTTTGTTATACAGATCGCCATCGAAGCGCATCATCTCGAACATCGGCACCTCGCTCTCGTCGAAACGCAGGTATGCGATCTGGCGTGAGTCGGGCGAGAAGGCGTAGCCCTTGGTGAAGCCGTACTCCTCCTCATATACCCAGTCGGCTGTGCCGTTGATGATCTTGTTCCACTCGCCATCGGTGGTGATGGCACGCTCCGTGCCTCCCAACTCGGCGATGAAGAGGTTGTTATCCTTGGCGTAGGCCACCATCTTCGAGTCGGGCGAGAGCGACAGATCACGCACATTACTGAGCGACATCACCGTGCGCTGATCCTTCAGCCCCACGATCTGGTAGTCGCCGTAGAACGAGCGACGATATACCTGACGGAAGTTGTTGCCCACGACGATCATATCCTCGGCGGGCGAGAGTTCGTAGCTCGAGAAGCGGCCACGGTAGAGTGTGTCGGCCACCTGCTCGTCGGTGTAGCTGTGACGAATGACGGCACCAGCACGGCTGACGGTGTAGTGTTCGCCATCCTGCATCGAACGCAGGCCACTCACGCCACGGTTCAGGCGCGAGATCTCGCCCAGTTCGCGAAAGCTCTTTTGTGCAAAAGCATCGGCGCCCATCGTAAGAAGCGCCGCTGCGAGTAAAAGTCGGGTTGTAGTCTTTATCATAATGAATTTTTCTAAATATCGTCCACATTGAATTCGTAGCCGATGCGCTTACCCGTGATGAACTTCGAGTTGTCCATCTTCGAGTTGAACTGATCCACCGTCACGCGTTTGTTCTCCTCGTAGTTGGGCACCAGCAGGTCGAAGTTGACGGCGTAGTTGATGGCCGTCTCCATAATCGAGATCAGGTCCCCGCGTGTGATCTTCTCGCGTCCGAAGTGCATCGGGCGCACCAGTGTCTGACGCTTACCCTCTACGAAGAAGCACTTCTCGCGGTTGATGAACAGACGACCAATCAGGTAGCCCTCGTCAGCGTTGCGGTTGAACTTGAACGAGTCCGATAGGAAGTTGTAGATGTCGATCACACCGCAATAGGAGTTGTTGTGCTCGCGCTGCACATACTCGTTCTGCCAGATGATGTGGTTCGAGTCGAACTCGAACACGTCGGTGTGCATACGGAATATGAGCAGGTCGCTGGCAACCTGCAATTGCGCCTCGAACTTACCACGGTCGCGGTATTCGATTCGCACTCGCTTGTCAAGCTTGCCGTCCAGATCGTCGTCCAGCTCCGAAGCTATCTCGAAGAGCACATCCTTCAGCTCGTTGAACGTCGAGAAGGTGTTGTCGAAGACGTGCTGCTTGAGCGTCGATTTGTTGATTATCGTGGCGAGAATCTTCTCGCGCAAGGGTGATTTATCCATATCTTAACTAAATTATTTCAACTTCAGCAGATCTCCCGTGTGCAGCTGTGTGCCACGCTTGAGGTGGTTCAGGCGCAGGAGCTTCTTCTCGCGTATGGCGTAGAGTTGCGAGATCGAGGTAGGGGTTTCGCCTTCGGTGATGCGGTGAGTGTCGCCCTCGCCCAGCCATTCGGCCTGCTTGCGCTCGATGTATATCTGCTCGCCCGCAATCGGGTTGGCCGTGCTGCGAGGATCGATCTCGTTGTATTTACGCAGCGTCTTTTCCGACAGAGCGAAGGTGGAGGCTATGGCGGCGAATGTGTCGCCGTCGCGTGCCACTACAAAGTGGATGCCGTTGTTCACGAAGACGCTGTAACCGTTGAACGTGCGCTCGGGCACGCGATAGTTGTTGGGATCGACACGCGCCTCGGTCGTGGTGGGCACATCGACACTACTCTGCTCGGCAAACTGCGCCTCCACTCCGCCACGCTTCGAGCGCAGGCGCGAGGCGTAGAGCTCGGCACCGTTGTCCTCGTCGAAGAGGTAGAGCTGGTTGTCCTCGATGATCTTCATCAGTCGCTCGGCATAGTCGGGGGCGGTGGCATAGCCTGCAGCCTTCAATCCGCGAGCCCAACTGCGGTAGTCGCTCGACGAGTAGGCGAAGAGCGAGTCGTAACGGGGCGACTGATCCAAAAACTCGGCGTGATCATTGTATGACTCCTCCACCGAATCGTACTTGCGGAAGCACTCGTTGGGGGCATCGTCGTTGTGGTAGACGCGCTCGCCCTTCCAGTTCGACTTGCACTTGATGCCGAAGTGGTTGTTCGAACGGCGTGCCAGATTGCTGTTGCCACTATCGGACTCCAAGATACCCTGCGCCAGAGTGATGCTGGCAGGGATGCCGTAGCGCTCCATATGGTCGATGGCTATGCCCTTGTAGCGGTCGATGTACTCCTCCTTGGTCTGGCGCGTCTGAGCCACCGCCTCGGGAAGCAGCATCACAAGCGCGAAAAACAAGATATATGTTGCTTTTTTAGAAAAAATCATTATCTTTGTAATTATCCTTATCGCACAAAGATAATTTATTTTAAGGGAAATAGCAACAATTGCCATACATAACTGACAATAATTCGACTATGAGAGCGCTGCATATTATCACGCCCGTCAAAGATTCAATTGCATCGACCATCGACACGATCAACGCGATACGTCGCTCGGAGATAGCTGTACCCCATATCTACACGATATACAACGACTTCTCTACGCCCGAGAACACCGCCAAGCTGGAGCACTACATCGCCCAGTGGGACGATGTGCGTCTGGTAAATCTTGCCGACATTACGACCCACCCCTCGCCCAATTATCTGCTCGTGCTGCAACGCAGTCAGCAGGAGGCTCTGGAGGCCGATGCCGACCTTTTGATCGTCGAGTCGGATGTGGAAGTTGCGGTCGATACGGTGCAGAAATTGGTCGAGGGTGCGTCCGAGCGCGAGGACTGCGGCATAGCCGCCGCTGTGACGGTGGACGAGAGTGGCGAGGTGAATTACCCCTACGAATATGCCAAGGGTTACTTTAAGGGTACCTACACGGTGAAGAAACATTGCAGCTTCTGCTGTTCGCTTTTGACCAACCGCCTGCTTGCGGCGTTTGATTTTCGTGAGCTTAACCCCGAAAAGCATTGGTTCGATGTGACCATCTCACAACGCTCGCGTGCGCTGGGATTCAACAACTACCTCTTCACGTCGCTCCCCGTGGTGCATCGTCCCCACGCCAGTCGTCCGTGGAAGCAGCTCAAATACACCAATCCGCTGAAGTATTATTGGATCAAGTTCACTCAAGGTTTTGATAAGATTTAGCAGTTAAGGCTGTGCCGATATTGTAGAATAGGCTGTGCCGAAACGATAAAAGTTGTGCAAAGAACTCCTCGTGGAGCGTAATTTGCACAGCTTTTTTTGTTTAATCGGTTTGCTATGAATACAACTAAAGAGAAGGTCGAGATCGTAGTCCCCCTTTACTCGCCACTACTCGAGGGGCGTGCCGAACGCTCGCTTAGGCATACGCTGCGAGTGCTCAGCCGTTATCCCACCACATTTCTTGTTCCCGACAATATGCCCACGCAGTGGTTCGAGCGGCAGTTTCCGCAGGTCGGACGACGGCGGGTAAGCTCGGAGTGGTTAGGCGAAAGAAACGGCATCGATGGTTACAATCGGATGATGCTCTCGCGGGAGTTCTATCAGATGTTCGAGCGGTATGAGTATATCCTTATTTGTCAGACCGATGCGTGGATATTTCGTGACGAGTTGGAGCAGTGGTGCGACCGCCATTACGACTATGTGGGTGCGCCGTGGCCCAAGCGACGGATCTACGATCGACCCATTGTTCGCCATTGGCTGCAGCTTCGGCGATGGCTCTGCCGCAACCCTGCGCGCATCATACGTCAGCAGGGATTTAATAGAGTGGGTAACGGAGGGCTCTCGCTCAGGCGAGTGGAGGCCTTCGTCGAGGCGTGCGACAGGCATCGGCGTGTGATCGAGATCTTCAAACGTCACACGGGAACACTCTACAACGAGGATTGGTTCTGGAGCATAATACCGCACGAACTACGCTACCCGACACTTGACGAGGCGTTGGGCTTTTCGTTCGATGTGCGGCCAGCGATGTGCTACGAGTTGGCCGAGGGGCGTCTGCCCTTCGGGTGTCACGGCTGGTACAAGCCGCGCAACCTGAAGTTCTGGCAGCCGATTATTGAGGGTTAGCCGAGGTGGTTGCGGTTGCGCTCTCGGCTGTTGTGGTGGCCTCGGCGGCCTTATCCGAGGGGAAGTTCACTAAATATACCAAGTGCTGCAAATCACGCAGGAAGTTACGCTTCTTCTCCTTGGGTGAATAGACGTAGCAGTCGATGGTAATGACCTCCTGAGTCTGCTCGTTGACGGTGGTGTAGCTGACGTAGGGGCCTCCCATAAAGTAGTTCTCCACATCCCACAGGCCAGCCATCTCGATCCACGGACGATCGCCGATGCGCAGTGTGCGGTACTCGGGGGTGAAGGGGATGTACTTCTCGCCTGTCTCGTCCTCGGTGTCGGCAATCTTATTCACGGTGATCATATACGAGCCGTCGGCGGGGCCAGGGATGCGCTGTGCAAAGCGGTCGCGAGCCTTCATCAAAGCCTCCGACGAGAGCGACTGCAAACCCTTGTAGGGGTATTTATATATAAAGAAACCCTTGCTTGCGAGTGGGTATTCCTGCGAGATCCACAGCATATCGTCGTACTGGCTGCAGAGCTTGTAGTCGTCGGGGATGTACATATCTATTCCGAAACGCTCCTTGATCATCTCAAGCATAGGCTGCGAGTGGTACTGCGTCGAGTAGCTTATCGTGCGGTCGCGCTCGGCCTTCTCCAATACATACAGAAGATTCTCGCGGTTCTCCGAAACGTACTGCGCCACGGTGTGGCTGTCGGGACCCTGAATGTTGATGAAGACCTGCGGCTCGGCTGTGTAGTTGTAGCGGGCGGCGATGTTGGTCTCGGTGATCGAGGGGTCGACATTGACCTGAATGATGTTACGGTGACGGCGCGTCATGCTCTTGAAGTTGTTGGGCAGGATGCGTATCACGTCGTACATCGGCTCGAATTGCATCAGTTCCCTGACGGGCTGCTTGAGGATCACCTGCAACGTGTCGCCCAGCTCGCTCTGCCATTGGGGCTGAGCGCAGACAACCACCAGCTCGTAGGGTGTACCCGAAGAGGTGTTTGAAGAGGTGAGCGAATCGAATGTGCCGCACGAAATGGTAGCAAAGGCCAGTGCGAGGGTTGCAACGACGACTGAAAAAATATGTCTCATAGCGAATTTTATCTAATTTGTAAAAAAATCCTTCGGGCAGGTGCCGCAAGGCCCTATACCGTCACACAAATATAACTAAAATTTTCGTTTGCGCAAAATATATACCTTCAATTAGATAAAAAAGCATTACATTTGTCGCACGAACTTCTTTTAGTTGTAGAACGTAACAACACCAACAATTAGTATGAAGATTAGACCTTGGGGCATATTTAAGCGGCTTTATCCCGACTATATCTGGCAGATCGACGATCCTAACGGCGTCTATCTCACCTTCGACGACGGGCCCACGCCGGGTGTGACGGAGTGGATTTTGGCTACGCTGCGTCGCTACGAGGCCAAGGCTACATTCTTTATGTTGGGTAAGAATGCCGAGCAGTATCCCGACCTCTTTCAGCGTATCATCGACGATGGACACAAGGCGGGCAACCACACCTACTCGCACCAGAAGGGGTGGGGTATGTCGCTCGAGCGCTACATCGAGGATGTCGATCTGGCGGACGGAATACTCCACACCGAGCTCTTCCGCCCGCCCTACGGTCGTGTCACGCCTGCGCAGATGCGTGCCGTGGGACAGCGCTATAAGATCATTATGGGAAACATCCTCTCGCGCGACTACTCGCCTACGGTCTCGCCCGAGATGTGTGTGCGAGGCGTGGTGAAGCACATCGAGCCTGGGTGCATCATCAACTTCCACGATAGCGACAAGACCTTTCGCAATATGAGCTATGCCCTGCCGCGTGTGCTGGAGCGCATCCGCGAGATGGGGTTGAAGTGTAAGATAATCGAATTGTAAGTATGAACATCATCGTTGCCGTCACAGCTGCCAGCGGAGCCATCTATGCCCGCCTGACGCTCCAGTCGTTGCTACGCTCGGAGAGGGTCGAGCGTGTGGCCTTGATCCTGAGCGACGATGCCGTCAAGGTCGTTGAATATGAGGGTGAGCATCTGCCCGAGGATCAGCGTATTATGCGCATCAACAACCACGATATGTTCTCGACCGTAGCCAGCGGTTCGGCACGTTGGGATGCTATGGTGGTGGTCCCCTCGTCGATGGGTACCGTCGGTCGCATCGCTGCGGGGGTGTCGCAGAGCGTGATCGAGCGTGCTGCCGATGTGATGCTCAAGGAGCGTCGCCGATTGGTGCTGGTTGTGCGCGAGACGCCCTATTCGCTTATCCATCTGCGCAATATGACTACGCTCGCCGAGGCGGGAGCAATCATCCTGCCCGCATCGCCCTCGTTCTATGCCCATCCGAAGAGTATCGAGGAGGTGGCAATGAGTGTGGTGGAGCGCATCGTTGTGCACTGCGGTGTGGAGCTGCCTCACTACGAGTTCGAGGGGCGCGAAACAAAATAAATTGCCACAGTTGTAGCTATTTAGATAATTTTTATTACCTTTGCGCCGATTTTAGCAAATTCTAACAAATTAAATACAATCAATTATGACTATCACAGCATCTGATATCAAGATCGGTATGTGCATCGAGATGGACAACAAGACCTTCCTCGTTGTCGATTTCCAGCACTGCAAGCCCGGTAAGGGTCCCGCTTTCGTTCGTTCAAAGCTCAAGAACTTGGAGAACGGCTACGTTCTCGAGAAGACCTTCTCATCTGTTAGCCAGAAGATCGAGCAGGTACGCGTTGAGCGTCGTCCCTACCAGTTTACCTACGAGGACGATCTGGGTGCACACTTTATGCACACCGAGACTTTCGAGGAGATCAACATCGACAAGAACCTTATCGAGAACTACGACCTGATGGCCGACGGCCAGATCGTTGAGGTTATGTTCCACACCGAGAAGGAGAGCGTTCTCTCGGCCGAGCTTCCTCCCGTGATCGATATGGAGGTTACCTACACCGAGCCTGGCATCAAGGGCGACACCGCTTCGACCTCGTCGCTCAAGCCCGCTACCGTAAACACTGGTGCAACGGTTAAGGTTCCCTTGTTCGTAAACACTGGCGACAAGATCCGTGTTGATAGCCGCACCCGCGAGTACAAGGAGCGCATCCGCTAATTAGCACAGATGGCAAGATAACAAAAAACACCCTGTTCGAGATTCGGACAGGGTGTTTTAGTTTTTATGTTTTGGTCTAAATGTACTATTTCGGGCTGGCGGAATACAAATCGACGAAAAAAGGTCGTTAAAAAATAGTGGATAAAAACCTCGGAACGCTATTTTTGCACTCTCGTAGTGGGAGTTTTTTGGCGACGGTTCTTTTGTGTTGTGGATCAAGGTGTTATGTGTGACGGCTGATCGTGCTGTCTGCGAGGCTGAACGAGGGATGAGTGGGCGGTTGGTCTATTGGTACACAAAATATGCACAAAACCGAAAAACTTGAAAACTTTTTTTGTTTTTTAGTTTTCTGTATGTATATTTGTACTGTGGAATCTAAGATGCAAAAATGACACAAAAGGAAAAAGTTGTAGCGCACGTTGCGCAAATGATTGTTACGCTGGGAGTAAAGTCGGTTCGTATGGACGATGTGGCTCAGTCGATAGGTATGTCGAAGCGTACGCTCTACGAGATGTTCGGCGACAAGGAGGAGCTGATCTTCGAGAGCGTGAAGTACCATTCGGAGCATCGAGCCAAGGAGATACTCTCGACGCTGGGGCACTATGATACGGGAATCGAGCAGTTGCTTGCCTGCACATACGCGCTCTTCAATGGTGGTGTGATGCAAGAGGTGGATAAGCGAATGACGATTAACTTGAAAAAGTTCTACCCCGCAATCCACGAACGATTGAGCCACTGCCACATTGAGCAGAGTTTTGCGGGATTGAAGTGTGTACTCGATTGGTCGATGGAGAATGGTGAGTTGGATCCCAATGTGGATGTGGAGCTTATGACCCGCCTATTCTTTAACACGATGCAGACGCTGCTCTACGAGAACGCGGCCGTAATCCCTGAAGAGGTTACTCGTGCGGAGGCACTCTCGGCGATGCTTATCAATTTCCTTCGCGGCATAGCTTCGGAGAAGGGCCGCAAGATCATCGACGACGTCCTTGCTCGAAGTCCCCGCCCGCTGTCGCTTGCCGAGCGTCGCGCATTGGCCAAGGAGAAGGCCGAGAAGGAGGAGAAGGCCATAGAAGGATAAGGCCGTAGAAGGAGAAAAATAGGTAAAAGAGTATAAAAACTTAATTATTACTAAATTTATTAATTGTATGAAACTGAAGCATCTCTTTTTTACGTTGCTCGCGCTCGTTTGCGTGACTGCGGTGCCTGCAATGGCACAAGAGAACGCGCAGGGCACAACGCCATCGGGTCAGACTCTGATGCTGACTCTGGATCAGGCGTTGGAGATTGCCTTGAGCGAGAATCCTACGGTGAAGATCGCCGACCAAACAATCCAGGCTAAGAAGTACGCCAAGAAGGGTACCTATGCCGACCTGTGGCCCACGATTTCGGCCTCGGCATCGTACCAGCGCTATATCGAGAAACCCTCGTTCCACATTATGGGTCAGACCGTGAAGATGGGTACCACCAACACTATGGCAGGCGGTTTCTCGGCTGCTATGCCGCTGGTGAATGCGCAGCTGTGGAAGTCGCTCAAGCTCTCGGGTATGGATGTCGAGCTGGCCGTTGAGCAGGCTCGTTCGTCGCGTATCGATATGATCGAGCAGGTGTCGAAGGCTTTCTATCAGGTGCTTCTGGCCAAGGACTCTTACGAGGTGTATAAGCGCGTGTATGACAACGCGGTGGAGAACCACAAGGTGGTTGAGAAGCGTTACTCGGTAGGTCAGGTGTCGGAGTACGACTTCATCCAGTCGCAGGTGCGCGTAGCCAATGCCGAGCCTAATGTGTTCAACGCCGAGAACACCATCGCGCTGGCTTTGTGGCAGCTCAAGGCGTTGCTGGGTATGGATCTCGACTACCCCGTCGATTGTGTAGGCTCGCTGGCCGAGTATGAGGACGATATGACCTCGATGATCGAGGTGGGCGAGTTGGCCAACAACTCAACCCTGAAGCAGTTGGACATTCAGGAGAATATGCTTCGTCAGACGCTCAAGGTCCAGCGTGCTGCTAAGTTGCCCACCCTGTCGGGTTCGATCAACTACCAGTGGACAGCGATGGATGAGAGCCTCCGCATCTCGAGCTACAATTGGATGGGATCATCGACCGCTATGTTCAGCCTCAATGTGCCCATCTTCGCTGGTGGCAAGCGCAGCGCTGCGATCAATCAGGCCAAGATCAACATCACCAACCTGCAGCTCCAGCGCGAGAATACCGAGCGTCAGCTGCGCACGGCAGCCCTGTCGTATTACAGCAATATGCAGACCAACCTGAAGCAGTATCACGCCGCAGCGCAGACCATCTCGCAGGCTAAGCGTGGTTACGACATCGCCGTTAAGCGTTACGAGGTGGGTAGCGGTACGCTGGTCGAGGTGGACAACTCACAGTTGGCATACACTCAGGCCGAGCTCACCCGTTCGAACGCCATCTACAACTATTTGATCAATCAGGTGTCGCTGGAGAAGCTCTCGGGTGATACCTACAACAATACCGATAACTAAAAACAGAGAGAGATATGAAAATGAATGTAATTTTGAGAACACTGCTCGCTGGTGGTGTTTGCGTTGCAAGCGTGGCTTGCCAATCTAACAACAATGCTCAGACCGAGGTTGCGACAGAGGAGGCTCCCAAGGTTACCACCGAGGTGGTTCATCTGCAGGATGTCGAGCAGCAGAGTGTCTTCACGGGTAACGTCGAGGGCTTTGCCGTTAATAACATCACCCCGCAGCAGGCACGCCGTATCTCACGTCTGTTGGTTGACGTAGGCGATCACGTTCGCGCAGGTCAGCAGCTGGCCGAGATGGAGAGCTCGGCTTTGGCTCAGGCTAAGGCTCAGTACGAGAACAACAAGGCTAACTTCGAGCGTACCGACGAGCTCTATAAGTTCGGTGGTGAGTCGAAGGCCAACTGGGAGGCTGTGAAGACCGCTTACGAGGTGTCGAAGCTCTCTTACGAGAACCTGTTGGAGAATACCTCGCTCATCTCGCCCATCTCGGGTGTGGTGACGGCTCGTAACTACGACAATGGCGATATGGTTGGTGGTATGCCCATCTTCGTTGTGCAACAGATCAACCCCGTGAAGATCTTTATCAACGTGTCGGAGTCGCTCTATACTTATGTTAAGAAGGGTATGAAGGTGGATGTTGAGCTGGATGCACTGCCCAATGAGAAGTTCGAGGGTAAGATCTCACGCATCACTCCGTCGATCGATCCCCAGACTCGCACCTTCGAGGTTGAGCTCACCGTAGCCAACGGCAAGGAGCAGATCAAGCCAGGTATGTACGCTCGCGTTACGATGAACTACGGCACACGCCAGAATGTGGTTGTTCCCGATCAGTCGGTAGTGAAGATGATGGGTTCGGGCGACCGTTTCATCTACGTTTACAAGGCCGATGGTACGGTTTCGTACCAGAAGGTTGAGCTGGGCCGTCGTATGGGCGATAAGTACGAGGTGCTGAGCGGTGTTGCCGATGGCGACGAGGTTGTCGTAACGGGTCAGGTGGCTCTGAAGAACGGCATCGCAGTGAAGCGCATCAATTAATCGCAAGTTAGGAGTTAAGAGTTGAATGATAAAGAATTAAGACGATGAATATTTATAAGACATCGGTCAACAACCCGATCACATCGATCATCCTATTCGTCGCCGTGGCGATTATGGGTGTCTTCTCGTTCACGCGATTGGGTATTGACCTCTTCCCCGATATCGAGTCTAATATGATGATGGTTATGACGACGTATCCGGGTGCAAGTGCCGAAGATATTGAGAACAACGTGACACGTCCGTTGGAGAACGTGCTCAACAGTGTTGACCATCTGAAGGATATCACCTCGCAGTCGCGCGAGAATATCTCGATCGTGACGCTCGAGTTCGAGTATGGCTACGATCTGGACATTCTGACCAACGACGTGCGTGATAAATTGGATATGGTAACGACCCTGCCTGATGGCGTAGGTCAGCCCATTATCTTCAAGTTCTCGGCCGATATGATCCCCGTGCTGATGCTGGGTGTGACGGCCGAAGAGAGTATGTCGGGACTCTATAAAATCCTCGACGACCAGATCGCCACTCCGTTGGCTCGTGTGAGCGGTGTGGGTTCGGTTACCATTGCGGGTATTCCCCAGCGTGAGATTCAGGTATATTGCGATCCTAACAAGTTGGAGGCTTACGGCCTCTCGATCGAGGCTATCTCGAGCGCCATCGCTGCCGTAAACCGCAACACCCCCGCAGGTTCGTTCGACGTGGGTTCTAACGCCTACTCTCTGCGTGTGGACCACGAGTTCGAGGATCCCAGCGAGATGTACGATTTGGTGATCGGCTACCGTAACGGTGCCCCCATCCTCCTGCGCGAGGTTGCAACAATTCAGGACTCTGTTCAGGAGCGTATTCAGGAGACCTTCAACAACGGCGAGCAGGGCGGTATGATCATCGTCCAGAAGCGTTCGGGTGCAAATGCCGTGGCCATTTCGCGCGAGGTTAAGGCCTATATCGAGGAGCTGAAGGGTTCGCTGCCCGCCGACGTGAATCTCTTCACCATTATGGATACCTCGGATAACATCATCTCGACGGTGAACTCGCTGCGCGACACCATCATCACCACCTTTGCGTTGGTTATGCTCGTGGTGTTCCTCTTCCTCGGACGCTGGCGTGCTACGATCATCGTTGTGCTGACGATCCCCATCTCGCTGTTGGCCGCCATTATCTACATCTTGGCTTCGGGCGAGACGCTGAATATCATCACCCTGTCGTCGCTCTCGATCGCCATCGGTATGGTGGTGGATAATGCGATCGTGGTGTTGGAGAATATCACCACCCACATCGACCGCGGTGCACGTCCCAAGCAGGCTGCTATCTTCGCAACGAAGGAGGTGGGTATCTCGGTAATGGGTGGTACGCTGACCACCATCGCCGTGTTCCTTCCCCTTACGATGGTGACGGGTTTGGCAGGTATCCTCTTCAACTCGATGGGTTGGATGGTTACCATCACGCTGACCGTATCGACCATTGCGGCCATCACGTTCACCCCCGTGCTCTGCTCGTTGATGATGAAGAAGAACCCCAAGAAGGCGTGGTTCCAGGCTCGTATCGACAACGTGATGGAGCGTTTCAACAACTTCTACGGTGGCATCCTGCACTGGTGTGTGACGCATCGTAAGACTACGATCATCGGCTCTTTGGTTATGTTTGCCGCTGTGTTGGGAGGTCTGTATCCCTTCGTTAAGTCGGAGTTCTTCCCCACGCAGGATAGTGGTTCGCTCTCGGCTACGATTGAGCTGCCCGCAGGTACCCGTCAGGATATCACCCGCGCATTGTCGTTGGAGATCTCTGACCGTTTCCGCGAGGCCTTCCCCGAGGAGATGGAGATGGTGAGCGTTCGTGAGGGTCAGGCCGACGAGGACAACACCTTCTCTTCAATGCAGGACAACGGTACACACATCATCTCGATGAATATGCGCTTTGTCGAGAAGACCGAGCGTGAGAAGGGTATCACCCAGATCGCCGACGAGATGCGTAAGATTCTGGACGAGTACACCCAGATTCGTACCTACACCGTTACCACGGGTGCTGGCTCTATGGCGGGCGATAGCTCGGTAGATATCGAGCTCTATGGTTACGACCTCGACACCTCGGATGCTATGGCCGAGCAGATTGCCGAGATCTTCCGTGGAATGGAGGGCTTCACGCAGGTGAATATCTCGCGTAACGAGTACACCCCCGAGTACCACGTCGATTTCGATCTGGAGAAGTTGGCTCGCAGCGGTCTGGATGTAACCACCGCCTCGATGTATCTGCGTAACCGTATCAACGGTTCGGTGACTTCGTACTACCGCGAGGATGGTGACGAGTACGACATTCGTGTACGTTATGACAAGAAGTTCCGCGAGTCGATCGAGGATATCGAGAATATCACCATCTACAACCAGATGGGACAGGGCATCAAGATCCGCGACATCGGCGAGGTGAAGGAGGGTTCGACTCCTCCCGACATCACGCGTAAGAATCGCGAGCGTTACGTCACTATCTCGGGTATTGTAGGTACGGGCTATGTGTTGAGTGATATGGTTGCCGAGGCTGAGGCTAAGATCTCGGAGCTTGATATGCCCGCAGGCTTCACCTGGGAGGTAGGCGGAACATACGAGGATATGCAGGAGACCTTTATGGACTTGGGTCTGTTGATGGTGCTGATGGTGATCCTTGTATTCGTGATTATGGCTTCGCAGTTCGAGTCGTTGACCTATCCCTTCGTAATTATGTTCTCGCTCCCGTATGGAGTGTTGGGTGTGGTTATCGGTTTGGCTATCACGGGTACACCGCTTAACGTGATGTCGGTACTCGGTGTGCTGATGTTGATCGGTATTGTGGTGAACAACGGTATCGTGCTGGTGGACTATACCATCCTCTGCCGCGAGCGTGGTCAGTCGATCATCGACGCTGTGGTTACGGCGGGTAAGAGCCGTCTTCGCCCGATCCTTATGACCACCACAACCACCGTGCTGGGTATGATCCCGATGGCAGTGGGTGACGGCGTAGGTGCCGAGATGTGGAACTCGCTCGGTATGTCGGTGGCTTGGGGTCTGTCGTTCTCGACCTTGATTACGTTGATCCTCATCCCCACGCTCTTCGCATCGTTTGCAGCGCGTGGCGAGCGTCGCCGCGAGAAGTTGGCTCTCAAGGAGCAGAATAACTAAAAAACGTTTAGACTATGAAAGCAGTATTTATGTCTTGTAACCAGTCGATGTTCGACGCGGTTATGGATCTGATGAAAGATATGGGTGTGCGTGGCTTCACTGGCTGGGAGGAGCTTATGGGCTGCGGCACCTCGACCGGTGAGCCCCACTTGGGTAGCCACGCTTGGCCTACGATGAACTCGGCCCTGATCTCTGTGATGGAGGACGACAAGGCCGCGGCGTTCCTCGCTGCCTTGAAGAAGCTTGACGAGGAGAACGACCAGCAGGGATTGCGTGCCTTTGCGTGGAACGTGACGGAGATGATGTAATCTCCCCGTAGGGCAATACTTTTTAAGGGGGTTGTCCGTTGGACAGCCCCTTTTTTAATGGAAGAATAACCTATAACCAAACCTAAAAAACACTACTATGAAAAAACTATTTTTTGCAATGCTGCTCTGCCTGAGCTCGGTATGTGGCGTGCAGGCACAGGACAATGCGTTGAAGTTCGACGCAATCATCGTTGAGTATAATGGCGAGGATGCCAAGGTAAAGGAGGCTGCCGAGGCGCTCAAACCGCACCTCGAGGCTGTTGCTAAGAAGTTCGGATGGGTGTCGGGCCGCGAGTCTGTGGTGATCGACCAGACGGGTTATGTCACCTTCACTTCGGGCGAGAATGGAGCCAAGAAGACCACGGGTCAGGTGTATGCTTTCGATCAGGGTGTTGACGCGATGATCCTCGGCGTGGATATGACCATCAACAAGCGTTCGTATTCGTTCGACGTTACGATTAAAATGCGCAAGGATGGCAAGGGCGCTAACCTTGTCTTTAACACTGCACAGGTGGTGGCTGCCGTGACGAACGAGTATCCCAATGTGGAGTCTGACGCTACAATGTTGCACGTCAATGATGTGCTGTCGCAGTATCCCGATCTGAAACTCGCTATGTCGGTGTTGGCTGATTTGTCGGCGATGATGTAAGACATAGGACATAAATAAAAAAGGTGGGCTTCGACCCACCTTTTTTATTTATAGTAATCAAAGACTATTTGTACTTCGCCGTACGCTCGTCGTTGATCACGCCCTTCCAGTTCATACCGAAGGCGAAGTCGTAGG
Source organism: uncultured Alistipes sp. (assembly GCA_964633635.1). Classification (GTDB taxonomy): domain Bacteria; phylum Bacteroidota; class Bacteroidia; order Bacteroidales; family Rikenellaceae; genus Alistipes. Next base: position 4,418 of record CAZWHN010000008.1, on the reverse strand, counting down.
TGTTACCCTCGCTATCGACGTGGCAACGCATATCGCGCGTAACATCCTCCAACTGCTCCTCGACGGTCTGCATATCGGCAGGCAGCTGCATAGGCAGCAAACCCGTGGGCTCACTCTTGCCGCTCAGTACCTCTAAGATGGCCTGCTTCTGCACGTTGAAACCGAACAGAATAGCGTCGGCAACACCCTCAAACTCGCTCATAACCATCGGACGATTTACATCCACCTGCACGATTACGGGCTTCGTACCCATCTGACGACGGGTCTTGAGGATAAGGTCGAGCTGATCCTTGTTCGAGGTCTTGACGGTCTTGCCCTTATACGAACGGTTGGTGAAATCCTCCAGAGGGTCACCACCAGCAAGGCTCACCTCGCGGGCGTGCGTTGCGGTGTAGTCGTTATACTGAAGGCTGATGGGCAGATAGCCGTTGCCACCCTTTGCCACCTCGGCGGGATCGTAACCCGTGCCGTTGGCGGGAGCATCGACAAATACGATTGCGAAGTCAGCCTCGGCGGGACTCTTCACCACGGTGAAATACTTCGAGAGCTGCTCTACGGGTACGGGCATCTCCCAATGACCCTGCTGGGGCTGCTGCTGCATACGAGCGCCAGCACCTGCGTTGCCACGGAATGCTGCACGGGGAGCAACCCACACCTCGGGAACATATACCTTAGCCTTCTCGGCCAGAGGCAGCACGCTGCCCTTGTTCTTCAGCATCACGATCGAGCGCAGTTGCGCCTCGTAACCAGCCTTCATAAATTCGGGATTACCCACCACCTGCTTGGTCTTCTCAACATCGAGATAGGGATTCTCGAACAGACCCAGACGGAAGATGTTCATCAAAAGGCGAACGGCAGTCTTCTCCATACGGGCACGCATCCACTCCTCGCCCATCTCCTCGACGCCCATCTGGTAAGCCTCCAGAACGGGACCCTTGTCGTTGTTACCACCGAACATATCCACACCAGCCTTGATGAGCTTATAGTGGCGCTCGGCCACATTCAGGTGCTCAACACCCCAGCTTGCTGATCCGAATGAGTTCACGGCCGTGTGGGTGCGGGTTACACCCCAGTCGGTGCAGACAACGCCCTCGTAGCCATACTCGCCACGCAGCACGTCGGTGATCAGATACTCGCTGTAAGCATTACCTACGTTCTCGCCATTCTTCTTATCGATGTCGGTCGAGATGGTGTAGTAGGGCATCACGGCCGTAGCCATACCCGTCTTGCCGTTGAGCTTGAAGGCACCCTCGGTGAAGGGCTGCATATGGTCGGCTAAGCGACCACCAGGGAATACGGCGTACTTACCAAAGCTATAGTGTGCATCGCGGCCAGCCTCACCCGAACCACCGCCGGGCCAGTGCTTAACCATTGCGTTCACGCTGTGGAAACCCCAGCCACCCTCGATCTCGGCATCACCCTCCGAGGTCTGGAAGCCATCCACATAGGCACGAGCCATATCGGTCGAGAGGTCGGGATCCTCGCCAAACGTACCGCTAAAGCGGCTCCAACGAGGCTCCGTAGCGATGTCAATCTGCGGCGAGAGGGCTGTGGCGATACCGAGTGCGCGGTACTCCTCCGATGCTATCTTGCCGAACTGCTCCATCACCGACGGATCAAACGTCGCTGCAATACCGAGCGAAGAGGGCCAATACGAGATGTCGCCATTGGCACCAATATAATACTCAACATTCTCGCCAGCGCTGTGACGCGGGTCCGAAGAGTTGTTGGCGGGAATACCGAGGCCGATACCCTCGACCAGAGCCTGCACCTTGTTGCTCCATTTGGCGGCAATCTCGGGGCTGCCTACGCGAGTTACCAAGACGTGACGCAGGTTATCCTCGGTGAGGAACTTCTGCTGAGCCTCCGTAATATCCTCGGTCGGCACGGCCTGATGGGCGCTGTAAAGCATAAGGCCTGCAATCTGCTCGATCGACATCTGCGATGCCAGATTCTCGGCACGCTGCTGTGCAGGTTTGCGCCAATCCTCGTAGATATCCAACTCGCCGTTGCGATTCAAATCCTTAAATGCGTAGCCACTCTTGGTGAGGATTTGCACACCCGACTGAGCCGAGTAACCCAGCGTGGCACCCTTGCCTTGAGTGATCTCGATGTGAGAACCCTTGTCCTCACTTGTCCATTTCTGGCCGCAACCACTGAGCAGCGCAGCCACCAGCGATGCGAGAGTTAAAAGTCTAAGATTTTTCATTTTTCTGTTGTTATTAGGGTTGGTAAATTATGCTTTCGATGGAGACCTATATAACAAAGGTAAGAAAAGAAATGCAGACGAAAGAATTTTTCGGGGATTATCTTTCGTCTGCAATGGCTTTTTTTTGTGGGATTTATAGGTTAGTACAATCCCCTGAGCATCAGCTCGAAGTAGATGGGCTTGAGCGCATAGACCTTCAGCAGCCACGCCACCCATTGTTCCTTCGACATATCCAGAAGCGAGAGCGGGAACGAGATCTGCGCCTTCTTGTCGTAGTCGAACTCGCACATCAGCACCTTGCCGTACTCCGTCACGATCGGGCACGCAGCATAGCCGTTGTATGTAGCCTCGGGCGCTCCGCCCTCCATCAGCGAGATGAGGTTGGCCGTGGCGATGGGCAGCTGCTTGCGTATCGCAGCCGAGGTCTTCGAGGTGGGGATACCTGCGCAGTCGCCCAAGCAGATGATGTTCGGATAGCTCTTGTGCACCAACGTATATTGATCGGCCATAGCCCAGCCGTCGGCAGCCAAGCTACCCTCGGTCCAGCTCAGGCCCGATTCACGCACGAAGTCGGGTGCGCACTGCGGCACCATAAAGTGCATAAAGTCGTACTCCTCGGTGATGGGACGCGTGACGGTGGTGCCGTCCGAAGACTTTATGCTCTGTTCGAAGTAGGCCTTCTTGGCGTGGGTGTCGATAGCACGCAGCTTGCAGGAGGTCTCGACGGGGATGTTGCGCTCGCGGTAGATCTCCTCCAGTCGGGGAGTGAAGTGGGGTACGTTGTAGAGCGCGCTGCTGCCCGTGTAATAGTGCATATCTATGCGGTCGGTAGTGCCCAGTTTGCGGGCATTGTCCCACGTCAGCAGCGAGATCTTCTTGGGTGCGCCGCCACACTTGTGCTTGGTATAGGTGTCGCAGAAGATGCCGCGACCGCCCTTCTCGGCAAAGGCTTTCATCGCGGGCCACGTCATCTGCGCACCGCGCCAATCGTAGATCGTGTGTGCGTTGCCCTCGCCGATGGTCTGATAGGTGATACCCTCGATACGGCTCCAGTCGTATTTCACACCCGGGGCGAGCACCATAAAGTCGTAGTCGATCGTGCCGTTTTGTGCCGTCGTGACGCGATTTTGCGTGGGGTGTACCATCGTCACCACATCCTTAACCCACTTTACGCCCGAGGGCATACAATCCTCCTGACGGCGCCACACGTCGTCCTTGCCATAGACACCACCGCCGATGAGCGTGAAGCCTGGCTGGTAGAAGTGTTTCTCGCTGGGGTCGATGATTGTAATATCGGGATGGGCGAGGGCTCGCTTCAGACGCGAAGCCATACTGATTCCTGCGGCACCGCCTCCGATGATGACGATGCGTGCGCGTGCGTTGCTCTTGGCGGCGTAGGCTTTGTCGGTGCCTAACGCGATGGCGGCTCCCACCACAGACATTATCTGGATGAACTGGCGGCGCGTGATCACTCCGTCGCGCTCCATCTGGCGTAACTGTTTCTCGAAATTGAGTTCTGACATAAAATGAGTTATAAATTAGGTGTGGTTGTTTCTCGGTCGAGGCGAATCCGCCTCGGCGGCGACAAAGTTACCAATTATGCGCGATATGGGCAAATATTGTCCCTGCGTATTGCACAAAAAAACTAAGGCCGCCAACGAAAAAGTGTTGGACAGCCTTGAGTCTTGTTTTTGCCAGCTCGGATTATTTGATCTCCATACTCGAGCGGAAACGCACACTGCGACGCGAGGGGATCTTGACCTGCTCGCCAGTGCGAGGATTGCGGCCCATACGTTCGTGGGCGGTAGTAACCGAAAAAACGCCAAAACCCGACAGAACGACCTTCTCGCCTTGGAGGAGTTGCTGCTCGGTCAGGGCGAAGAGCGTGTCAACGACTTTTTTGACTTCACTTTTCGACATCGCTACATTCTCGGCTACTGCGCTGATTAACTGCGATTTGTTCATTAAGATAGATAGGTTATAAAGGTTTGTAGGTTATAATATGTAATACAAAATTACGGCTTTTTTTGATTTATCAAAAACTTTCGCCCACTTTTTGTTGATAATGAGTGAATTGTGGAATGTTAAGGAATTTTTTTTTGAAAAATATTAAAAAATATTTGGTGGATTCAAAAAAGTGCCGTACTTTTGTCGCTGGAGAGATGGCAGAGTGGTCGATTGCGGCGGTCTTGAAAACCGTTGAGCTGCG
>CAZWHN010000007.1:0-28412 GCA_964633635.1 uncultured Alistipes sp. | reverse complement strand
GCTCGACCTGGCTACAAAGCTTGACCGCTGCACAGCAAACTGGAAGATGGAGGGTACACTACCCAACTGGCACAACGTGAACATCGCACAGTGCTTCCGCCAGCCTGCTACATACGCTATGCAGTCGAAGAATCCTGCACACACCGAGGCTTCATACTTCGTTCACAACCACATCCGCGAACTCTATGGTCAGGTGCCAGGCGGTATGTTTGGTGCTGACGAGAACGCACGCCGAGGCTACGATGACCCACGTCAGGGTGCAGAGACCTGCGGCTTTGCCGAGCAAATGACCTCTGACGGTATTATGACTCGCATCACAGGCGACGTATTCTGGGCAGACAACTGCGAGGACGTGATGTTCAACTCATATCTGGCGGCATTCACCCCTGATATGAAGTCGTTGCGCTACATCACATCGCCAAATATGGTGCTTGCCGACTCAAGAAACCACAGCCCAGGCATCCAGAACGGCGGTCCATTCCTTATGATGAACCCATTCAGCAGCCGCTGCTGCCAGCATAACCACTCGCACGGCATACCTTACTACATCGGCAATATGGTGATGGCAACAAACGACAACGGTCTTTTGGCTAACCTCTACGGCTCGGCTACAATCAACGCCAAGGTAGGCAAGAAGGTGGATGTGACAGTGAAGATGCAGAGCAACTACCCATTCGAGGAGGTTATCCGCTTCAGCGTAGATCCCGCAAAGGCTGTATCGTTCCCACTCTACCTGCGCGTTCCAGAGTGGTGTGAGGGTGCAAGCGTAAAAATCAACGGCACAGACGCATACACCGCCTCTGCAAGCAAGGGATATATAAAAATTTCTCGTCGCTGGGCAAAGGGTGACAAGGTGGAACTTACATTGCCAATGAAACTTTCGATGCGTGAGTGGGTGAAGAACAAGAAGAGCGTATCTATCAACTACGGTCCTTTGACATTCTCGCTGCTTATCAAGGAGAACTACATCAAGAAGGGTTCAAAGGAGACTGCTATCGGCGACTCACGCTGGCAGGAGGGTGCTAATGCCGAGGCTTGGCCATCGTGGGAGATTCACCCTGCATCAGCCTGGAACTATGGCTTGATCTACGACCCAACAAAGAGCCTTGAGAGCCAGTTCACAGTTGAGAAGCGCGCATTCCCAGCCGACAACAACCCATTCACAAACGACAACGCCCCAATCGTTCTGAAGACCCAGGGTCGCCAGATTCCTGCGTGGGGCTTGGATCAGCACTGGTTGTGCGGTATCCTGCCCGAGAGTCCTGTGACATCCTCTTCGCCTGTAACAGACCTCACGCTGGTGCCTATGGGCGGTGCGAGATTGAGAATTTCGGCATTCCCTGTAATCAGATAGCACGAAATTTTTGACAAAAACTCATAACTCCTATAAAGTTATTGCATTTTTTTGCAGAAAATCATAACTTTGTAGGAGTTTTATTTTGAATTACTACTATGGAGAAGAAACTTAAAGCGGCTGCACGATTGCTGGAGGTGATGGATACCCTGCGCGAGAAGTGCCCCTGGGATCGTGAGCAGACATTCGAGTCGCTGCGCAACAACACAATAGAGGAGACATACGAGTTGGTGGATGCCATCGCCGACGGTAATATGGAGGGCATAAAGGAGGAACTGGGCGACCTGCTGCTGCACGTTGTCTTCTACTCAAAACTTGGCGAGGAGGAGGGCAAGTTCGACTTTGCCGACGTGGCAGATGCCGAGTGCGACAAACTTATCTACCGCCATCCACACGTATATAGCGACATCCACGCCGACACCCCTGCCGAGGTGATGCAGAACTGGGAGGAGCTGAAACTGCGCAAGAAGAAGCGTCAGGGCGGCATACTTAGTGGCGTGCCACGCTCACTGCCAGCGATGGTCAAGGCGTTCCGCGTAGGCGAGAAGGCGGCATCGTCGGGCTTCGACTGGGAGCAGAAGGAGGATGTATGGGCCAAGGTCAAGGAGGAGATTGCCGAGGTTGAGGTCGAGATGGCGCGTGGCGACAAGGAGCGTACCACCGAGGAGGTGGGCGATCTCTTCTTCGCACTGATCAATATGTGTCGTCTCTACGGCATCGACCCCGAGATGGCGCTGGAGCGCACCAACAAGAAATTCATCCGTCGCTTCCAGCATATGGAGGCCGAGGCGGGCGAAAGGCTCTTCACGGAGATGACGGCCGAGGAGTTGGACGAGCTGTGGTGCAACGCTAAAAAGGAAGAGAAAGAGTAGACTAAACCCGACAATACAATGAAAACCAGCCGATTAGTTAGTAAAATTTCAGGGGGGGGTAGCACGCCACTTCCCAAAAAGAGAATCCACACGATGTTAAGATCACTCCTTGCCGTTGCAATTGTGGCAATCGTCCTGCTGTCGAGCGCCTGCGGCAAGGGCCGAGCCAAGAGCGAAGCAGTTGCCGACGCTCCGATAGAGCAGACCGAGCAAACAGAACCCAAACGCCCACTCCCCGAGGGGGCTATTGCGATGGATTATGCGGGGCATCTCTATTTCGATGTGATGCTGCGTGACTCGATACCTGCGAGGATGATTTTCGACACGGGCAACACCAACATTTTGCTGGACACGCAGTTCTTTAAGGAGTATTTTGCACCCTCACCCACCCTGCAACGCACACTCATTCAGGGTGCGGGCAACAGCCTGGAGGCGGCATACCGCGACACAAGCGACTGGGAGTACAGCGTAGGCCCTCACCGCCAAAGAGAGCAGGGTGCCACGGTGCTGGACCTGAGAAAGATTCTCGGCCACCAAGTGGATGGTATGTTCGGTATGGAGTTTATGCGAGGCCGCAAGGTGGAGTTTAACTACGCCGACGGGTATATGCTCGTCCACGCCGACGACGAGCCTATCGGCGAGGGGTACACCTGCATAAAGTGCCAATGGATCGACGGCCGACAGTCGAGGATGCTGATGCCCATACGGGTAAAGATTAACGACGAGCTATCGTTTGACGGCAACTTTCTCGTTGATATGGGGTCGAGCGGAAGCCTAAGCATCAGCAGCAACTTAGCCTCACGTCTAAGACTGAGCAGCGCTCTAAGCGACGTGAAGAAGATATACGACACGGGCGGCGTGGGAGGTTCTCGCACCGACTACATCTTCAAGGCCGACCGAGTGTCGGTTGCGGGAGCAGATATTCTCGATATGAGATTAGACTTCTCGGGCAACACGCAAGGAATGATGGCAGAGGATAGTTACGACGGACTTGTAGGCAATGGGTTGCTGGAGTATTTCGATGTTATAATCGACTTTGCCCGATGCGAGATGTGGCTACGCCCTAACCGCAACTTCGGCTCAACAAAACGCTATGAGTCGGGTATGACACTCACACCGCAGGCCGACTGCTGGGTTGTCAATGGTCTGATCGAAGGTGGCACGGCTCACAAGGCGGGAGTAAGGCGAGGCGATGTGATACTCTCGATCAATGGCCTAAAGCCCAAGCAGCTGGAGGGCAAACGCCTCAAGGCGATGGACTCGGCAGCCGACGGATGGAGCGTCGAGGTGAAGCGAGGCGAGACAACCACAAAGATTGAATTTGAAAAAGAGATATTTTAAGAGATTGATTAATCGTTTTTTTGAAAATTTTATATTCAGAATTACTATAAACTATGGCATACATTAAAGAAGTGAGGGGCCACACCCCCTCGATCGGTGAAAACACCTTTTTGGCCGAGACGGCTGTTGTTGTGGGCGATGTCACCATCGGCCGCGACTGCTCGATTTGGTTTGGCGCAGTGCTGCGTGGCGATGTGAACACGATCACCATCGGCGACCGCACCAACATTCAGGATGGAGCCGTGATCCACACCCTCTACGACAAATCGCCCAAGCCCTCGCAGACCCACATCGGTAGCGACGTATCGGTCGGTCACAACGCCACGATCCACGGCGCCACGATCGGCGACAGCGTGCTGATTGGTATGGGTGCCACGGTATTGGACAACGCCGTAGTGCCCGAGGGTTGCATCATCGCAGCCAATGCCCTGGTGTTGTCGAACGCCCAACTCGAGCCCAACTCGGTATATGCTGGTGTGCCTGCTAAGAAGGTGAAGGAGATCACCCCCGAACAGCGCGAGCACATCGTCAAGCGTACCGCCCGCGACTACCAGCTCTACGCCTCGTGGTATAAGGAGGAGTAGAGGCTCGACATCGGTTTTACCACAGGCGGTCGGCGAGCGCTTCTGCGAACGACGGCTGCCCATTCACTCACCCATCGACTGCCCAACGAATGAGATAGTGATAACCCTAAAACAACGGTAAACTATGTTCAAATTTGACACCATACGATCGACAAGGACAGCCAACATCTTGGCAGCCATTGTCCTTACGCTTGTTGTGAACTTCTCCTATCTGATCTCGATGATAGTCGATGAACGCGAGCGCAATCGTGAGATGCCAACGCAAGAGCAGCAGGATGAACGCGAACGCAACCGCCCACGATTTAAGGGTGTGTTGCACATCTCGCGTGACGGCTACGGCTACATCGTTGCCGAGGGCGATGATGGATTTGTAGTCCCCCCGGGATGGAGCGAAAGGGAGAATACTGAAAATAACAACGACGGCGACAACGACCGTGATAACGACCGCAATCGTAACGACCATCGTGGCGCAAATGGCGACGCACCTCGCCCTGCACCCAGTGGCACACCGCCCAATGGTGGCAATATGCAAACCCCGCCACCACCTCCACCTCCGCAGCCAGACTCTAATCAGCGCGAGCAGCGTCCTCGTTGGTATCGCACCGACAGCGTCTATGTACATCAGGGCATAATCTTCGTCTATAACTTGCAGGAGGGCGATGAGGTGCTCTGCACGATGAATCGTTCGCGTCAGGGTGGAAATCCCACCATCGAGCGTCCGTTGGAGAAGAATGGCGAGGCAATAGCGCCCGTGGTCTATGACCGCCCCAGCCGCAACACCGAGTTTGTGGTGCAGATCCTATTCTACTTCGTACTCTCGCTCATTGCGCTGACGATTATGACCATACGCTTCGACGCAAGCAACTTCACCGTGCGTCGCTATGCGCTGCGCTGCATTATGGTGCTGGTCTTTATGGCGGGGTTATATATATTCACTCCCGTGGTCGATTACGGACCGCGACAGAGCCAGATCACATTCATATTGCGTCTGCCAGCTGATCGTATGCTCGACTGGATGGTGGTCTTTAAGTATTTTGCGATCGGTGTGGTGAGTGTTATCTATGGCCGTATCTACGGCGTGCTGCTCAAGCAGCAGAGCATCCTGCTCGAGAACGAGCAGCTGCGCACGGAGAACATCCAGACACGATACAATATGCTTCTGGGTCAGATCAGCCCCCACTTCTTCTTCAACTCGCTCAACTCGCTCTCGATGTTGGTGCGTGACCAGAACGAGGAGAAGGCGTTGGCCTACATCGACCAGCTGTCGTACACCTTCCGCTACATCATCCAGAACGGACAGAACACCACCTCAACACTCGAGGAGGAGATGGCCTTCGCCCACGCCTATGGCGAGCTGTTCAAGGTGCGATATGCCGACAAACTCTTCTTCGACATCGAGATCGACCCCACCTACAACAAGTGGACTCTGCCCGCCCTGACGCTCCAGCCGTTGATAGGCAACGCAGTGAAGCACAACACCATAACCCGCAAACATCCGTTGCGTGTGGTGATCCGCACCGAGGGCTCGACGCTCGTGGTGTCGAACCGCAAAGCTCCCAAGATCGAGTCGGAGCCATCGACGGGCATCGGCCTGAAGAACCTGCGCAGCCGCTGGCAACTCATCACGGGACGCTCGTTCGAGATTGTAGATACCGAGACGGAGTTCACCGTACGTCTGCCGCTGACCAAGCCCGTGACTGCCTAAGCCAAAAAATTGACTAACCGAAGAAACTTTACACAATGAATGTACTGATCATCGAGGATGAGACGGCTGCAGCCGTCAATCTGAAAGCCATACTGCGCAAGGTGGCCCCTTCATACAACATCCTGACGGTGCTGGAGAGCATCGAGGAGAGTGTCGAGTATTTCCAAGACCCGCAGTCGGCTGTGCCCGATCTGGTCTTTATGGATATACATCTGGCCGACGGCGAGTCGTTCCGCATCTTCGACTCGGTGGAGATCACGGCGCCGATCATCTTCACCACGGCCTACGACGAGTACGCGCTGCGTGCCTTCAAGGTCAATAGCATCGACTACATACTCAAACCCATCAAGACCGACGACCTGAGCCACGCCATCGAGAAGTTCACCCGCCTGAGCGGTGTCGAGCGCTCGGACTATAAGAGCCGTGTCGAGACGATGGTCGAGACCTCGAAGCGCGAGAATCAGCGTGTATTCCTCATCCACGTCAAGGATAAGATCATACCCCTGTCGATCGACGATGTGGCCTTCTTCTACACCTCCAACGACAAGGTATCGGCATTCACCTACGACGGAGCCAACTACACGGTCGATCGCACGCTCGAGATGCTCTCGGCGGCGCTACCCGAGGAGGAGTTTTTCCGTGCCAACCGCCAGTTCATCATCGCCCGTAAGGCGGTGAAGGACATCGCCGTATGGTTCGGCAGCCGTCTCTCGCTCAACCTGACTGTCCCTTTGCCCGAGAAGATCATCATCTCGAAGGCCCGCGTCCCCGAATTCAAGCAGTGGCTAATGGCCACCCCTACGGTGAGCTAACATAGGAGCGATTTTAACATATCATAATTAAATAGTCACTCTTCACCTCCGTGGAGGATGATTGTCATTTCGCGGGGCGGTTCACCGTGGCGTTTGGGCGATTCACCCCCGTAATTTGCCGTTTCGCCCTTTGGACTTTGCAATTTGACATTTTTATTTCTAAATTTGTACAGAACTTGGGAAATAAGGGGCGGCCGACTAAGCCCCGATTCCGCAAGAAAAAATCCTCGTTTTTCCCCTGGTGCGAGAAAGCAATGAGAGAAAGCCAAGGGGGAGAGGAGAATTTCAAGGTGTGAAAGAGCTTAGTGAGAACGTAAAAGAGAACGGAGAACAAAAATTAAGAGAGGAGAACAAGGAATTTAGAGAAGAGTGAAGAAGAAGTGAGAAAGGCCTCAAGTCTCCAAAGTGAAAGAACGCAAAATTAAAGTAATAATAAATTAAAATTTCGAACACTATGCGACTAAGAGCAATTTTGACCATTGCCGCTGCAGTTTTGGTCGGCGTATCGGCCTCGGCACAAAATCCAATGGGTATGCAGGGTGCTCGCCAGCAGGGCGGCCGCCAGCAGATCTCAGCCGAAGAGATGGCTAATACGCAGACACAGCAGATGGTGGAGTCATTAAAACTGACCGCAGAACAGCAGAAAGCTGTACACGAACTCAATCTGGCCAATGCACAAGTGGCCGAGGCTGAGCGCCAGCAGCAGATGCAGTTGATGCAACAAATACGAGAGAGACAGCAGCAACGTGAGGAACTGACAGATGCTGCAATGAAAGAGATTCTCGACGAGTCGCAGTACAAGAAGTGGCTGAAGCAGAAACAGCGTCGCGCTACCAACGAGCAAGGCGGCACCAACACAGGTGACCGTGGTGGCTTCGGCGGTGGTATGGGCGGACCCGGTGGCTTTGGTGGTTCCGGTGGAGGTCCTGGCGGCGGCTTCGGCGGCGGAATGGGATTCTAAAACACTCCGATCATTTTAGATTCCCCATAAAAGCCCATTCAAGGGCAGTAATGGAAATTAGGTTGTTTTTCGGAGAAGAGCCGTCCGCAAGGTCGGCTCTTCGTTTTTTATGAGGGGCAACCTTTCGGCCTTACAAGCAACATCTCGGCCTTACGAGTCGCCGTTCACGCTCGACGGTGGGCGATTCACCCCTGCGGTTGGTCGTTTCACCCTGCCTGGGGGATTTTTAGGCATATTATTTTCTATATTTGCAACAGTCAAACAAGCCCCCAGAGGCGAAATTTATAATATGTGCAAATAATAATTAAAAATAGACAACCTATGAAGAAGTTTTTGAGTACAGTTCTTTTAATCTGCTTCTCGGCCATTGCCTACGCCCAAAGCGGACGAGTGACAATGACCGTCATCGATGCTGAATCGAAGAACCCAGTGGTTGGCGCCGTGGTGGAGATCTACTCGGTGGCCAAGCCCGATGATAAGAAGTACTTCACCACGGGTGAGGGTGGCAAGATCACCATCCCCGCGCGTGCGTATGGCGATTACGAGATGGTCATCACCTACCTCGGCTACGAGGATAAGAAGATGCCCTTTACGATCGACGCCGCAACCGAGGAGGTCGGCACCGTCGAGATTACCGAGGCAACGACTAAGATCGAGACCGTGGTTAAGGCCGTGCAGGCCATCCGTGCTTCGCAGCAGGGCGACACCATCGCCTACAATGCCGAGGCATTCAAGGTGGCTGCGGATGCCGACGTGGAGGGCCTTTTGAAGAAGATGCCGGGTATCTCTGTGTCGGACGGTACGGTGACGGCTCAGGGCGAGACCATCCAGAAGATCTTTGTCGATGGTAAGGAGTTCTTTGGCGACGACGTGGCTACGGCCATCAGCACCCTGCCTGCGCAGAGTATCAAGTCGGTGGAGGTATTCAACAAACTCAGCGACGATGCCGAGTTCTCGGGCCGCGACGATGGTGAGAGCTACAAGGCTCTGAACTTGGTGACCTACGAGAATATGCGTCAGGGCGTCTTTGGTAAGGTGTATGCTGGCTACGGCTATCAGCCCGACACCGACCGCGTGACCGATCACAACAAGTATATGGTGGGTGGTAATGTCAACATCTTCAACGGCAACAGCCGCACCACCGTGACGGGTCTTTTGAACAACATCAACCAGCAGAACTTCTCGTTCCAGGATATCCTCGGCGTAGCCGGTGGTGGTATGGGCGGTCGTGGCGGCGGTATGGGCGGCGGCTTTATGATGGGACGCCAGAGCGGTATTGCCAACGTGGCATCGCTCGGTCTTAACTACTCGAACAACTGGAAGAACGACAAGATCAAGCTGCAGGCCAGCTATTTCTACAACCGCACCCGCTCGAAGAACCTCAACGACCAGATCACTTGGTACGAGGCTCCGCTCGAGGCTATGGGTACACGCGAGCAGTCGGCCTTCTCGGATAATAAGAACTACAACCACCGTTTCAACGCCCGTTTCGACTGGCGCATTGCCGACAATCAGTCGATTATGTCGCGTACTAACTTCAGCTTCCAGGGCTACACCCCCTTCAGCGAGACAGATGGTTATCAGGATGGTGCCGACTTCTACAACATCATTATGAGCGGTAGCGACGGCAAGAACAATGGTTACAACTTCTCGGAGTCGCTGCAGTACAACCTGCGTCTGAACGACAACGGACGTATGCTCTCTGTAAATGCCGATGTCAGCTATCGTGACAATGACAACGACTCACGCAGCTACTCGACCGAGCACACGATCGACAACGGCAACGGCACCTACGATCCCTACCTGCGTTACCTGTCGAACATCTCTGGCTCGAGCAACCTCGGTCTGGAGGCAGGTATCGAGTACGCAGAGCCTATCTCGAAGTATTCGCAGATCACGCTTGAGTATGAGTTTGAACTCACCAATCAGGATAGCAACCGCGACACCTACAACTTCGGTAACGACGACTCATACACCAACGGAGTGCTCGATCCGCAGCTCTCGAATGAATATACAAGCGACTATATGACCCACTCTGTGGGCCCGAGCTTCAACTGGAGCAAGAATCGCAACAACTTCGTAGTGGAGCTTAACTACCAGTACTCGGAGCTCGACGGTTATATCAAGTCTTCGAAGGAGCAGGCTGTGAAGCGTTCGTACAACGATTTCACCTACTTCGTGATGGGTAACTTCCTACTCAACCAGCAGCACTCGATCCGTATGAACCTCCGCTCGAGCACCAACAATCCGGGTATCAACCAGCTCAACAGCATCCTCGACATCTCGGATATGCAGTATATGTCGCGCGGTAACGAGTATCTCGACCCCGCCTACTCGCACAGCTTTATGCTGAACTACAACTTCACCAACATCGAGAAGGGTCGCACGCTGATGTTGATGGGTATGTTCAACACCTCGAACAACTACATCGGCTCGGCTCTCTACACAGGCTCTAACGTGCCGCAGGATGTGGTTGACGAGGCTGGTGCACGCCCCACTCAGTTCTCGACCTACGAGAATATGGATGGCCAGATTATGGCAGGCGGTATGCTGAGCTACGGCTTCCCCTTGAACCCCATCAAGTCGAACGTAAACCTTATGTTCGGTGTGAACTACTCGGAGACTCCCTCGCTCGTCAATGGCGTGAAGAACATCGCCAGCAATATGGGCTACAACGGTGGTATCGTATTGGGTAGTAACATCTCGGAGAATGTCGATTTCACCCTCGCGTGGAACGGTAACTACAACTTGGCAGACAACTCGCTGGCCAGCAGTGGCAGCAAGAACGAGTACTTCAACCACTCGGCATCGGGTAACTTGAAGGCCGTATTCTGGAAGGGCTTCACCTTTACCGCATCGGCCAGCTACATCCAGAACATCGGTTACACCAACGACTACAACGAGGAGTACACCCTCATCAACGCCTACATCGGTAAGAAGCTCTTCAAGAGCCAGCTGGGCGAGGTTATGGTCGGTGTGAACGATCTTCTGAACCAGAACACCGCATTCTCGCGCTCGACAGGCTCGGGCTTCACGCAGAACACTTGGAATAGCGTCATCGGTCGCTACTTCACGGTGCAGTTCACCTACAACATCCGCGCCTTCGGTAAGAAGGGCTCACGCAACATCAGCGACTACCAGATGGGTGGCGAGCGTGGCGGACGCGGCGGCTTTGGAGGCCCTGGTGGTGGTCCTGGCGGTCCTGGTGGCCCTGGCGGTGGTTCTGGCGGTCCTGGTGGCCCTGGCGGATTCGGCGGTGGCCGACCGTAATTAACAATGCCCTTTTGTTTAATGTTACATAAAGGTTTAGTAGTGTTGAACCTGCCCGATCCTCCTCGGGCAGGTTTTTTATTGCGTCGTGTCAAAGGTTGATACTTTAGGGGCGTAACTTTGCACCAAAACCTTTAATATAGATTTGGTATGGAACAGAAAAAATTACAAGACAGACACCTGCTCGACTTTTCGATTGCAGGGTTCACCTACTGGGATGGGTGTATGGTGTTGGAGGAGCTCAGGCCCGGAATGAAGTTGGATCTGGTGCGTGAGCAGGAGAATCGGTTCGATCCCTATGCGGTGGCGATCTACTATGGCGAGCACAAGCTCGGATTCGTCCCTCGCAAGGAGAATCATCAACTGAGCAAATTCCTCGAGTTGGGCCACGGCGATATATTCGAGGCTCGTGTGCAGCGAGTATCGCCTGACCGACATATGGAGGATCAGGTGGGGGTGATAGTCTATATCAAAGCAAAAGGGGAATAAAAAACCGTCTAACCACAAAGGTTAGACGGTTTTTTGAGTTATTCAAGGTCTGTTACTTGGTAATCGTGTAGCTACCGCTCTGATATACCTTCGAAGTGGTCTCGCCAGGGATGGTTACGGTTGCCGTAGCACCCTCGGGGATGGTGAAGTCCCAGATCCACTTGTCGCCCTCGTAGCGCCAAGCACTCTTGATCAAGCCCGCTGCCGAGTTGTACTCAGCCGTGATGTGGCCCAGACGCTTGTCGGGGATGGGGCTCATAATGATGTTCTTGAAGCCAGGAGCTGCGGGGTCGGTAGCGATACCTGCGGCGGTCTCCCAGATCCACTCGCAAACACAACCGTAGGCGTAGTGGTTGAAGCTATTCATACCGCGCGGGCCCATACCCTTATCCACCATATAGCTGTTCCAACGCTCCCAAATGGTCGTAGCACCGTTATCTACCGAGTAGAGCCAGCTGGGGTTATTACGCTGGAAGAGGAGCTCGTAGGCGATGTCGGCCATACCGTTCTCGGTGAGCGTTGACATCAGGATCGAAGTGCCCAAGAAACCAGTCTGCAAGCAGTTGCCGTGATCGACGAAGTTCTGACGCAGGCGAGCGATCATATCCTCCTTAGCCTTGCCGTCAACCAGCTTATTCTTAAGTGCGAAGAGAGCAGGAGTCTGCATAGTGTTGAGGATGGGGGTCTTGAATGTGCCGTCGGCATTGAGGAAGTTCTTCATAATATAAGCCTTACCGTCGGCTGCGATCTGCTCGTACTTCTTGGCATCGCGGCCTGTCGCCTTAGCCATATCGGCCATCATCTGAGCGTCGATAACCCAATATGATGAGCTGAGGTAGTTCCAATAAGCGATAGCCTCGGGCAAAATCTTACCATTTACACGGTGCAGGCCACCGCAGGTCTCCAGAGGCTCGTAGCTGAGCCAGTCGGCCCACTGGTAGTTGCCGTTCTCGCTGATGAGCGACTCGTGGTCGTACTTAGTCTCGTAGATGTGGTTCAAGAAGAGGTTCATCGACTCCCAATTCTCGTCGATGATCTGCTTGTCACCAAACTGCTTCCATACGGTCCAAGGAACGATGATGCCAGCATCGGCCCAACCCAGACGCATCTTCTCGTTACCATACTGTGCATAGGGTGCAACACCAGGGAAGCCACCCAGCTCATTCTGGCTGTCGCGCATATCGCGCATCCACTTGTGGAAGAACTCCTCGGTGTTAGCGAAGAATGTTCCAGTCTCGGCAAATACCTGCGTGTCGGCCGTCCACCCCAGACGCTCGTTACGCTGCGGGCAGTCGGTCGGAACAGAGAGATAGTTCGAGAGCTGTCCCCAATAGGTGTTAGAGATAAGTTTATTTACCGACTCATCGCCCGTGGTGATCTTACCGCTCTCCATTGCGCTGGTGATCGAAGTCACGGGGATCGACTCCAACTTCTTGATAGTCACCTTGTCCGTTGCGGTGATCGACACGAAGCGGTAGCCGAAGAATGTGGTGTGAGGATAGTACTCCACGAACTTATCGCCCGCACCGAACGTGTAGGTCAGGATCATACCCGACTCGGCCATACGCAGATTCTCGCGGTGTACGCTACCCTCGGGGCCATCCATACCGCGTGAGCGGGCGCCATTACCGTCGTTGAGCAGCTCACCCGGCAAGCAGGTCAGCATCGTACCCTCCGCAGCCTTGAAGAGGAACGAAGGCACAGCAGCGCTGTTCTGGCCGAAATCGACAACCAAGGTCTCACCAGCCTCGACAACCATCTCGGCACCAGGTGCGAACTCCTTGCTGATTACAACCTTACCAAACTCGCCCTCCTTAGCACCCTCAATATCCTTCCAGACGTAAGCCTTGACGGGTGAGAGCACGAGATCGTGACGCAGATAGATCTCAGCACCTGCCGAGGGGAGGATCTCGCCATTGAACTCGGTGTTAAGCTCGGGTGTAGAGAGCTGATCCGCAACCTCATAACCCATCTTCTCGCGGGCGTCGTACTCCTCGCCATCGAAGATAGCCGAGTGCTTCACGGGACCTGCCACACCAGCCTTCCAATTCTCCAAATCTGTTCCATAGAGCTGCTTCGAGCCATCGGCGAAGGTGAGCTCCAGCACGCCACGGAAGGCCGGCTTCTTGCCATACATACCGTTGCTCGTGTTGGTCGTTACGATCTTGTCGGCCCACCAGCCGGGGGTAACCTGTGCCGAAAGCACATTCTCGGCTCCACTCTTGCAGTCGAACATCGCCGTCACATCGTAGGTGAACGAACGACGCGTCTTGCGAACATCCGTAAAGCCGGGCTTGAGGAACTCCTCGCCCACGGGCTGGCCGTTGAGATAGATCTCATAGACACCGAGCGAGGTGGTCATCCATTTAGCTGCGGTGACCTTCTGGGGATTCTTCACCGTCGATACGAACCAGCTTGCGCCATCGGCCGCACGGTCGCCCTTGGGGCGAGATGTGAGCACGGGTGCATCGGCAGCCGAGATCCACTTCGACGAACTCCACGCCGAGGCATCGAGCGGCTCGGCCAGAGACTGAACTTCAGAGGCAGCATTCTGCGTGCAACTTGCGAATAGCATCGCCATTGCCGCCATAATAGTTGCAAATAGAGGTAGTTTTTTCATATTTTAAGGGGTTAAAAATTTGCATCCGCGGGGTTGGACGCGCCAACCAGCAGAACAAAATTACGGATTAGCCCACGATTTCGCAAATCTACGGCGGAAAAATCTCTATACAAATTGTTTTTGTTGCGCCTCGGGCGGCTCAGAATGAGTATGCAGCGACGGAGAAACTGAGGGGAGAACGTGAGAAACGCGGGAGGAACGGTAGGAACGCAAGGAAAGCGCGGGGTGCAGACACAAAAAAAGGCTGCTCGGATGAGCAGCCCTTGTTTTAGGGATTTGTCCGCGCGGGGTGCGCGTCGGGTGACGCGGGACTCCGCTGCGGTTAAATCGGAGTCTGAAATTACTCGTTCTTGAGAACTACGTTATCGTCGTTGCTGTCGAGATCGTAGATTACGATGGGATTCTCAGCGTTGTAAGTGAATGCGATGTTTGAATAACCATCGAACTTGATACCTACAGCCGCATCGTTTGAGCTATGACCCCAAACGCGACCAAATGTATCGCTGCTTACATTCCACATATTGCGCTTAACATCCTGAGTAAGCTCATCAACCTCGGTCTGACCACCATCCAACTCAACGCCGGTAAGAGTGTTGTTCAACATCTGAGCGTTGGTGTTGGTAACCTCCAAGTGAGCTACGGGAGCTGCGGTACCCTTAACGTTTGAGTAAACACCGTTGATAGCAGAGTTGCTAACCTTGATGTTAGTAGCATTAGCTACCAAGTAACCCACAAAACCGTGCCACTTGTACTGGGGAGCATTCATCTCGTCAGCATCACCAGCTAAAATCTCGAGGTTGTTAACGGTTACGCCATCAAGCTCAGTAGCTGAGATAGACAAACCTGCAATCCACTGAGGAACGTAGGTGTTATCCTGCTTTGATACGAGGTTGATGCTAACGCCATCGATAGTGATGTTCTTTGCTACGTTCAACTCGAAAGGAGCTACCGAACGATTGCCTTCAGAAGCCTTAGAACCACCATCGAACATAACTACACCCTTAACAGTGTTACCTGCACCGATGAGAGTATTGAACTTAGCAGTCTCCCAAGCCGTGTAGTCAATCAGATCACCATCCTCATCATACCACTGAAGGTTCTCGAAGTTGAGATCGATATTGCGAGCAAGAACAGCATAAGTCATAGTAGTGTAGCCATAAGCCAACTCCTCAGCGTACTGGATGTACTGACCAACAGCTGCATTGTTAACCTTGTAAGCAACAGCACCAACATTAGTCTTGCCACCAGTCCAGTAGCTAACGCCATTGATTACTACAGAAGCAACATTGCTCTGGCTATTCACAACCTTGTCAGTCAACTGAGCGTAAGTTGCATCCTCAGCGGTGATGTTGATGATTGCGCGAGTACCAGCAGGAGTTACGTTCTTGAATACGCTGCAAGCAACGTTTGAAACCTCAGCCCAAGTATTGCTCAAATCAAATGCGGGAGCAGACTGAGTAGGAGCAGCAACGTTAACATTGCCGAAGATGTGGTTCAAATCCTCGCTAACATTCTCGAAGGTGATGCCTGCGTAGTTAGCAGAAGAACCCTCTGCCATAACAGCCTCACCGCTACCGCCTGAAACTACAACATCCTTAATAGTTGCAGCGGTGTCCTTAGCGTCAGTACCAAGGATAACACCGTAGGTAGTTTCCTCATACTCATCCTTCTTACCCTCATTCTTCAAGGTTACATTCTTTGAAGTGATATTCTCGAAGGTTACACCAGAGATAGTACCATCGATCTCGCCGAAGATACCGTCCATAGATGCCAACTTAGCTACGTTAGAGATAACAGCACCGTTACCAACAAATGAATCCTTAAAGTTCTCGATGCAGGGGAAACCGTAAGCGTAGTAGTTGTTTACCAAGTCGTTAACGAACTCATAACCAGCCTCGCGGTACTCAGTTGCAATAGCGTCAAGAGCTGCCTTAGAGAAATCAAACTCAGCATCGTTGCAGATGAATGCGCTCTGACCAGCCTCGTAGTTCTCCATATAGTTGAGAAGCTCGATCTGGTTGGTGATGATCTCAGAACCTGAAGGATTGTAGAGGAATGAACCGCGTGAATCAGCTACATTGTCACCATCGGTGTCAACAGAGATAGTATTCATCCAGAATACGGTGTTCTCCATAGGCTTCTCAGCGGTGAGCTTAGACTTGTTCCAAGCACGGTTCATATCAACAGTCTTGCCAGCCTCGTTCTTGCCCTCATACTGATTAATCAGGTAGTTGTCAACAATCTTCTTGCCTGTCATATACTGCTCACCGATAGTATAGTCAATAGCAGCAAAACTCCAGTTAGTACCATCTGTATTAGGAGCCTTGTTAACGAACAAATAAGCGCAAACAGAATTACCCATACCAAGGATACCTGCGGGGATAGTAAACACGTAAGTGTTGGGCTCGTGGCAATCAACCTCAGAAGCTGCAATTGCGTTGAGGGTAATATCGCCCTTCATACCTGTGTTAGGCAAGTAGTAACGAGTAGTCTTATCAAGAGAATACTCTACAAGAGCACCCTCACCAGCAAGGCCAATAGTCTTGCCACCCCCAGAGGTCGTCAAGCGCAGAGTCAAGCTCTCGATAGGCTCTGTACCACGAATATTTACGAACAGATAGTCAGCTACAGGCTGCATTGAAACCTGAGCATTACCATCTGCATCAACAGTAAAGCTCTTTGAGATAGCGGGAGCAACGCCAGTATCAAATGAACCGGGCTTGTAGTTCTGCTCAGCGGGAATTGACATCTTTACAGTTGAAGGATCAAGAGCGTAGTCGATAATCTGACCTGCAGCATTCTCAACGGGAACATCCCACTCAGGCTTAACAGAAGTCTTTGCGGGATAAGTAGCTACATACTTAGCACCCTGCTTCAAAGTTACACCATTAAATACAGCTGTTGCGGTCTCAGCGCCCTCACCAATGGTAAAAGTCTCACCAGGCAAGGGGTGCTTCTCATCACCATAGACATAAAGTGCGTCGGTTGCCTTCCAACGGAACTGATACTTACCATCGACGTTCTCGAGGTACGTACGAGTGTCGTCAGCCTCAACTGCCGCAGTGATCTTACCACCGTTTACTGCCACAATGGCACCAGTGGTCTCGTCCTTCGCACAGCTGCTCAGCGCAAGTGCAGCTATCGAAGCCAAGTAAAAGATTTTTTTCATACGTTTAAACGAAATTAAATTAAACAATTGTTTTTTAGGGATTTCTCGTCAAAATTTTACCACTCAAAGGGATCCTCGGTCGAAGCTGCGAAGCCCTTCTCGATTGCGATCTGCTCAATCTCGATCGCAGGAGCTACATAAAATTTCTTTTCCATTGTGTTAATAAATTAAAAGTTAAACAAAAATTAAAATTATCTGTAATTCTCTGTTTGTCGTTGGTTGTGTGTTCGTCCTTTGTTTCGTCTTGTTTTTGCGGCGCTTGTCGTTTGCTTCTTACGGCATCTCGCTCAGGTTTTGTTCGCTCGTTCGCGGTCGTTGGCGGCAAATTTTGCGGCGTCTTATATTATATATTGTGTCCTTCGCCGCGCGGCTAACTTACAATTTCCAATTTCGGCGCAAAAAACTCAATTTCTCACATTTTTGAGGTCTTAAATAGACCTCAACTGTAAAATTATAATAACTTATAAATCAGCATTTTATAATTTTTGCAAAGATTGGTGAATTTTGGCCAAAATAAGCAAAAAATCCCCTGCCGAAAAGTCTTCGACAGGGGGTGATTTATATCTGTTTTGATTGTGGTGTTTGAGACGAGTAATTGACCTAACGATAAGCGAAAAAATGGGCAAAAACCGCAGGCAAAATCAACAATAAAGCGCCACGTCCTGGGCAGTGATTTTGTCGCCGCTGAGGATCATCAGCCGCTCGACGACGTTGCGCAGTTCGCGGATGTTGCCGCTCCACGGCATTGCTGTGAGGGCCTTCATCGCCTCAGAATCAACGCTTTTGGTCGCGGTGTGATGCTCGTCGGCAATCTGACGGATGAAGTGCTCGACCAGCTGTGCAATATCTTCCGACCGCTCGCGCAGGGGCGGCACTTTGATCAGGATGACGCTCAGTCGATGGTAGAGGTCCTCGCGGAAGTTGCCCCGCTCGATCTCGGCCCGAATATCCTTGTTCGTGGCAGCCACAACTCGCACATCCACAGTGACATCCTTGTCGCTGCCTACGCGGCTGATCTTGTTCTCCTGCAAGGCTCGCAGCACCTTGGCCTGCGCCGAGAGCGACATATCGCCGATCTCGTCCATAAATAGCGTTCCGCCGTTGGCCTGCTCGAACTTGCCTTTGCGCTGCTTGATGGCAGAGGTGAAGGCACCACGTTCGTGGCCAAAAAGTTCGCTCTCAATGAGTTCCGACGGGATGGCGGCGCAGTTTACTTCCACGAAAGGCGCTGCCGCACGGGAGCTCTTTTCGTGCAGCGAGCGGGCGACAAGCTCCTTGCCCGTACCGTTTTCGCCCGTGATCAGCACACGAGCATCCGACGGAGCGACCTTCTCGATGAGTTTGCGGACGTGCTCGATAGCTGCCGATGAGCCGATTATCGCCCCCGCAGGGGTGTTGCTGTTGCGACGACGTGTGCGGGCGGGTGCGGCCTCGATGGGGGATGGCTCCTCATCACGCTCGACGATACGACGTAGGGAGCCCAAGAGTCGATTCATATCGACTGGTGCGGTGAGGTAGTCCTCGGCGCCGCAGCGTACCGCCTCGACAGCCCCGTCGATTGAGCCTGAGGGGGTTACTATTATAAAAGGTATTCCCAACTTTGCCACGTCGTGGCTCTCCTCGCCCGCCAAGATGGCGTCGTAACCGCGCCGAGCCACGGCACTCTGGTTCACCTCGCCCAACTCGGCTACGGCCGTGGCGAAGCCTTCGAATTCGAGTCGCTCGCGCAAGATGTTTCGCATACTTTTTGATTGTTCGAGAATTAAAACTTTTGCCATATTTTGTTTTTTGAGATTTTTGCACTTACTTTGCACAACCAAAGATAGCCCTTTATTTGGTGAATCCAATCTTGACAGGCCTTTGACGCCGACCGATTGCGGGCTCTCTTTTAATTCCTAAACGGTTTATTCCCAGCACCCGAAAAGAACTCTGTCGGCACCTTTGATGGCATTGGGCAGGCGAGCGTAGGGTAGGGCTGCGACCGCAAAATTTTATGAGAAAGAATTACAACAACACACGCCGAAAACTCTATCTGCCCGAGTATGGTCGGCACATCCACGAAATGGTGGATCAACTTCTTTTGATCGAGGATCGCGACGAGCGTAACCGTCAGGCTCGCGCCGTGATTGCCGTGATGGGTAATCTGCAACCGCTGTTGCGCGATACGGCCGATTTTACGCACAAATTGTGGGATCACCTCTTCATTATGTCTGATTTTCAGCTCGATGTCGATTCGCCCTATCCGCGTCCGTCGCGTCAGGATCTGATGGTCACACCCCGCAAGATGCTCTACTCGCAGGGGCGCGTCACCTTCAAACACTACGGCAAGTACGTCGCACAGATGTTGCGTAAGTTGCGCGATGAGAGCGACCGCGAGGCTACTGCTGTGGCGATTGATTCGCTGGCTCGTTATATGCGCACCAAGAGCTTCGAGTACAATCAAGAACACCCCAATAATGAGGTGATCATAAAAGATATAAAGCTGATGTCCGAAGGTGCTATCGAGATCGACGAAGTTGCTCTGAATAATCTCCGTAGCGACTATAAACAACCCTTTTCGGCGCGTGTGCAGAAAGGCCCGCAGCGCCAGATGCAGAAGGGTGGCGTGAAGAGTGTCGGTCAGAAGCAGTTC
Source organism: uncultured Alistipes sp. (assembly GCA_964633635.1). GTDB lineage: Bacteria > Bacteroidota > Bacteroidia > Bacteroidales > Rikenellaceae > Alistipes. The sequence continues at coordinate 8,603 of CAZWHN010000007.1, read as the reverse complement.
TCGCCCAAGGCTCGCCCTCAGCAGGGTCTGCGCAAAAATGCGGGTGAGGGCACGATGCGTCACAATTCGCAACGGTAATTTTGCGTTATTCCAAAAAAATGTTATATTTGTATTTCGAACGTAATACAACGAGGTAATGAACAGACTTTTTTTGGCAGCCGCAGTGCTGCTTATGGCATTGAGTTCGTGCCAATCATCGAAGGTTAAGATCTCGGGTCGCTTTGTCGGCTCGGAGGCAAAAATGGTATATGTGGAGCAATCTACCGTGCTCGAGCAGCACCTGATCGACTCGGTGGCTCTGGCCGAGGATGGTAGCTTTGAGATTAGGTTGAATAACTCCGATCGTGAGAACCCCACACTCTACCACATCGTCTATGACAACAACCGCATCCCCTTGCTGCTCAAGGCAGGCGACAATGTGGCCGTTAACTCGGCTGGCAATGCGCTGCGCAACTACACGGTCGAGGGATCGGAGGAGTCGGAGCTGCTGCATAAGTTCAATAGCAGCTATGTCGAGGGCGTAGTGAAGCTCAACGACATTATGTCGCGCCTGACGGCTAACGACCTGAGCGACGATGCCCGCCACACTCTGGCTGTCGAGTACACCAAGCTCAAGAATGAGATCAAGCGCGAGCAGTTGCGCTTCATCGCCGAGAATAAGGATCGCATCGCGGCCATCTATGCGCTCTATCAGCGTCTTCCCAATGATGCCAACCTTTTCAATGGCGATAGCGACGTGATCTACTACCGCACCGTAGCCGAGGCCATCGCCGAGAGCTATCCCAACAGCCACTACCTACCGCTGTTGTTGAGCCAGATCGCCCGTATGGATGCGCAGATCAGCCTTCTATCGCAGGTCAAGGAGACCAGTTTCCCCGAGATCACTATGCACGATATGTACGGCAAGGAGCAGAGCCTCTCATCACTCGAGGGTAAGGTCATCCTGCTGCACTTCTGGTCGGCTGCCGTGGGTAACAGCAACGCTATGAATGCCGATCTGAAGGAGGTCTATGCCAAGTATCACGATCAGGGCTTCGAGATCTATCAGGTGGGTATCGACACTTCGAAGGCGCTGTGGATCAACACCGTGCAGGAGCAGCAGTTGCCGTGGATCAGCGTGAGCGACCTGAAGGGCGAGGCTTCGCCCGCTGTGGGTGCCTACAATGTGCAGTCGCTGCCTGCTAACTACCTGATCGACCGCGAGGGTAACATCGCCGATCGCAACCTGAGCGGCGAGAAACTCGAGCAGGCCATCAAGAAACACATCTAAAGATGTATTACTTCGCCTCGGACGTCCATCTCGGTGCGGGTGACGAGCAGTTTGCGGCTCGCACGGAGCGGCGTTTTGTCGAGTGGCTCGATAGGGTAGCTGCCGATGCTGAGTCTATATTCCTCGTGGGCGACATATTCGACTTCTGGTTCGAGTACGGCCGTGTCGTGCCCAAGGGCTTTGTGCGTACGTTGGGCAAGTTGGCAGAACTGACCGACCGCGGGGTTAAGATCTACTTCTTCATCGGCAACCACGATATGTGGTGCTACGACTACCTTGAGCGTGAGTGCGGTGTCGAGATCGTGCGCCGTCCGCAGCGAATGGCGCTGTCGGGTCGTGAGGTCTTCATCGCCCACGGTGACAATATGAACGTGGGTAATAAGCCGATGCTGAAATTGATGAATACGGGTTTCCGCTCGCCGGTGTTGCGAGTGCTCTTCTCGTGGCTGGTGCATCCCGATCTGGCGATGCGTTTTGGCCAGTGGTGGAGCGGCAAGTCGCGTAAGTCGCACTCGAAGGATCACATTACGCCCGAGTCGTTAGAGTTTTTGATCGACTACGCCCGAACGTATAAGCAGCAAAATCCCTCGACCGACTATGTCGTCTTCGGTCATATGCACTATCCCTACGATCATCGTGAGGCGGGGCTTCGTGTCGTGTTTCTGAGCAGTTGGGAGCGCGAGGTGAAGTATGCCACACTCGACGGCGAGGGTAACATCGAACTTAAAACCTTCTGATAATGAAACAGTATCTCGACCTTCTGACAAGAATTATGAACGACGGTGTGGTCAAGGGCGACCGCACGGGTACGGGTACGCGTAGCGTCTTCGGCCACCAGATGCGTTTCGATCTGAGCAAGGGTTTCCCGCTGCTCACCACCAAGCGAGTCTTTCTGAAGGGGATTATCCACGAACTGCTGTGGTTCTTGGCGGGAGATACCAATATCAAATATTTGGTCGATAACGGAGTCCACATCTGGGATAACGACGCCTACCGCTATTACGGCGAATTGTGCCGCGAGGCGGGTGTTGAGCCTCTTACGATGGAGGAGTTTTTGCTCTCGGCACAGCAGCAAACACCATCACCCATCGAGGGTTATGCCTATGGCGACCTGAATCACGTCTATGGCTATCAGTGGCGTAGCTGGCCGCGCCCCGATGGTGGGGCAATTGACCAGATCCGCGAGGTTATCGACACAATCAAGCGTAACCCCAACTCACGCCGTATGATCGTCTCGGCGTGGAATGTGGCCGAGGTGGAGGATATGGCTCTGCCGCCCTGTCACGTCCTGTTCCAGTTCTATGTGGCCGAGGGACGACTCTCGTGCCAGCTCTATCAGCGTAGCGCCGACACCTTCCTTGGCGTGCCTTTCAACATTGCGTCGTATGCTCTGCTGACGATGATGATCGCGCAGGAGTGCGGCCTCGAGGCGGGCGAGTTCGTCCATACGTTGGGTGATACACACCTCTACCTCAATCACTTGGAGCAGGCTGCGGAGCAGCTCTCGCGTGAGCCTCGTGCGCTGCCCACGATGCGACTCAATCCCGATGTGAAGTCGGTGTTCGACTTCCGCTATGAGGATTTCACGTTGGAGGGCTACGATCCCCATCCTGCAATCAAGGCTCCTATGTCGTTCTAAATCAGTAGTTACTATGATAAGCATCATCGTTGCCGTGGCCGAGAATGGCGTAATCGGCGATAAGAACTCGCTCCTGTGGCACATCGCTGAGGATATGCGCTTCTTTAAGCGTACCACCTCGGGTCACCCCGTGGTGATGGGTCGTAAGACCTACGAATCGCTTGGCCGTCCGCTGCCCAATCGTACTAACGTGGTGATTAGCCGCACATTGGCCGAGATCGAGGGTTGTACCGTGGTGCGATCGCTCGAGGAGGCTGTGGCGATGTTCTCGGAGGATGAGGAGGTGTTCATCATAGGCGGTGCGCAGATCTATGCCTTGGCTTTGGAGGTGGCCGATAGGTTCTACCTCACGCGCGTTGGACACTCATACGAGGGCGACACTTCGTTCCCCGAGTGGGATGCCAAGCAGTGGCGGCTGATCTCGCGCGAGGCCTACGAACGGGGCGAGAAATACCCCTATCCCTTCGCTTTCGAACTGTATGAGAGGGTGAAATAATATTATAAATAGGTATTTATACCACCATTTATTTGATACATAAGGAGTAACTTTGCCCAAAGATAAGCAAAGTTACTTTTTTTATGGCAAAATATTTCGATATGCTGCTCGAGGATGTGCGTCTGCGTGAGGGTCTTACGGCCTGTATGAACTGCGGCGTATGCACGGGAGTGTGTCCCGCGGCGGCATTCTACAACTACGACCCCCGACAGATCGTCAGCATCGTCCAGACGCGCGACGACGAGGCCATCGAGGAGCTGCTCAAGAGCGACGTTATATGGTACTGCGGCGAGTGTATGTCGTGCCGTCCGCGCTGTCCGCGTGGCAACACCCCTGCCTATGTTATTCAGGCTCTGCGCACGCTGTCGCAGAAGTTGGGCTTCTTCGTCGAGAGCGAGAAGGGACGCCAGCAGCTGGCGCTGAAGCGTGCCATTGGCGACAATATCCTCCGCACGGGCTACTGCCTCACGCCCCGCAACATCAAGCCCGAGCTACACCCCGAGCAGGGTACTGTGTGGCGTTGGATCATCGACAACGACGAGCAGATATATGGCCAATTCACCCCCGTCTATGGCAAGGAGGGCGCTGGCGCACTGCGCAAGGTGACGGACGAGACGCTGGAGGAACTTCACCGCATCTTTGAACTTACGGGCGGCAAGGAGTTCTTCTCGACGATCGAGAGCCACTCCGACCGCAAGGCTCGCGAGATGGGCTTCGACGGCGCCGACGATGAGTATTTTATGGAGATTTACACCCGCAATTCAAACGAGCATTATTAGACTATGAAACGATCAAGCTGGACTGAATACCAGAAAGATATAGCCGACGACCACTATTACTACGCCCGTTCGTGCATCCGTCAGAACTTTTTCCCCGGTAGCGAGAAGGTCTTTTTGAATATTCTCGGTAAGGATCTCGGTCGCGACATCTTCGATGATCCTCTGCACACATCGTGCACGGGCATCGGCTACCACTCGGATGTGGTGCCTCTCGAGACCATTATGACCGTCGTGGCGCGTCAGTTTGCGCTGATGAGCGAGGCTGGCTACGAAAACTTCACCTCGTCGTGCATCACCTCGTTCGGTATCTATACCGAGCTGTTGAACACCTGGGAGGAGTTTCCCGAGACGGAGGAGCGCACACGCGAATACCTCTACAAAGCCACTGGCCGCGAGTTCAAGAAGCCGAAGAATCTGGCCCACACCTCGGATGTGATCTTCCACCACCGCGAGGAGATTGCGCAGAAGGCCAAACGTAAGCTCATCAACGTACACACGGGCGAGCCGTTGCGCATCGTGGAGCATATCGGTTGCCACTACGCCAAGATCTTCCCGAAGAAGGGTATCGGTGGATCGGAGTTCCCGTATGTTTTGGCAGGTATGGTTGAGTCGTGGGGTGGTGAGATTGTCGATTATCCCGAGCGTCGCCACTGCTGCGGATTTGGCTTCCGCAACTACTTGGTGCAGGCCAATCGTGGTTACTCGATCGCCAATTCGCACAAGAAACTGGAGAGCTTGTCACCCTACAAACCCGACTTTATTGTCTGCAACTGCCCTGGATGCTCGATGTTCCTCGATAAGTGGCAGTACACCATCGCCGAGATGGAGGGCACGACATATGGCCAGAATGGTCAGGGAATCCCCGTGCTGACCTACGAGGAGATGGCTGGTCTGGTGCTGGGCTACGATCCGTGGGAGCTGGGTATGCAGATGCATCAGGTCGATGTCGAGCCGCTGCTCGATAAGTTGGGTGTTGAGTACGACCCCTCGGCCAAGTATTTGGGTCGCAACGGTAAGTATTTGGGCCGTCCCGAGCGCGCCATCGTCAATAGTTGTTCACAAGATACGCTTTACAAGATTAGAAGATAAGATATGAAACACGTTATAGTCATAGGCGGCGGAATAGCCGGAATGCAGTGTGCCAGCGAGCTGCTGCGCGAGGGCGTTACAGTCACCATCATCGAGAAGGAGGCCGATCTGGGCGGTAAGTTGCGCGGTTGGCATAAGCTCTTCCCCACCTTCACCCCTGCCGACGAGGTGCTCAGCGCCGTGCGTCATCGTCTGGGGACATCGCCCAATCTGAAGGTTCGCACCTCGTGCGAGGTGTCGCACGTTGCGCCCAAGTGCGTGACGCTCTCATCGGGCGAGCAGTTGCAGTGCGACGCTGTGGTTGTGGCCACGGGCTTCACCCTCTTCGATGCACGCCTGAAGGAGGAGTATGGCTACGGCATCTACGACAACGTAATCACCTCGGCCGATCTGGAGTCGATGTTCAACAAGGGCGAGGTGCGCCTCACGGGAGGTAACAAGCCCCGCCGTATCGCCATCCTGCACTGCGTGGGTTCGCGCGATGAGAAGGTGTGCCAGCGCCACTGCTCGAAGGTGTGCTGTGTGACGGGCGTGAAGCAGGCCATCGAGCTCAAGCAGCTCTTCCCCACGGCCGATGTGTTTAACTTCTATATGGATATCCGTATGTTTGGCCCGGGCTACGAGGAGATGTACCGCGAGGCACAGCAGGCCCACAACGTACACTTCGTGCGTGGCCGCATCTCGGAGGTGAGCCCCACGATCGACGGCCGCCTGCAGATCAAGGCCGAGGATACCCTCACGGGACGCCCGCTGAAGATGGGGGTCGATATGCTGGTGCTGCTGGTGGGTATGACGGCCAACGATATGAATCAGACCCTGGCCGAGAAGTGCAACCTAAAGCGTCAGCCGAGCGGCTTTATGCAGCCCAAGGATTCGTTCCTGCACAATGTGGAGAGCAACGTGGGCGGAATATTCTACGCAGGAGCCGTCACTGCTCCCAAGAACGCACGCGAGTCGATCAACGAGGGCACGGCAGCAGCTCACGCCGTGGCGGAGTGGATCAACCGCCGATAGTTAAACTTTCAGAGAAAACGAGATGATAAACTTCGGATTTTCCATAAATAAACCCCGAACGATCGACATCGACCGCAACAACCTGCGCAAGAGCAACGAGATCCTGCTCGAGATGCCCGAGTTGCAGACCTGCATCGGCTGTGGTACCTGCACGGCAACCTGCACGGCGGGCAACCTGACCGATTTCAACTTCCGTAAGGTGCATACTCGGGTGCGCCGTGGCGAGTATCAGGGCGTGTACGAGGAGCTGAACAAATGTATGCTCTGCGGTAAGTGCCGTATGTTGTGCCCGCGTGGAATCAATACGCGTGGCGTTGTGATGTTGATCAAACGTAAACTTGGAGACTTCTAATATGACCTTCTACGCAAAATTCTGTTTGCCATTTATCGTGGGCGCTGTGGTGATGCTCGTCGTGGTGCTTGCGAAATACCTCTCGTGGTTGCGCGACCTGCCCAAGAACGATGTGAAGCTCATTGCCCGCGGACTCTTTTCGCACCGTACGCTGACGGCCGTGTGGGAGGTGGTGTGCGAGTCGTTGCTGCATCGTCGCATCTTCCGCATCAACCCCGTGTTGGGATATATGCATATGAGCCTCGCCTTCGGTTGGTTCCTGCTCATTGCGGTGGGATGGATCGAGACGGTGGCCTACCTCGGTTTTCGATGGGTGCCCTTGCAGGGACACGTCTTCTTCAAATACTTCGTGCCGCTGAACGGCATTACGGGGCATATGCCGATGTTCGACTTTGCTATGGATCTGCTGCTGCTCTTCGTGCTTTCGGGCGTGGGGCTGGCGTGGATGAAGCGTATGCGCTCGCGTGCGTTGGGTATGCGCCGCACCACGAAGCATATCTTCTTCGACCGCGTGGCGTTGTCGGCGCTGTGGTTCATCTTCCCCGCTCGATTGGTGGCCGAGAGTGTTACGGCAGCAATCTATGGCGGTGGGGGATTCCTCACGGGCGGTATCGGCACGTTGCTGTCGCGTGCGGTCAGTGTCGAGTATCTCGTGGCGGTGTATGAGCCCGTGTGGTGGTTCTACTCCATTGCGCTGGGTACGTTCTTTGTGGCGATGCCATTCTCGCGATATATGCACATCTTTACCGAGATCCCGCTCATCTTCCTACGTCACTATCGCCTGAAGCCCGAGGCGAAGGAGCGATCGTACGATAACTTCGAGGTCGAGGCTTGCTCGCGTTGCGGAATCTGCATCGACCCCTGCCAGTTGCAACTGCAGTTGGGCATCAACGACGTGCAGTCGGTCTATTTCCTGCGCGATCGCCGATACAATATGCTCCAGCAGAAGATCGCCAACAACTGCCTGATGTGCGGCAGATGCGAGCAGGTGTGCCCCGTGGGTATCAACCTCAATACGTTGCGTCAGAATTCGCGTACTTCGATGCGTAACATCCCCAACGAGGAACGCTACAACTATCTGCGTGGTCTCGATCGCTCCGCAGGCGAGGGCCAGGTGGGTTACTTCGCAGGCTGTATGACACTGCTCACGCCCAGCACTCTGCAGTCGATGCAGAAGATCTTCGATGCTGCTCACGAGCGTGTGTGGTGGGCCGACAAGGAGGGAGGCGTATGCTGTGGTCGTCCGCTCAAGCTCTCGGGCGAGTGCGACTCGGCACAGAAGATGATCGACTACAACAAATCGCTCTTCGAGCAACACAACATCACTACGCTCGTCACGTCGTGCCCGATCTGCCTGCGTGTGTTCCGCGAGGAGTATCGTTTGGAGGGTATCGAGGTGCTGCACCACTCGGAGTATATCCTGCGACTGATGCGCCAGGGACGTCTGCGTGTTAAATATGTCAACGACCAGCGCTTCACCTACCACGATCCCTGCGAGCTCGGACGCGGTAGCGGCATCTACGACGAGCCTCGCGCCGTGATTGAGGCCATTGGTGAGTTGCTGGAGCCCGAGCACAACCGTCGCAATGCGCTCTGTTGCGGCTCGTCGGTGGCAAATACCGCCATCAACGATCAGCAGCAGCTCACCATTGCGCGTGGCGTGGCCGAGGAGCTGGACTCGACGGGGGCCAATGTGGTTGTGACGGCCTGCCCGCAGTGTAAGAAGGCCATCGTGCGTGGCTCACGCCGCAAGGTGATGGATCTTTCGGAGGTCGTGGCACAAAATTTGAAATAATCACGACTGGTTATCAGCTCATTATTGGCGGCGTGAGAAAAAAGTGACGAATATTTTTGCAGAGATCAATTTTTTTCGTACCTTTGCATCACGCAAAACGGAAATATCGGGCTGCGGCCCATATAACGATACATCGCGGGGTAGAGCAGTTGGCAGCTCGTCGGGCTCA
>CAZWHN010000006.1:0-28969 GCA_964633635.1 uncultured Alistipes sp. | reverse complement strand
TCAAACAAAAAAAGACCTGCCTAACATTTTTAATTGTTAGACAGGCTCTTTTTATTCGCCTTTATATACTCGCGGCCACTCGCCTATCTCCATATCGCGGATCTCGCTACCGTCGATGGTAAAGCGCAGAGCCGTTCGCACCTTGTGAAAGCCATAAGTGCCAGCCGCACCCGGGTTAAGATGGAGCAGTTGGTGTTCGGGATCGAACATCACCTTTAATATATGGGAATGCCCCGCAACAAATATATCGGGTCTCGTCTGGCGAATCATACGCAGTGCGGCGGGCGAATAGTGCTGGGGGTAGCCTCCGATGTGGGTTATCAGCACCCGCTTCTGCTCGCATTCGAAGAAGGAGAACTCGGGATAGACGCGTCGCATCACCCCGCCGTCGATATTGCCATATACACCGCGCAGGGGCTTGAAGTCGGCAATCAGATCGGCCAACTCGAGCGAGCCGAAGTCGCCTGCGTGCCAGATCTCGTCCACATCCTTTAGGAATGTACTGAGAGCCTCGTCGAACTCGCCGTGCGTGTCGGATATTACACCTATGCGTCTCATCCTATCGTGCGTAGTTTGCTTCGAGATAATCCTTCACCTTGAACTTGGTCTCCCGCACGGGCAGCTCCCGATCGCGCACCTCGGTGACGGTCATCAGCTTCCGCCCATCGCGAACATAGTCCTTCAGAAAACTCAATATCTCGCGGCAGTGGGTGTACATCGGCAGGCCCGCAATGGCGTGGGTCTGATACTTAAAGTCGTAGAACCAATAGGGGCACTCGCGCTCCTCGAACTCCTCGGCCAGATACTTCGAGCCGAAGAATCCCACGCCGAGCATCGTCGCCTTGCGGTATGGCACCTGCTGATCGGCATCGCCGTGGAAGAGCATAATGGGCGCTGGTGCCTGCTTCCACTTGGGCTCCCCATCCAGCGAGAAGATAGCTCCTGCGAACGACACCACACCCGCATAGCGGAATCCCTCGGGCAGCACAGCCGACGAGGGCTGACGGTTGCAGAGGGCATTCTCGGCTTGCAGCACCGTGATAGCGCCAGCACTCGATCCGCAGGTCACCACCTGCTGACGGTCGATCTGCCACTCACGGGCGTGGTCTAGCACAAAAGCCGTGGCGCTGAAGAGATCCTCGGTAGCCATATCGATGGCCGAGTATAGTTTACCGATCATATTGCGCATCTGGCCATCTCCCAACGACGAAAGATCTTTCAGTCCCAGACGATAGTCGATCGAGAAGACATCGTAGCCGTTATCGGTCAGGAACTCGAAGTAAGGCAGATAATCCTTGTGGTCGCGTTCGCCACGCACAAAGCCTCCGCCAAAGACGAAGATCACGCACGGACGCACGCCATCGACAGCTGCGACATAGTGGTCGAGATACAACGAGTCGGCCCCCTTTACGGCGTAGAGGTGGGTCTGCTTATGAGGCAGTGCAGCGTGGCCAACTGCTACCCAAAAGAGCGCAACGGCCAAAAACAATAATCTCTTCATAATCAATCTATTTATATTTATCTCCCCAGAGCGTGCGCATCCGCTCAGCAATCTTCTGCTCCTGCTGGTTTTGCTCATTGGGATGGTAGAAACTCTTTCCCGCGAGCGACTGCGGCAGGAACTCCAGATTGACGAAGCTGCCGTCGAAGTCGTGGGCATATTTGTAGTCGCGGCCGTAGCCCGCCTCGCTCATAAGGCGTGTGGGGGCATTGCGCAGATGCAACGGCACGGGGCGATTGGTAGTATCTTTCTGAACAAAGGCCAGCGCCTCGTTGATGGCCATATAGGCCGAGTTGCTCTTGGGGCTTGTGGCCAGATATATCGTAGTCTCGGCCAGCGTAATGCGAGCCTCGGGCATTCCGATCTTATGCACCGTGTCGAAACAAGCATTGGCCAGCAAGAGCGCATTGGGGTTGGCCAGACCGATATCCTCCGAGGCTAAAATCACCAGTCGTCGAGCGATAAATCGAGGCTCTTCGCCACCCGCCAACATACGCGCCAAGTAGTAGATCGCAGCATTGGGATCGCTGCCTCGCACCGACTTGATGAAGGCCGAGATTACGTCGTAGTGTTGTTCGCCATTCTTATCGTAGAGGGCGATGTTCTGTTGCAGACACTCGGTGACAAAGTCATCCGTAATGACAATCTCGCCATCGGTAGCACCCGCAATTATATCCAAAATATTGAGCAACTTGCGAGCATCACCGCCCGAAAACTTAAACAATGCCTCACGCTCCACCACCTTCACACCACGCTCACGCAGCACCTCGTCACGCGAGATGGCACGATCGAGCAGCGTCTGCAACTCCTCATCCTCCATCGAACGCAGAATATAGACCTGACAACGGCTCAGCAGCGGCGAGATGACCTCGAACGAGGGGTTCTCGGTTGTAGCTCCGATGAGTGTCACGATGCCCTGCTCAACGGCACCGAGCAGCGAATCCTGCTGGCTCTTGTTGAAGCGGTGGATCTCGTCGATAAATAAAAACGCATTCGACTGCTGGAACAGACTCTGACGACGTGCCGACTCGATCACCTCGCGTACCTCCTTCACGCCCGAGGTCACAGCCGAGAGGGTGTAGAACGGGCGCTTGAGATGGTTGGCCACCAACTTTGCGAGTGTGGTCTTACCCACTCCGGGAGGGCCCCAAAGGATGAACGAGGGGACATTGCCCGTATCGAGGAACTTGCGGAACACACCATTAGGGCCGACCAGATGAGTCTGGCCGACATACTCCTCGATGGTTTGCGGGCGTAGCCGCTCTGCAAGTGGTCTTAACATAGCAATTGATATTAATGCAAAGTTAAGAAATTTTCGCCAACCGCAAAGCCACCGCAATACAAAAAAGCAACCGATTGTTGTCGCATCCCGATCGGGATTACTGTTCGGGGATAGAAGTCTTACTCTCGACCGACAGCTCTTCATCAGCCGCCGAGGCCATATTCCGCTCCACGTTACGTTGCAAACGCGCCAGCCCACTGCGCTTTAGAGGGGTCGAACCAAACCGCTGCTCGAACTCCTCCTCATCCATCGCAAGCCACTGCTCGGGCGAAATCGTGCGAGGGTCAAACGTGGGATCGAAGCACTCGGCACGATGTTGTGGCGCTCGACGATTGTAAGGACAGACATTCTGGCACTCGTCGCAGCCGAAGATCCAGCCGTTAAGATCGATACTGCAGTCGGCCTCGCTCTCGATCGTGCGGCACGAGATGCAACGCGAGGTGTCGATCACCATATCCTCGACAATAGCCCCCGTCGGGCAGGCCTCCACACAACGACGGCACTCGCCACACCCTACGCTTTGAATAGGCTCGTCGTAACGATCAACCTCACTGCACAACACCAACTCGCCAAGCAGAATCATCGAGCCATACTGAGGAGTAACCACAAGCGATTGCCTCCCGATCCACCCCAGACCCGCCTCCACAGCGAACTGCTTCTCCAGTAGCGGAGCCGAATCGACAAAGGCTCGCCCCTCGAGCGATGGATTCACCAGCTGCAAGCGCTGCATCAAACCTTTAAGCATACGCTTCACCGATTTGTGGTAGTCGCGGTTACAGGCATACGAGGCCACCTTCGCACGATGGTTGCGATCGTACCCGCCACTAATCTCCGAGCGATACGACACACCGCACACGACAACCGACCGTGCACCCTCGATGAGCTGTCGCACGTCGAAACGCTTGTCCAAATTACGACGCATATACCCGAGCGAGGAGTCGTAGCCCCGCTCAAGCCATCGCAAGAAAGCTTGCTCGCCAAGTTGCAGATGGGTAGCGCGTGCGATGCCGCACAAATCGAATCCCACCTCCTCGGCAAGCTCTTTTATGAGTCGTGATTCCAGCATTAGCCCTATTTATTAGCCGATTTAGACACAAAAATACCGATTTTTAATATTTTTTCGTTATCTTTACACAAATTTTTTAATAGAAACCTATTATATGACAACTCTGAACACACTTTACGAGCTTCTGCACAACAGCGTGGAGAAGTACGCAGACAAGGTGGCATTCTCGATGTTCGGCGGAGAGGATGTAACCTATAAAGAGTTTGGCGAGCGTGTAAAGCAGGTCCAGCAGATGCTGCTCGACGCAGGTCTGACGGCTGGCGACAAGGTCGTTATCCTGAGCAGCAATATGCCCAACTGGGGCGTATGTTACTTCGCCGTGGTTGCGGCGGGTATGGTTGCAGTGCCCATTCTCCCCGACTTCACGGGCGAGGAGCTCGACATCCTCATCAAGCACTCTGAGGCCAAAGCGCTTTTGGTCTCTGACAAGCTCTTCACCAAGCTCTCGAAGCAGACCGTGGCTAATCTTAATATCGTCATCCGCACCAAGAACCTCGGCATAATCTCGCAGACGGTCAAGGAGCGCACGGGCGAGATGATTGTTCCCAAGCCTGAGGATTTGGCCGCCATCATCTACACCTCGGGTACCACATCGCGTCCTAAGGGTGTGATGCTCTCGCACGGCAATCTGGCACAGCAGATAAATATGATCTACGGCCTCTACCCCATCGGCACAGAGGATTCGATGCTCTCGGTACTGCCCTTGTCGCACACCTACGAGTGCTCGCTCGGTATGTTGTACGTCTTTGCTACGGGCGCCAGTAACACCTATCTGGAGAAGCCGCCCACGGCTGCCGTATTGCTGCCCGCGTTGCAGAAGGTGCGTCCGACCTGCTTTTTGATCGTGCCGCTCATCATCGAGAAGGTGTTCCGCAGCCAGATCTATAATAAGTTCACGTCGAACAAGGTGCTTGCCTTCTTCTACAATATCGGCTTCACTCGCCGTCTGTTGCACCGCTTGGCCGGCAAGAAGCTATACAAGGCATTCGGTGGTCGCCTGCGTCTGTTTATCGGTGGTGCGAAGCTCGACGAGCAGGTTGAGCAGTTCCTCGCCGATGCCAAGTTCCCCTACGCTATCGGCTTCGGTTTGACGGAGACCGCTCCGCTGGTGGCTGGTCAGATCTCGCCCAACTCGAAGGTTGGATCGACAGGCCCCGCAATGGGTGGCGTGAAGGTTCGTCTGGATAATGTAAATCCCGACACCAAGCAGGGCGAGATCGTAGTGAGCAGCCCCTCTGTTATGCAGGGATACTATAAGAACGAGGAGGCCACGGCCGACGTATTCACCAACGACGGTTGGTTCCGCACGGGTGATTTGGGCTACATCGACGAGGATGGCTTCATCTTCATCAAGGGTCGATTGAAGAATATGATCCTCGGCCCGAGTGGTGAGAACATCTACCCCGAGGAGATCGAGTCGGTACTCAACACCAACGCCTACGTCTCGGAGTCGATCGTAACGGAGCAGGATGGTCAGCTTGTAGCACTTGTTAACTTCGACTCGGAGGCCATCGAGCGCCTGAAGGATGAGCTGATGGAGAAGTGGGAGATCACTCGCGACGAGTGGAACCAGAAGACTGCCGAGTGGAACGAGCGTAAGGAGGAGCTCAAGAAGGAGATCGTGAAGTACGTTAACTCGAAGGTAAACCGTTTCTCGCGCATTGCAAAGGTTATCGAGGAGGAGAATGGCTTCGAGAAGACCCCCACGAGCAAGATCCGTCGTTTCCTCTACACCCAGCAGCAGAACAAGCCCGAGGGTAAGGAGAAGAAATAGAGAAAATCTCTTACAAAAAAATAGAGCCGACTTTTCGAGTCGGCTCTATTTTTTTACTTTACTTGAGCAAACATCGTCGCATCATCTCCCACCATAGCGCGGTAGATGTCGTAACGACTCAGCACTTCACGAACGTAAGCCTCCGTCTGGCGGCTACCTCGGAATTGGCCGTGGCGAACCAACTCGCTCTCATAGACTGCGGGGTCGGCCTTCATCTTCAAATAATGGGCCACAACCTCCCACGAGTCGGGATTCTCGCCATTGCTCTTTGCCAAACGACGTGCGTCCATAACGTGGCCAATACCGCCGTTGTAGCAAGCAAGAATAATACTAATGCGATCGTTCGTCGGAGTCGAAGGGCTCAGTTTCAACTGTTTGTCGATGCGTCGGAGTAGCTTGCCCGCCAGACGAACATTCGTCTCGGGATCGGCCACACGCTCCACAGCCACGTTGAACTCGCGCGCCACGATGGGCATAACCTGCATCAAACCCACAGCACCCCGCTTAGAAACGGCATCCTCACGGAATCGTGATTCGCTGTAGGCAATAGCGCTCATCAAGAGCCAATCTTGTCCCTCTTCGAGGCTGATGCGGCGTATCAATTCGTCATACGAAGAGATAATCCACTCATCCTCTGTGTCCGTCGCCATCTCGGCGATGGATTGGGTCTGAATCGGATCGGCAAAGCCGCCCATAAGATCATCATCAAAAAGTTCAGACCCGAAATAGGTCGTAAGTACAATAAGAACGATCGAAAAAATAAGTGTCTTTTTTGACATAAATGTGTGTTTTGCGGGCAGTTCACACCGCGCCGTACAACACGCTAATCATAGAATCCCCACGAAATACCCATCTTGAACATACCCGGATTTTGCGGATATCCAGCCACCGTGAAATACTGTCCGTTGCCGAACAGATCGTAGTTGGCGTGCTGATACTTCAAGAAAATGCGCATTCTTTTCCATTTAGCCGTTACGAAGACATCGAGGTAAGGATAATTACCGAGTTCGTAATCGCGCTGATTGTAGTAGGTAGCGAGTGCAGGGTTGTACGAGGGGGCGTAATACTTGGTATTGTACCTTCCATCGACTCCCACTTGCATACGCAACACCTTCTTCTTCTCTACCCAAAACTCGTAGTAGTAAGAGAGATAGGCGCTACCCAACGGAACGGGGATAACCTCTTGATCCGTGCTCCACTGCAACAATACCCTGTGGTCGAAATGAAATCCGCCGAGGCGGAAATCCTTGCGGGCGTACAAACTCGTCAGGCTGACGGCCTCACCCCACTGCGAGACCTGGCTGTTGGCGTCGTAATAGATTTTGTTATCAACCAACCCTTGCCAGAACCCAACCTCAAAGGCGTGATCGGGGATCTCGAGCGACAGCTCCAAACGAGTTTCATCCTCCTGCTTAAAGGAGTTGAACCATACATAGTGGTTCGAGAATAGGTTTTCCTCCCAATACGAGGGCGATCTGCGTGTCTGCGAGAATCGGCCCGAGAGGATAACCGGACGACCTCGGAGTCTTGCCGTTAATGCTATGTGTGCATTGATGGCGAAGTCTCCGCTCCTATAGCCCGACGGGTAGTACTTGACATCAGCACCCCAGTCGGCAAACTTTTTCACCTTGCCACTCACGGCTCCGTAGGCATACCAAGCCGTCTCTTTCACACGGCCCTGCTTGCCCGAGACGTAGTCGTCGAAGGCGAATTGCGAATAGGCATACATATCTATTCCCACTCCGCCGCCTAAACGACCGACGGCACCATCGCGGTCCCACGGCTGCGCCTCGACGAAGAAGCGGTTTGAGAGGACTCGCTCACGGATCGAGTCGCGCGACTCGGTGGGCGAGATATACCAATTCTTATAATATACATCCGTCGTGGGAACATACTCTCCATTCTCGTCCAGCGAGCCGCGATCGTTGGTGAACTCGGCATACTTGTCGGTGTAGAGTTTGTTCCACTCGTTATATTCAAAAATGTGGCCAACGTAGATTGCCGTCAGGTCGGCCAGCGAGAAATCGTAATCCGTCACAGGTTGCAACGGGATTGCAATAGCCTGCTTTACGAAGAACGAGTTGTTGCGATACGAGTTATGTGCCTCAGCCTCGGCCAACTTCATCGGCACACCCGAGGGGTGTTCGTAGGTGGTATCGGCTACAGCCCAGATGCCCACAGCACCTCCATTCTCGCGCTGCTTGATGCGGTTGTTGATGTAGGCAGCGTGTATCGAGTAACGCTTGCCCGTATGCGAGAATGCAACCGAGAGGTTGTGGTTGCTCGTACGCTGCCAATCGTACAGTCCCTGCGTACCACGAGCCTTATAGCTGACGTTGAATCCCGTCGTGGGCGAGATGTTGTGAGCCGTAGTGACCTCGAAGTGCTCCTCGCGGTAACGCTTCTGTCCCGACTCCAAGTACATAAAGTTAAGGTAAGGCGTCTTGGAATTGTAGAACGGCACGTTATCCATACGATAAGTGTAGGCGTTGTAGGATTGTGCGAAGCGGAAATCGGGGTCAGTCGGACGATCGAAGTAGTTGAACGCGAGTGTCGATTGGCCCAATCCGCCGAGTGTCATATCGCCCACACCCTTAAGCTGATAGGGGTGATCAATTCGCCAATTGGTCAAGGTGGTATCGAGCGGCATAATCTCCACATCGTTCATATTGCGATCCACCGTCCACATAAAGTTGGGCAGGGCGCGGATCGAGTCGTTGAAGTAGTACGACTCCAAAGGCTTGTGGATGCGACGCACCTTGGTCGAGTCTCCCTGCTGCTCCTCTTCCTCCTCGCCTGAGGCAAACGGATTGGCACCTCCCAACGTGTTGTCCTGACCCGCACGTTGCGCACGAGCAATATCGCGGGCATCGAGCTGAGCCCGTGCCTCGTTGGGCAGTAGTGCCATAAGCGCCACGGCCACGATTGTCAATATGCGCAGATAGATCTTCATCCGTTTGCAATATTATGTATAACTACTTTTTTTCTAAGTTTATTGCCCAGCGTACCGCCGAAATTACAATGTAGAGCAAAATAATTGCGGGCACGGCATATCGCGTCAGCGCAACGATCAGCACAACACACAGCGCAAGGAACGAGTAACGAATCTCGTTGCCGCCCCAACCGAAGCCCTTAAACTTGAGGGCAAACATACGCACGGGGCTGATCAAAAGGTAGGCCATAGCCACCGATATCACAACAATCACCTCGCGCGCAAGCACCACCTCACCCGCCGATGCCAACATAGCCAACGACAAGCAGAACAGGCCATTAGCCGGTGTGGGCAGACCACAAAACTCAGCACTCTGCGTGTCGTCGATATTAAACTTTGCCAATCGCAGAGCCGAGAAGGCTACGATGATGAGCGTAGCGTACTGCAACCACTCGGCCACCGAGGCCGACATCGAGGTAAGCTGCGGAGCATCGCCATAGAGCGTAAACATCGCAACCGCAGGCACCAGTCCGAACGATACCATATCGGCCAGCGAATCGAGCTGCACGCCTATGGCCGAGGTGCTGTGAAGCAGTCGAGCTGCGAAGCCATCGAGGAAATCGAACACTGCCGATGCCACTACCAACCAGAACGCCAACTCGAAATCTGAGTCCGTGAGCAGGGCGATGGCAGCCGACGCACCGCACAACAGATTGCCGAGCGTCAGCATATTGGGTATTGTAAAGAGTCTTATCTTCATCTTTTTCACAATAATTGGCCTTAACAATCGGCAAAGTTACGAAAAATTTTTATCTTTGTATAATTATTAAAATATCTTCTTATCTAAAACTATGAATAATAACATATATTGCGTGATTATGGCGGGCGGAGTCGGCACCCGATTCTGGCCTAAAAGCCGAAAATCGAAACCTAAACAGTTCCTTGACATTCTCGACACAGGGCGCTCGTTCATTCGTTCGACGTATGAGCGTTTTCTGCCGTTGGTAAAGCCCGAGAACTTTCTGGTGGTCACCAATCGCGCATACCGACAGTTGGTGATGGATCATATCCCCGAGCTTAAGCCCGAGCAGGTGCTGTGCGAGCCGATAGGTCGCAACACCGCACCCTGCATCGCCTACGCAGCCTACACACTCCGTAAGCGAAATCCCAACGCAAGAATGATCGTAACGCCGTCGGATCACTTGATACTCAACGAGTTTGATTTCAACAACATCATCCTCGACACGCTCAGATTCATCCAAACAACTCCGGCGTTGATGACCATCGGCATCAAGCCCAGCCGCCCCGACACGGGCTACGGCTACATACAAAAATCGAGCGAGGAGACCTTCACCCGCGTGAAGTGCTTCACCGAGAAGCCGAGTTTAGAGTTGGCACAAACCTTCTTCGAGTGTGGCGAGTTTGTATGGAATTCGGGCATCTTCGTATGGAGTGTCGATACCATCATCAAGGCCTTCGAGGAGCATTTGCCCGAGCATCACGCACTCTTCAGCGCCATCATCGACGATCTGGGCACCGAACGCGAGGCCGAGGCCATCGAGGGTGTCTTCACGGAGTGTAAATCGATCTCGATCGACTACGGAATTCTGGAGCGAGCCGACAATGTGTATGTCCGCAGTGGCGATTTCGGCTGGAGCGACGTGGGAACGTGGGGTTCGATGCACAAGCTCGCACGCAAGGACCGCTACGCCAACGCCCTCTCGCACAAGGGTTGCCACACCTACGAGACTCGTAATTCGATAGTTTCGGTGCCGAAGGATAAGGTGGCCATTATCAACGGCTTACGCGACTACATCGTGGTCGATACGGAGGATGTGCTGCTCATCTGTCCGCGTAGCGACGAGCAGAGTATCAAGCGCTACATCGACGATGTTCGTTTTGCCGATGGCGAGAAATTTATTTAAGGGCAGCTATCGGACCGCAATTGCAAAGCCCCACAAAAAAACCATAAAACCGAAAATAACTAAAAACCCAAATATTATGGAACAACAGAAACAAAAAGTCGCACTCCCCGACAACGCCTACCGCGAACTCAAGCTGGGCGAAGAGTACAAGCCCCTGATGCCCGCATCATCGACTCCTGCCGAAGTCACCCCCTACTCGGTGACGATGGGTGTGGTGATGGCCATCATCTTCTCGGCTGCCGCAGCCTTCCTCGGATTGAAGGTTGGTCAGGTGTTTGAGGCTGCCATCCCCATCGCCATCATCGCCGTGGGTATGGGCACCGCACTGGGCAAGAAGAATATGCTCGGACAGAACATCATCATCCAGTCGATCGGTGCATCGTCGGGCGTGATCGTGGCGGGAGCCATCTTCACCCTGCCCGCGCTCTACATCTTGGGACTCGACGCGCAATTCTACCAAATCTTCCTCTCGTCGATGCTCGGAGGTGTACTGGGTATCGTACTGCTGATACCGTTCAGAAAATATTTTGTCAAGGAGATGCACGGCAAGTACCCCTTCCCCGAGGCTACCGCCACAACCGAGGTTTTGGTATCGGGCGAGAAGGGTGGCAATCAGGCTAAGCTGCTGGCTGTTGCAGGTCTGATCGGAGGTCTTTACGACTTTGCCGTGAGCACGTTCGGTGCGTGGACTGAGGTTGTATCGACTCGTCTAACGGCCTTTGGCGAGATGTGTGCCGATAAGTTTAAGGTTGTCTTCTCGCTCAACACGGGAGCTGCCGTGCTGGGTTTGGGATATATCATCGGATTGAAGTATGCCGTGATCATCACCGCAGGTTCGTGTCTGGTGTGGTTCCTCATCGTGCCGCTGATCGGCTCGATCGCCCCCGATGCGGCGTCGCTCACCCCCGAGACTATCTTCACCGACTACGGTCGTCCGATTGGTATTGGTGGTATTGCAATGGCAGGTCTGATCGGCATCATCCGTCAGGCTGGTATCATCCGTCAGGCTGTCGGCTTGGCCGTGAGTGAGCTCACCACGAAGAAGGGTGGCGCAGGCGCAGCAGCAGAGCGCACGCAGCAGGATTTGCCGATGAAACTTATCCTTTCGGTGTTGATTGCTGCCTTGATCGCTTGCCTTGTATTCTTCCAGTGGGGTCTTTTGGGCAATGGTGTGCAGAGTATCGTGGCACTCGGTATTGTGTTTGTGATTGCATTCCTCTTTACGACAGTTGCTGCTAACGCCATCGCTATCGTGGGTACGAACCCCGTGTCGGGTATGACACTGATGACCCTGATCCTCTCGTCACTCGTGCTGGTGAGCATCGGTCTGAATGGCAAGGAGGGTATGACCGCCGCACTGATTATCGGAGGCGTAGTCTGCACCGCATTGTCGATGGCTGGAGGCTTTATTACCGATTTGAAGATTGGCTATTGGCTCGGCACACTCCCAAGAAGCAGGAGGGATGGAAGTTCCTCGGTACGTTCGTATCGGCTGCTACGGTGGCAGGTGTGATGATCGTGCTGAACGACACCTACGGCTTCACGGGCGAGGAGGCGCTGGTTGCTCCGCAGGCTAACGCTATGGCGGCTGTGATTCAACCTCTGATGACGGGTGGATCTACGCCGTGGATTCTCTACTTTATGGGTGCTGCACTGGCTCTGGTACTGACCGCTATTGGTGTTCCCGCATTGGCATTCTCGCTGGGTATGTTCATCCCGATGTATCTGAATGCTCCGCTCGTAGTGGGTGGTCTTATCGCGTGGTTCGTATCGAGCCGCTCGAAGGATGAGGCACTCAACAAGGCTCGTTTCGATCGTGGTACGCTCATCGCATCGGGCTTCATCGCTGGTGGTGCGCTGATGGGCGTGGTTTCGGCCGTGCTGAAGTTTGTCGGTGTGGAGTGGTTTATGAGCGACTGGGCTGCATCGAAGGACGCCGAGTGGTTGGGCCTTGTGATGTACATCGTCCTGATAGCTTATATGGCTTGGCATACGTTGCGAGCAAAGAAAGAGGATTAATGTAAAACTTTAATCAGACAGAATTATGGAACTGAAAGATAGATTCTTAAAATATGTATCATTCGACACCCAGTCGAATGAGGAGAGCAACACATTCCCCTCTACCGACAAGCAGCTGGTGTTGCTGAACTATCTGGCCGACGAGATGCGTATGCTGGGTATGGAAGATGTCGTGGTGGACAAGTATGGTTACACGATGGGCACCATCCCCGCAACGAAAGGCTACGAGAATGCCCCCGTCATTGGCTTTATCGCCCACGTCGATACAGCGCCCGATATGAGCGGCAAGGATGTTAAGCCGCGCACGATCGAGAACTACGACGGTAGCGACATCGTGCTCAACGGCTCGCTGACGATGCGTGTGGAGGATTTTCCCGAGCTCAAGGATTTCGTGGGTCACACGCTGATCCACACCGACGGTACAACGCTACTCGGTGCTGACGACAAGGCCGGTTGTGCCGAGATTATGACGGCAGCGGAGTATCTGCTCTCGCACTCCGAGATTGCACACGGCAAGATCCGCATCGGCTTCACGCCCGACGAGGAGATCGGTCGCGGTGTCGATTACTTCGACGTGAAGGCTTTTGGTGCCGACTTCGCCTATACGATGGACGGCAGTGCCGAGGGCGAGTTGGAGTACGAGAACTTCAACGCCGCGTCGGCCGTTGTGGAGATTCAGGGCCGCAACGTACACCCGGGCTACGCCAAGAACAAGATGATCAACGCCATACAGGTTGCGTGCGAGCTCAATGCTCTTCTGCCCGCCACCGAGCGCCCCGAGCATACCGAGGGCTACGAGGGATTCTACCACTGCGTAGGCTTCAACGGCACGGTCGAGAATGCCAAGATCACCTATATCATCCGCGACCACTGTAGCGAGCGATTCGAGCAGAAGAAGGTCTTCATATGGTCGTGTGTCGATCTGCTGCAGAAGCGTTACGGCGAGGGCGTGCTGAAGCTGACGCTGAAGGATCAGTACTACAATATGCGCAAGATGGTCGAGCCCCATCCCCACGTTATCGAAAAGGCTGTCGAGGCTATGCGAATGGCCGATGTCGAGCCTAAGATCAAACCCATTCGTGGCGGCACGGACGGTGCGCGATTGTCGTTTATGGGACTGCCCTGCCCCAACATCTTCGCTGGCGGAATGAACTTCCACGGCAAGTTCGAGTACTGCTCGCTCGACACGATGCAGAAGGCCCAGCAGGTGATTATCAATCTGGCTCAACTCTGGGCGAAGGAATGCTTTAATTAAATGCGACTACAATGAATGGTTTTAAGGAGATAGATCCATTGAAGATCGACGAAAATTTCATCCGCCTCATCGGCAAGGACTGGATGCTCATCACCGCTGGCGACCACGTCAGCCACAACACGATGACCGCCTCGTGGGGCGGCGTGGGATATATGTGGAATCGCCCCGTTGCGGTGGCTGTGATTCGTCCCCAGCGCCACACCTTCGCCCTGACGGAGCGCGAGCAACGTATGACGCTCTCGTTTTTGGGGGAGGAGTACCGTGATGCCCTCACCTACTGCGGCACCCACTCGGGTCGCAACGAGGATAAGATCTCGAAGGCGGGGCTATCGGTAGCCTTCACCGACGAGGATCAGCCCGCCATTGCGCAGGCACGTCTGGTGTTGGAGTGCAAGACGCTCTATGCCGACTTTTTGAAGGAGGAGTGCCTACTCGACAAATCCATTGCCGAGAAGTGGTACCCCGAAAAGGATTTCCATAAGGCTTACGTTATGGAGATTACCCACGCTTACATAAAGGAGTAAAGCAATGAACAAGTATGGATTCATAAAGGTTGCGGCGGCCGTGCCTGAGGTGCGTGTTGCCGACTGCGACCACAACGCCCAACACATCATCTCGCTTATGCGACGTGCCGCCGAGCGAGGTGCGAGGGTTGTAACCTTTCCCGAGCTGTGCCTGACGACCTACTCGGCGGGAGATTTGTTGCAACAATCGACGCTGCTCGGTGCGGCCGAGAAGGCTTTGCAGCAGGTGGCAGAGGCGAGCCGCGAGATCAACATCGTGGCCATCGTAGGACTGCCCGTGGCCGTGGGCGATAAGATCTTCAACTGCGCCGCGGTGGTGGCCGATGGCAAGATTGCGGGTATCGTGCCCAAGCAACACATCCCCCACTACGACGAGCATACCGAGGGGCGTTGGTTCTCTTCGGGGGCAGATTTTCGCCGTTGCACACTGGCCGACTTTGCCGATCAGAGCGTGTGGTTTGGTGTGGATCAGCTCTTTGCGATCGACGATGTATGCTTCGGTGTGGAGATCGGCGAGGATGCACTCGTCGCCACCCCACCCTCAGTGGCTATGGCACAACACGGTGCGAAGATAATCTTCAACCCCGCCGCCACAGCCGAGATCGTAGGCGCAAGAGAGCGGATCATCGAGGCACTGAAGCAGCAGAGCAGTCGCACGATCACGGCCTATGTTCACGCCTCGGCAGGTGTGGGCGAGTCCTCGACCGATGTGATCTATACGGGTGCAACATTCGTTGTCGAGAATGGCAATCTGCTATGCGAGGGGGAGCGTTTCTCACTCGATGAGCAGCTGATCATCACAGACATCGACGCCGAACTACTGCTGCACAAACGTCAGCGCCGAAACACCTTCGTAATGAGCAAGAACGTAGGCGAATACTCGATAACAGAGCTATCGCTCGGCAAGAGTTGCCGCACCGAACTCGACCGCACGATCGAGCCCCATCCGTTCCTGCCTTGCGGTGTGGATCGCAACGATCGTTGCGAGGAGATTTTCTCGATACAGACACTCGGTCTGGTCAAGCGACTGCGCCACACCTCGTGCCATTGTGCCGTTGTGGGCATCTCGGGAGGATTGGACTCTACGTTGGCACTGCTCGTCACGGTCAATGCGTTCGATCGTTTGGGCCTCGACCGCAAGGGCATTATCGGCATTACGATGCCTGGCTTCGGCACGACCGATCGCACTTATCAGAACGCTATAACGCTGATCAAGGAGTTGGGCGTTACCCTCCGCGAGATACCCATCGCTGCGGCTTGTCGTCAGCACTTCTCGGATATAGGACTCGACGAGAGTAACCGCTCGGTGACCTACGAAAATGCTCAGGCGCGCGAACGCACACAGATATTGATGGATGTGGCCAATATGGAGGGCGGTATGGTTGTCGGCACGGGCGATTTGAGCGAGCTGGCACTCGGCTGGGCCACCTACAATGGCGACCAGATGTCGATGTATGGCGTGAATGGCTCGGTGCCGAAGACTCTCGTTCGTCACGTTGTGGAGTGGGCGGCAGAGCATCCCACATTCGAGCGTGTGGGCAGAGCGCTGCGTGATGTGGTGGCAACACCCGTCAGCCCCGAGCTACTGCCCGCCGACGACAAGGGCGAAATTGCGCAGAAGACCGAGGATCTGGTTGGCCCATACGAGTTGCACGACTTCTTCCTCTACAACCTCCTTCGACAAGGTTTCTCGCCTGCAAAGATACTATTTTTGGCCGAGCGTGCGTTCTATGGTAAATACGACCACGCGACGGTGCGTCATTGGCTGCAGACGTTCCTCAGACGATTCTTCGCCCAGCAATTCAAGCGTTCGGCTATGCCCGACGGTGTGAAGGTGGGCAAGGTGGGCCTCTCACCCCGTGGCGGATGGGATATGCCGTCGGATGCTGTGGCAACGATGTGGCTCAAAGAGATTGAAAACCTATAAAAAACAGCAACAATGAAGAGACTAATACTACTCACCATAGCGGCACTCACCCTCACAACGGTGCAGGTGCAGGCCCAAAGCTGGCTCGATGCACTGAAGAGCACAGCCACCAGCGTGATTGACAAGGTTACGGGCGGCAAACTCACCTCGAACGCCATCTACGGAACGTGGAAATATTCGCAGCCAGGCATCAAGCTCTCGTCGAGCACCAACACCCTCTCCGACTTGGGTTCGTCGGCCATAACGACCTCGCTTCAGAGCAAGATGGCAACGTATTACGAGAATGTGGGTATCCGTGCAGGAGCCTTCACCTACACCTTCAACGAGGATGGCACCTTCAGCTCGACCATCGCTGGTCGCACGTCGAGTGGTACGTTCACCTTCGACAGCGAGACCTACAAGATCACGCTCAAGTACAACAGCGGCCTGATGTCGTTGGGTACAATCTCGGCCTACGCCTACCTGAGCGGCTCGAACCTGCAACTGCTCTTCCCAATGGATAATCTGCTCAAGGTACTCACCTCGCTGGGGTCGGCCTCGTCGTCACTCTCGACGGTGACGGAGCTATTGAAGAGCTACGACAGCATCAAGATCGGATTTGAATTTAGTAAATAACTCATACGATGAAAAAGTTTCTATACACACTCCTGATAGCACTTGCAGTGGGAACGACAAAGAGTCAGGCGCAGTCGCTCGACGATTTGATGAAGAGTATCTCTTCATTCCTCGGCACCACATCCGAGCAGCAGAAGCCCGCAACACCCGCCGAGACTCATCCTGCGGCTGACAAACTGATGGGACGCTGGGTGTACGATGCCCCCACAATCGACTACAAGGGCGACAGCTCGTTAGCGGCCATTGCCGTCTCGACGCTCGAGAGCCAGTTGCCGCTGCTGGTCGAGAGATTTGACTTTGTGGCAGGGCGTGACTCGATCAGCGTGGGCGAGGATGGCTCCATCACGATAGCCTACGGCGAGAATAAGGTCGCAATAAGCTGCACCAACTACAACCCCACAACGGGCGTAGCCACCCTGCAAATGCGTGTGGGCGAGCAGCCGATAAGCATTGGTGCAACCGTGATCGACCACTCGGGCAAGGTGAAGATGATGTTCAACGCCAAGGAGTTGATGGATCTGGTGGCGAAGCACTACTCGAAATACAACGAGATGACCACTCTGCAGATGGCTAAGAGTGTGATAGACAGCTATCCAGGCATTCGTATAGGGATGATCCTGAGGCGATAACGACCAACGACCGATACCCACAAAACATAAAACGAGGTTGCCGACACGTTCGACAACCTCGTTTTTATCTCCACACCGCCCTACTTTATATATACCTCAAGCAGAGTGGCATCGCCTCGCAGCTCCACCTCGTCGGCCTCGGCAGGGATCATAACAAGTTCGTAGGGTGATAGATGCTCCTCATCTTTGCCCATACACACCGTAGCCTCGCCAGCCGTACAGATATATAA
This sequence comes from uncultured Alistipes sp., assembly GCA_964633635.1. Taxonomy (GTDB): domain Bacteria; phylum Bacteroidota; class Bacteroidia; order Bacteroidales; family Rikenellaceae; genus Alistipes. The sequence continues at coordinate 11,290 of CAZWHN010000006.1, read as the reverse complement.
CACGAACGAGTCGAGCGACGCATAGTCGAACGTGCGGCCACCATTAAGACGAATCACATTGGTGGTGAAGTAGGGACAATCGACGATATTCACCGCTGCGTTCTCCCTGACCTCATAGCGCTTATGGCACTTATCACCGTCGCTTGCAAAGTCGATGGCATCGACCGCCAAAGCGGTGTGCAACTCACGGGGCTGACCCGCATCGTCCACACGATTCCAATCGTAGATGCGATAGGTAATGTCCGAGGTCTGCTGTATCTCCACCACCTCGATACCCTTGCCCAAGGCGTGCACCGTACCCGCAGGGATGAAGAAGGCGTCGCCCACCTTCACCTCAATACGATTGAGCACATCCTCAAGGCGATCCTCATTAACAGCTGCGAGATACTCCTCGCGGGTGATTGAAGGATCCTTAAAACCAACGTAGAGCGAAGCGCCCTCCACACATCCGCTGACGTACCACATCTCGGTCTTGCCATACGAATTGTGACGCTCGGCCGCCAGCTCGTCATCGGGGTGCACCTGCACGGAGAGGACATCGTGGCAATCGAGGCTCTTGATCAGAAGCGGGAAGGTGAGGCCAAAACGCTCGAAGTTGCGCTCACCCACCAGACTGCCCATATAGACCTCGATGATCTCCTCGATATTATTACGCTTCAGGAAGCCATTGGCCACAACCGACTCCTCGCCCGTCACAGCCGACAGATCCCAACTCTCGCCATAGGGCTTCGTGGGATCAATCTTCGCTCCCTTGCCCTCCTTCACACGCGCCAGCAACTCCACTCCGCCCCAAAGGCGCTCCTTGAGTCGTGGCACAAATTTTATCGGATACAACATCTTTCGGGGATTACCTTATTGACGTGGAGTGGGCCTCGAGCTATTCGTAAGCATTCGGTACTGCCACGCCGGTTTAATTCTCGTTACTCGGCAAACATCTGCTCAACAGCCTCGACAACCTCATCGGTCGTGACATTGAGCGGGAATACCTTCGTAGGCTCCAACTTGTAGGTCTCGTGCTCACGCTTGAAAGCCTCCTCGCCAGCGCCCGTGATGTTGAGCATTACGACAGCATCCTTCTCCACCTTGCCATCCTGCACGGCCTTGATGAGTGTAGCCGTAGCCACAGCAGCCGCAGGGTGAATATCCACACCCTCCAACTCCTCGAACAACTTAGCAGCCTTGCGAGCCTGTGCATTCGTCGCAACCAGGATCTCGCCATTCGTAGCCTTCAGTGCATCGTACAATCCACCCTTAATACCATAGGGGGGCTTACGGTTCGACAGCACCTTGGCGTCGATGATAGCCACATCACGGCGAGCCTTGTCGGCATCGTAGGGAAGCATAGCACGTGAATCGGCACGCCACGCATCGAACATCGGCACGAAGGGTGCATTCTGCGACACCATCAGCTTCATCACCTTATCGCCATAGCCACCATCCTCCACAAGACGCATATTGGCCTCCCACGCAGCGATGGCACCCGTACCGCTACCCACAGCTTGGAAGTAGTAGTCGGGGATACGGCCAATGGTGGTAGCCGCCGAGAGTACGGTCGTAGCCATACCGTCACGACGTGCCACATTCTTAGCACCGCCCTCAGCATAGAAACGGGGCGACTTCAGAGCCATATCGCTCAGATGGATAGCATCGAAGTAGTCGCCACCCTTCTCGCAAGCAATCAGCTTAACGCAGGGGTTGATGGGCTTCTCGAACCACAGTGCCGAGAGATTATCGGCCGGCACCGACAAGAGCAACGGGATATTATTCTCCGAGCACACCTTCGCAAAGGCGCGTGCCGTATTACCAGCCGAGGCCACCACAAGGATGCGCTTCTCATCCTCGCCCATACGACCGCAGACGCTGTAAGCCTCGGTCTCCTTGAACGAGCAGGTGGTCATCTTCGCACCGTGACGCGGCGAGTAGCCGTTCAGCGTGATGTAGAGATTCTCCAACCCCAGATGCTTGGCAAGGCCCTCGCTACGATAGGTCACGGGGGCAGCCGAGCCCTTCAACAGTCGTCTTACGGGCAGCCAGTCGCAGAAGGTGTAGAAACCATACTCCTCGCCCTTGAGCGAGAGTTGCTTATTCTCGTAGATGGCACGAACGAGCGAAGGCTCAGCGCACTCCTTATCCTCGAGCACCCAGCCCGTATCCTCAAATTCGCGCTCCGTGGCCACGCACTTGAGCGTATAGGCCGTTGCTTTGAAATTTTCCATAGCGATCAGTGTTTCAAGTTTTCAATCGTGCAAAATTAATAAATTTCGGCCAAAAGATAAGGATATTGCTTATAAATTTGTACATTTGTGTAATCCGAAAACATATTAAACCCAAAGATTATTATGAAACGAATTCTATTTACGTTGGCATTGTGCCTCGCCGCAGCGGGTGCAATGGCTCAGAACGACAAGAAAACCGATTGGGCACAGTTCTACCGTTATGCCGAGGCTAACGAGCAGGTAACCACCCGCCCCGACGCTGTATTTATGGGCAACTCAATCACCGACGGCTGGGCGTCGCAGGACCCCGAGTTCTTCAAGAAGAACAACTTCGTCGGTCGCGGCATCAGCGGCCAGACCTCGTCGGAGATGTTGGTACGTTTCCGCCGCGATGTGATCGACCTCAAACCCCGCTGCGTGGTGATCCTCTCGGGCACGAACGACGTGGCTCGCAACAACGGCTACATCTCGCCCGAGAACACCGTGGGCAACATCATCTCGATGTGCGAGCTGGCTAAGGCCAACGGAATCAAGGTTGTGCTCTGCTCCGTAACCCCCACGTCGGTCTTCGGCTGGCGCAAGGAGATCTCTCCCGCACAGCCCATCCGCGATCTGAACAAGATGCTCGAGGCCTACGCCAAGGAGGCTGGGGTATATTTCCTGAACTACTACCCCGCCCTTACGGACGACAAGGGCGGCCTGCCCGAGAAGTGGAGCCGCGACACCTGCCACCCCAACTTGGAGTGCTACCGCACGGTGATGGAGCCTATGGTTTGCGAGGCGATCGACAAGGTGCTCAAGACCCCCAAGAGCAAGCGCCACACCCCGATGGCTGTGAAGTAATCACGTCATTGCGAGGAGCGCGACGTGGCAATCTCGAAAACAGAAAACCTCTCCCGTGGAATGTGGGAGAGGTTTTTTGTGTATAGATTTATGCTGCGCGGGGGTTGCTACTGCGGTGTTGCTGCGGGGGCAGCGAGTGGGATGCAGAGCTGGATGCGGAGCGGAGTGCGCAGCGGGGTATTATTAGTTAAATACTCAAACTTTTATTGCGCTGTAAGGGTTTTCTTAACTACTACTCCGCAGAATGTATCACCAGTGTAATTAGTTGGCACATTAACCGTCAATAGGGCAGTATCAGAGAAAGCAGTACTGGCAGCAGGTGATGGCTCTGTCGTCCCATAATAATTTACGGTCGTAAGGGATACGCAGCCGTTGAATGCATAATTACCAATCGCGTCCACATCGCCTTCAAACGTTACGATCTCAAGGGATGAGCAGCTGGAGAATGCATAATTACCAATCGACATTACAGTGCTTGGGATAGTGATAGACTCAAGTTGAGAGCAGCTGGAGAATGCATTACTACCAATCGAAGTTACACCATCGGGGAGAGTGATGGTTTCGATTGCTGTTTGCCTAAAAGCATTGTTTCCAATCTGAATTGCTGTAACTGCAGAATCGAATGTGATTGTTCCCGTGCCATCGGCAAAGGTGTGGGTGTAGGTTAAGGCGCTGTTGTTTGCATCCTTGAATGGAGTTTTATCAGTGAAGTCAACCTGCGACGAAGCTGTGTAGGTGATTGTAAGGCCTGTGGGAATTGTGGGGGTTGTACCGTCACTAATCAAAGGAATATAATCCGAAACGATGATCTCCTCCGTGCCGTCCACAATCACCATACATAGGCTTGCCGACTGGGTGGAGCTGAGGGTCAGATCCTTGCACAATACATCGAAAGTGATCTTGCCGTTGGCCGCCGACAATGAGTTGGGAACAACCGAGAATGTGGGGGCTGTGGCGCGGGTTGTGGCCGTTTCGCCCTCGATGCGGATATTGCTCTCGGTGATTAGGCTCGCCGCCGATGCGGGCGAGATGCGGAATGTGAGTGTGACCTTGTAGCCGCCCGTGGTGCCCGTGGCTGTGGCCTTGCCGTCGGTGTGGGTGGGGATGTACTTCACCGCGGTGATGGCGCGGAGTCCCGTCGCACCGAAGGGGATGGTGAAGGCGGGGTTGTTGGAGTCGTCGGTGTCGTTGTCGGCCAGCACGAAGGTGACTGATGTGGTCTTTCCGTTAGAGTCCTTGTTCTCTGTCACGCTCTTGAAGAACGAGTCGCCAGCGTCGCCCTTGTCACCTTTATCTCCTTTATCGCCTTGTGCACCCTGATCGCCAGTGGCTTTACCGCCTTCGATCTTGTTCCACGACGTGCCGTTGTCGTAAGAGACATACCAATAGCCGTCGTCGCCGATCTTCAGCTGGGGAGTGATGCCACTATTACCTTGAGGACCTTGCGGGCCTGGGTAGCCCTGATCGCCCTTGTCTCCTTTATCGCCTTTGTCGCCAGTGGCTTGGCCAATCTCGGTCCAAGTGGCGTCCTCGTCGTAAGAGACATACCATTTGCCGTCGTCGATCTTGAACTGAGGGGTGACGCCATCGTTGCCGTCGGCGCCATCGGCGCCATCTTTGCCGTCCTCGCCGTCGTAGCCCGTGGCACGTCCGAGGCGCTCCCAAGTCTGGCCGCCGTCGTAGCTGACATACCAGTAGCCACCCTGAATCTTAAACTCGGGCGTGGTGCCGTCCTTGCCGTCGGTGCCATCGGCGCCATCCTTGCCATCGACACCAGTGGCGGGAATCTTGTTGCCCTCCGAGTCGGTGAGCCACTCGCCGTCCAGAGTCCAATAGTAGGCACCGTCGTCGGCCTTGGCTACGCCGATCGTGGGGGTGTAGCCGTCAGCACCATCGGCTCCGTCGGCTCCATCGGTGCCGTTGTAGATGGTGATGGGGTCGGCCTTAGCAAAGGAGATCGTGTAACCTACGATTCCCCCCCCTCAAAATTGGTGCCACAGAGGTGATGTAGTCGTTTGATTGTAAAGCTGTTACAATCGTCTGAAGTGCCGAGATGTTGGTATTCATCTGCTGGCACAACTGCTCGAGGGCCTCGACACGACCCTCAAGATTCTCGACGCGACCCGTGAGTGCCGAGTCGTCGTACTTGTCGCAGCTCACGATGCCGAGCCCCACGAAGAGGAGCATCACTGCCGCAAAAAGCCTGGATAATTTTGTCATACGCATTTGGGTTAAAAAATTTTGCCTATTTGGGTTGCAAGATAAGAAATTTTTGAATTTCCCAAGCGGATGAAAGGAAAAATCATCGAGTGAAATCAACAACTGCAGCGCAGGCGTAGCCCTCGTTGTAGAGGTCGAGGAGTTTGGAGGTGTTGCGCTCCATACGGTCCACGACGATGGGGCGCTCGGGGCGGATGACGGTGAGCTGGCCCGCCTGCTCGAGACGCTCGACAAGGGCGATTTGCTCGTTGTAGAGTGCGTTGCGTCGCACGATGGCCGCGCGCAGGGCAGGGTATTTGCGATAGAAGAGGGGCGGCACCGAGGTTGGGCGATCGGGCTTGCGGTAGCCTTTGTTGCGGGTCAGGACGACCACATTGTTATCGAAACCCAATTCTCGGGCACGCAGCAGCGGGATGGAGTCAGCAATGCCACCGTCGAGCATCGGATGGCCATCGACGTACGAGATCGGACAGACGAAAGGGAGGCTACTCGAGGCCTTCACGATGTCGATAATTCGCACGGGATCGTGCTTCTCGTCGTAGTAGCAGGCTTGACCCGTAAGGCACGACGTGGTGACCATTTCGTAGCGCTCGGCGCATCGGGCATAGGCGGGGTAATCGTAGGGGATGATGCGCTCGGGGAATTCGTAAAAGAGCAGATCAAAATCCATAATATTTCCCGTCGTGAACAGTCGCCAAAGGCCGATGTATCGGTACTTCTCCAGCAGGTCGATATTGCTGAATTTGGCACGTCCGCGCTGGCCCGACATATAGGAGAGTCCGTTGCAGGCTCCTGCGCTCACACCCACCGTGTAGGGGAAGCGGATGCCGCGATCCATCAGATTGTCCAGCACGCCGCAGGTGAACACACCACGCATACCACCGCCCTCGAGGATCAATCCCGAGCGGTCGTCAACCCTAACAATCTTTCTACACGCAGCCTGCATTTACAACAAATCTTTCTACAAAAATAGTGCTTTTTCGGAGAAAAGGCAATCTCCACGATGTTTTATTTACACCCTACCCCACTTCGTCGGTCGATCAGGCTTGACGTGATGCCAACCCCGACACTTCGGGACAAAAAAATTGAGGCCATCGGCAATGCCGACAGCCTCAATGATTGTGTTCAACTATTCTTACTTAATTCCCAACTTCGACTTCAAAGCCTTGGGGATTGAGTTCTTGTGAACCAAGATCGAAATGGTCTTACCCTTAACGTACTCCTCCGAGAAATAGTGGTAACCCGTGCCATTGCGCTGCGTGCCCCACGAATTCTTCACCTTGTAGTACTTCACGCCGTCCTGATCCTTTGCCACACCGACGATATGCTCCAGATGGTCATCCGTGGTGGTGAAAGTCTCAAAGGTATGCTGACGACTCTCCTGCGTCACGGGCTTCTCAACAGCCTTTGCTGTAAGAGTCTGTGCCTTGCGCAGATCCTCGTCGGTATTAACCGCAACGTGGTGCTGGAAAGCATAACCAGGCTCACTGACGTCACCGTCCCAGGCTACCGTGTAGCCCGCGTCGATGGCATTGTCGATCACCTGCATAAACTCATCCAGAGGCAGGTTATACATCAACGCGTGGTCCCAGTTGTCGGGGATCTCGACGGGGATAAGCTCGTAGAAGGGGTGGTGCGTAAAGCTGGTCAGCTCGACATAGTCGTCGGCCTTCAGACCGAGGCTCTCGGCAAAGCTCTTGGCGGTGTACTCCTTGCCCTTGTAGGTAAAGGTCTCGGGGACCTCGCCTAAATAGGCATCCAGAACACCATTTACGATCTCGGCCTTGAGGGGCTTCTCCATCTCGACAGCCGTATCGCTCACGGCCTTCACCCACTTTGCCAAATCGCCGTGGTTGTGCGTAGGCGAGTCGTAATTGATACCGTCGTACACCTCCTCGGGCATAAGACCTACGTTGTCCATCACCCAAATATTCATATGTGCAATACTACCCTGACTCACGTTACCGCGTCCACGACGCAGGTAGTTGTCGTTCATACGGCGGATGTAGTTGTTGCGCACGATAAACATCTCCGAGAGATCATACTCACCCTTGCCCATACGCAGCAGCTCCGACTCGAGGAACGAAACCGTTGCGAAACACCAGCAAGTACCCGTGCTCGCCTGATTCTTGACGGGCGTAGCGGGGTTTACCTTCACATCCGTGAACTCATACTTGTACTGTGCCGAAGCCGCGAAGGCAGCGCACACCAGAGCCACGGTCAGAAATATCTTCTTCATACCTGAATGTAGGGTTGAGAGTTTATACTATCAGATTACAAGCCCATCTTCTGACGGATAGCAGCAGGGATGGCAGCCTTGTTTACCACGATGTTCATAGTCTTGTACTGAACGAAAGATTCTGAAACATACCACAGACCCTTGTACTTACCAGTCTCGCCCCAAGAGTTCTTTACCATATAGTACTTCGTACCGTTCTGATCCTTGGCGATACCGTAGATGTGCATACCGTGGTCGTCGGTAGTGGTCTTGTTGTCGTAACCCTTCTGACGCAACTCCTGAGTGATCTTAAGCTCCTTACCGGGGGCGTTGGTGTTGTTCAGGATAGCGTTCTGCTCCTCGGGTGAGCGGCCAATCCAACGAGCCTCGTCCGAGCCAGCCTCCTGACGGTTAGCCTCTACATCGGGAACGATACCCAAACCCTGACGGTTGAAACCAGCCTCGCTAACGTCCGAAGCCCAAGCTACGGTGTAACCGTTCTCGATAGCGTAGTCGAAGATCTGCATCATCTCGTCCAAAGGCAGGTTGTAAGAGAGATCCCAACGCCAGTTGTCGGGAACCTCGATAGCAAACTGCGAGTAGAAGGGGTGGTGAGTGAACGAAGTGATCGAAACATAGTCATCAGCGTTGAGCTTCAGATAATCCTTCGCAAATGACTGGGGAGTGTACTCCTTACCCTTGTAGTTGAACTTCTCGGGGATCTCGCCGAGGTAAGCCTTCAGGATGCCCTCCAGACCATCGTGCCAAGCGGTAGAGAGAGTGCGGTTGGGGTTTCTCTTCACAGCCTCAACATAAGCGGTCAAAACAGCAGCCAACTCGCCGTGTCTGTTCAAAGACTCACCATAGTTCAAACCCTCGAGCTCAGCCTGAGGCAGCATACCGTAGTGCTTCAAGGTGTAGAGCACATCGCCGAACGAGCTACCCTGAGCGAAGTTGAGATGACCATCCAGACGAACATACTTCTCAGCCTTGTCCGAATAACCCATCCATACGGGCAGCATCTCAGCCAGGTCGATATCCTTCGGAGCGCCCTTCTTGATGGCCTCACTCTCGAGGAACGAGATGGTCGAGTATGACCAGCAGGTACCCGAGCTTGCCTGATTCTTGATCGAAGTGATGGGGTTCTCCTTCACTACCGTAAACTTGTAGCCATCGCCAGCGGGCTGCGCTGCGGCCGAAAAAGCAGTTGCCGAGATGAGCAACATTGCCAAAAGTGTCTTCTTCATCATAATTTGTAAGTTTTTATTGGTTTAGTATTTTTGTGTTTTTATCCATTTTCTTGGTTGCAACAACTTTGGGGCTTCAACTCCTATCAAAGTAAAATAGCACCCGATTGGTCGAAGTTCACATTATCCCAAGTTAATTGATTTTACAAATATACTAAATAATCTTATAAATCGACCATTTTATTCATAAAATCTGGAAATTATGCCCCCAACTACCCCATCGATGGCCCCGATTTTGTGCAATAAAAGTCGCAAATCGATGAAAAACTTGCCCTCGCAAGGAGAAAAAAGCGAATGAAATTGTATATTTGTAAAAAATCGAGACTATGACGCGTGAAATCTATCTTGCTGGCGGATGCTTCTGGGGCACTCAGCACTTCTTCAAGCAGGTTCGGGGCGTTGGCTCCACCCAGACAGGTTATGCCAATGGCAACACCGAAAATCCCACATACAAGCAGGTCTATACCGATCTTACGGGCTATGCCGAGACCGTTAGAGTGGAGTACGACGACGAGGTGGTGAGCCTCGAGCGATTGCTGGAGCTATATTTTCTCACCATCGACCCCACGTCGCTCAATCGTCAGGGCGAGGACGAGGGTACGCGCTACCGCACGGGAATCTACTACACCTCGGAGGAGGAGGATCTACCTATCATCCGCTCGGTGTGCGACCGCGTGGCGGCCACGTTAGATGGCGAGATGGCGGTCGAGGTTGAACCCCTGAAAAACTTCTACTCAGCCGAGGAGTATCATCAAGACTACCTCACGAAAAATCCCACGGGATATTGTCACATTCCGTTGGAGTTGATGCGTGTGGCCCGCGAGGCAAATCAAGAAAAGTAAAACATCAAAAACGTAAATCATTAAATATCAAAAAACTATGCGTAAGAATTTTGGATCAAAGAGTTGGCTCTATCCTATGCCCGTGCTGATTATGGCGGCGTATGACGGCGAGGGAAAACCAAATGTAATGAATGCCGCTTGGGGCGGAATGCACACCGATTCGCACATCGGAATCTGCATCACGGCAGGACACAAAACCACCAAAAACCTCCTTGCCGAGGGTGCTTTTACCGTGAGTATGGGCACTACAGAGCAGTTGGTGGCGTGCGACTATGTGGGCATAGTGTCGGGTAATAACGAGCCCAACAAGTTTGCCAAAGCAGGCTTTACGGCCATCCGCTCGGAGTGTGTCAATGCCCCGATTATCCAGGAGTTGCCGATGACGCTCGAGTGCGAGGTGGTCTCGTACGACGAGGAGAGTTGCCATCTGGTAGGTCGTATCGTTAATGTGAGTGCCGACGAGAGCATCCTCACCGACGGTCAGATCGACGTAAGCAAATTGCGTCCGATCACCTACGACCCCATCCAACACAACTACATCGAGTTGGGCAAGGTGGTGGGCAAGGCCTTTGCCGATGGCAAGAAGATGAAATAAGTGGACCGTGGAGCGCCCCGAAAAGGAGGCTCCGCCAACCACTCAAGGCCGCAAAAGAGTAGTAAACAAGCAAAACAACCTATATGAACAAAGAGTTAGAATTTAGTCCCAATCCGCTTGTGGGATTTTTGCAGAAGCCCTCGAGCGAATTCACCAAAGCCGACATCGTGCGCTACGTCATCGAGAATGAGATTCGTATGGTCAACTTTATGTACCCTGCGGGCGATGGTCGTCTGAAGACGCTCAACTTTGTGATCAACAACGCCGCCTATCTCGACGCCATACTGACTTGTGGCGAGCGTGTCGATGGATCGAGCCTCTTCCCCTTCATCGAGGCGGGCAGCAGCGACCTCTACGTCCTGCCGCGTTTCTCGACCGCATTCCTCGACCCCTTTGCCGAGATTCCAACGATAGCGATGCTATGCTCATACTTCAACAAGGATGGCGAGCCGCTGGAGAGCTCTCCCGAGAACACACTCCGCAAGGCGTGCCGTGCCTTTAGCGAGGTGACGGGTATGGAGTTTCAGGCTATGGGCGAGTTGGAGTATTACGTCATCGCCCCCGATGCAGGGCTCTTCCCTGCTACGGATCAGAAGGGCTACCACGAATCGGCCCCCTATGCCAAGTTCAACGACTTCCGCACGCAGTGTATGTCGTACATCGCACAGGCTGGCGGGCAGATCAAATATGGTCACTCGGAGGTGGGTAACTTCTCGCTCGACGGCCTGATCTACGAGCAGAATGAGATCGAGTTCCTCCCCGTCGAGGCGAGCGAGGCTGCCGACCAACTGATGAAGGCAAAGTGGATCATCCGCAACCTGGCCTACGAATATGGCTACGACATCACCTTCGCACCGAAGATCACCGCAGGCAAGGCAGGCTCGGGGCTGCACGTTCATATGCGTATCGTGAAGGATGGCCAGAACCAGATGCTCGACGGCGGAGGGCTCTCGGCTACGGCACGTCGTGCCATTGCGGGTATGATGGAGCTGGCGCCCTCTATCACCGCTTTCGGCAATACCAATCCCACCTCGTACTTCCGCCTTGTACCCCATCAGGAGGCTCCGACCAACGTATGTTGGGGCGACCGCAACCGCTCGGTGCTGGTG
>CAZWHN010000005.1:0-29844 GCA_964633635.1 uncultured Alistipes sp. | reverse complement strand
AAGCCTGCCGCTAGCGTTCATCCTGAGCCAGGATCAAACTCTCCATTGTAAAAAATTATAATGTATTGTTAGAGTCCTGACTACTTCTCTTCCTATTTAAAGGAATTGACAGATAAATACTACATTTTCTCTCTATTATAACCAGTAAATCAAAGAACCGTTTGAAAAACTACCGCGTCATTTCTGAGGCGGAAATCGGTTGCAAAGGTAAAACCTTTTTTTGTAACCTCCAAATTTTTCAAGAACTTTTTTGCAACTTTTTTAAGTTTCTTTTTCGAAGTATTGCTTGCCTTTCGGTTCGCAACTCTTTTCTTCGTTTTGTAAGAACTTATTTCCTGATTGCGGATGCAAAGGTAGGGATAATTTTCACACCTGCAAACTTTTTCCAATATTTTTTTCACTTTTTTTGCAAAATACCCCATTTTGGCCATTTATACCTATATCTATTATATATAGGGGAGGGCGAAAAACCCACTTTTTGCCGAAGATTTTGGTATTTCGGCACACAAATGCTATCTTTACGGTGAAGAGCGCAACTCTTCGTGAAAAGTTTTGAGCAATGGCAAAAGAGATCGAAAGAAAATTTTTGGTTCGAGGCGACTTTCGTCCCCACGTCGTCTCATCGACCCACATCGTGCAGGGTTACATCGCAGGCTCGACCGAGCTGACGGTGCGTGTACGCACGCGCGACGAGCGGGGATACCTCACAATCAAGGGGCGTAGCGACAGCCGTGGACTCCAGCGTGAGGAGTGGGAGTATGAGATTCCTGCGTCGGAGGCACGCGAACTACTGCGTCACGGCACAGGCACGATTGACAAGACGCGCCATCTGGTCCCCGTGGGCGACCACACATTCGAGGTGGATGAGTTCCACGGTCTGAACGAGGGGCTGATCGTCGCCGAGGTGGAGCTCCGCTCGGCCGAGGAGGAGATTGAGCGTCCCGAGTGGTTGGGACGCGAGGTGACGGGCGACGTGAGATACTACAATTCGCAACTCGTAAAACACCCCTACGCGCTATGGGAAGAGTAATTGCACTTGTGATGGCGCTTGCGTGGGCGGTTTCGGTTTCGGCACAAGATTTCGATTCGAAGATGCGCGAGTCCGGTCTGGTCGATATTCAAAAGCTCGATGCCGAGATCGGGGTGGAGCTTAAGTATGCGACCGAGGATAATTTCGTAGGCGAGAATATGTACGGCACCCTCACCACGGCTTACCTGCTACCCCACTTTGCCGAGAAGGTCGTGCGGGCGCAGCAACTGTTGCGCGAACGGAAGCCCGACTACTCGCTGCTAATATACGATGCGGCCCGTCCGATCAGCGTGCAGCGACGTATGCGACGTGCGGTGGAGGGTACGCCGTTGCAGATTTATGTTGCCGACGGCGCTCGCGGAGGTCGTCACAACTATGGCGTGGCGGTCGATCTGACGATTATTGACGGTGCGGGGCGGCCACTCGATATGGGCGCGAGCTTCGACCACTTCGGCCCCGAGGCGTGGGTGGGCGAGGATCAGGACGTGACGCTCGAGCGCTACAAAGCCTACGTCGCAAGGATGGTCGAGCAGGGACTCATCACGGCCGAGGCGGCAGCCAACCGCACGCTGCTGCTGGAGATTATGGACCGAGTGGGGCTCAGGCCATACGTCAAGGAGTGGTGGCATTTTCAGGAGCGGATCTCGATGACGGCCACGCGAGAGAGGTATAAATTGCTGGATTTTTAGTTTTTTAGAGATAAAGTCAATGCAAAACAGGCGTTATGTCTGCGTCATTCCACATTTTTACTTTTTAGGGCTTTGCTGATACAAGGTAAGCATCCAAGTAAAAATGATTGGAATCTACCTTTGTCAATAATACTTTGCTGATACAGATTTCTTTCCACCTTTTGCTGCCAAAAGGTGGAGCCAAAAGGCACGCGGTGATAAATTTTCGGGGTCAACACCCCGCCCTCAGTAAAACGGATGCAAAGCACTTTTGAAGCAATCAAAAGGTCTCCGTTTTTTAACCCTCGGTCGGAGAGTCGCCCTTTCTCCGAAAATTCATCGGCCGCGAATGGGCTGACGCACGGGGATAATCTTTTGTCAATAAAGTAATAAATAAAACGTCATTCCACATTTTTACTTTTTAGGGCTTTGCTGATACAGCCTAAGCGCCCAAGTAAAAATGATTGGAATCTACCTTTGTTGAAACGACCTTCCTGATACTGACTATATTTACGCCCCTAAATACAAGGTTGATTCCCATCGCCTTGCTGCGCAAGTCGGGGAATGACGTGTTTATATTATTTTATCTTCGCTTCGGGAAATGACAAAAAAGAGGGTGTCTAACAAACTGTTAGCACCCTCTGTTCTTTAGGAATTGTATAACAAGAGCTATTTTGAGGCTGGTCGCAGTGGGCGAAAGCGGAGCATACTTTGCGTATGTGAGCATTTCGCACGCAAGCCAGACGCCAAAAGAGCCTTGTTAGACAATTTCTACTATATCACGCCCTGCTCCAGCATAGCCTGCGCCACCTTCATAAAGCCTGCGATGTTGGCACCCTTAACGTAGTTGATGTAGCCGTTGGGCTGCTCGCCATAGGTCACGCAAGCCTTGTGAATCTGCGACATAATGTAGTGCAGCTTCTGATCAACCTCCTCGGCCGACCACGAGAGGTGCTGTGCGTTCTGCGTCATCTCCAAGCCCGAGGTGGCAACACCACCCGCATTGACGGCCTTACCCGGAGCGAAGAGGATACCCGCCTTCTGGAATGCGGCGATAGCCTCGGGCGTACAACCCATATTCGACACCTCGGCAGCGCACCACGTTCCGTTTGCCAAAAGCTCCTCGGCATCCTCACCCGTGAGCTCGTTCTGGAATGCGCAGGGTAGAGCGATGTCGCACTTGATGCTCCACGCCTTCTTGCCAGGGATGAAGGTCGAGTCGGGGAAGCGCTCGGCAAAGGGAGCGACGATGTCGCGGTTCGATGCGCGCAGCTCCAACATATAGTCGATCTTCTCGGGAGTCATACCGTTGGGATTGTGGATCACGCCGTCGGGACCCGAGATTGCGATAACCTTCGCGCCCAGCTCGGTAGCCTTCTGCGCAGCACCCCACGCTACATTGCCGAAACCCGAGATGGCAACCGTCTTGCCCTCGATCGACTTACCAGCCTCGTGCAGCATATGCTCGACGAAGTACAAGGCACCGTAGCCCGTAGCCTCGGGACGTACGAGTGAGCCGCCCCACGTCAGGCCCTTGCCCGTTAGCACGCCCGTGTTATACTCGCGTGCGAGCTTCTTGTACATACCGTACATATAACCGATCTCGCGGCCACCTACGCCCACATCACCTGCGGGTACGTCGGTGTCGGGACCGATGTTCTGCCACAACTCCAACATAAACGCCTGGCAGAAACGCATAATCTCGGCGTCGGACTTACCCTTGGGGCTGAAGTCCGAGCCACCCTTCGCGCCGCCCATAGGCAGCGTGGTGAGAGCATTCTTGAAGGTCTGTTCGAAACCGAGGAACTTCAACATTGAGGGATTCACAGCGGCGTGGAAACGGATTCCGCCCTTGTAGGGACCGATGGCGCTGTTGAACTGAACGCGGTAGCCCAGATTGGTCTGGATCTCGCCCTTGTCGTCCACCCACGTCACACGGAAAGTGATGATACGGTCGGGCTCGACCATACGCTCAACAATCTTGGCACGCTCAAACTCGGGATGGTCGTTATACACCTCCTCGATAGACTCCAGTACCTCGCGTACTGCCTGCAGATACTCGCTCTCGCCCGGATGCTTGCGCTCGAGGTCTGCCATTACACTGTTTACGTTCATTGTATTCAGGGTTTTTAAGTTGTTTTATTCTATTACAAATATACACATATTTTATTATGGTTGTTAAGGTTTTCTCCACTTTTTTCTATGATTCATCATATTTTTTCACCGTGCAGGGGCTCGATGTGCAGCAAAAGGGCTTTGTGGTGGGCAAAAAATCGAAATTTTATGCCGTCGGATAAAAATAATAGCGTAAATTTGTAGCGTACAGCCATTTTGTGCGACTAATAATAAGACCATAATATGAAATTCAAAAATCCGTTTGTTGATGAGAGCACCTTCGAGGGCGACGAGGGCCCCAAGCCCAGCGAGGACGAGGTGCTGATGCAGGAGGCCAAGCAACACACCCCCATCGTGGAGGTGAAGACCAATATGGTGCCGGGTATGGTGATCGGTCTTGCGGTGGGAGCTGTGGTTGGTATGTTGGTGGGGATGATGCAGTTTGGTATGGGCGTGGGAATGCTCATCGGCCTGATCGTCGGCCTATGCATCCACAAAAAACCGAAGGAGAAGTAATAATACTTACAACTATTATAATTAACAGTTTAAGAAACTACCAATTATGAAGAGATTTTTGCTTTTGGTTATGGCCCTCGTATTGGGCGTAACCTTTGCAGCCGAGGCGCAGCAGGATGCAATGATGCAGCAGCTGCCTGCCGACCCCGCTGTGAGAAAGGGCGTGTTGGAGAATGGACTCACATACTACATCCGCCACAACGAGAAACCCAAGGGTATGGCCGAGTTCTACATCCTGCACGATGTGGGCGCTATTCAGGAGGATGACAACCAGCAGGGTCTGGCTCACTTTCTGGAGCATATGGCCTTCAACGGCACGAAGAACTATCCAGGCAAGTCGCTGATCGAGTATCTGGAGAAGATCGGTGTGAAGTTCGGTGCCAACCTCAATGCTGGTACGTCGTGGGACTACACGCAGTACTATATGACCGACGTTCCCGTGGCACGCGAGAGCGTTGTGGATTCTACGCTGATGATCCTGCACGACTGGTCGCACTTCATCACGCTCGATCCCAAGGAGATCGACTCGGAGCGTGGCGTTATTCAGGAGGAGTTGCGCACACGCGACGGCGCTCAGTGGCGTTCGCAGATCGCTATGATCAAGGCCATCGGTAAGGGTACGCTCTACGAGCACCGCAACCTGATCGGCTATCTGGACGGTCTGAAGGGCTTCGACCACGGCGATTTGGAGGCCTTCTACAACAAGTGGTATCGTCCCGACTATCAGACCGTTGTCGTGGTAGGAGATGTAGACGTGGATAAGGTCGAGCAGAAGATCAAGTCGATTATGGCCGACATCCCCGCCGCAGCACCCGATGCCGCGAAGAAGGAGCAGATCGTAGTGCCCGACAACGACGAGCCTATCGTGAGCATATATGCCGATCCCGAGATGCAGCAGTCGAGCCTGATGATTATGTACAAGTCGCAGGCTATGCCCAAGGAGATGAACAACACGATGATGTACGAGCTTACCAACATTATGAAGTCGTACATCAACACTATGATCAACGAGCGTCTGTCGGACATCGCCCGCAAGCCCGATGCACCCTTCGTGCAGGCATTCTTCGAGCCCGCCACGTCGATGGGTATTATCCCCACCCTGGAACTCTCGGTAGGTCAGGTCATCACGCAGGATGGCAAGATTATGGAGGGTTACAAGGCTCTCTTGACCGAGATGGAGCGTATGCGTCGCCACGGCTTTACCGAGGGCGAGTGGGAGCGTGCCAAGAACAACATCCTCTCGGGCATCGAGTCGCAGTACAACAGCCGCGAGGATCGTCGCCACTCACAGTTTGCCAACCGCTATCTTGATAACTTCCGCAACGGCACACCCATCTACGATGCCGAAACCGAGTACCAGCTCGACAAGCAGATCGTAGAGATGATCTCGTGCGATATGGTCAATGCCACTGTCAAGCAGCTGTACGACCCCTTGAAGAATGCTGTGATCGTTGTCAACTCACCCGTCAAGGATGGTGTTGCGATCCCCACCGAGGCCGACTTGGTTGGCGCACTGAAGGCTGCCGTGGCTGCCGATGTGGAGGCATTCGAGGATAATGTTGTGAAGGAGCCGCTGATCTCGGACGAGAGCGTGCTGAAGGGCTCGAAGGTGGCTTCGGAGAAGAAGAACGAGTCGTTGGGCTTCACCGAGTGGACGCTGGCCAACGGCATCAAGGTTGTAATCAAGCAGACCCCCTATCAGGCCGACAACGTAGGCGTGGAGGCCATCTCGGAGGGTGGTGCAGCCGTATTTACGGATGCTGAGTACTACTCGGCACAGATGTTGGGTGGTGTGATGTCGATGTCGGGTATCTCGAAGTTCTCGGCCTCGGATCTGCGCAAGCAGCTCTCGGGTAAGACCGTGCAGGCTGGTCTTGGCGTAAGCAACTACGAGCACGTCGTGTCGGCTTCGGCTGCGTTGAAGGATGTGGAGACTATGTTCCAGCTGCTGTACCTGCAGTTCACCGCACCCCGATTCTCGGAGGATGACTTCACCACACTGATGAACCGCTACAACTCGATGCTGGCCAACCAGACCTCAAATCCCGACTTCGTCTTCTCGCAGAACTTGCAGAAGACACTCTACAATGACAACTACCGCCGCCAGCAGCTCACGCCCGAGCTTCTGCAGACGATCAAGTTGGAGCAGATGCCCGCCATCCACAAGCGTCTCTACTCGAACGCTGCCGACTTCCGCTTCACCATCATCGGTAATATGAGCGAGGAGCAGCTCCGACCGCTGGTTGAGAAGTACATCGGTTCGCTGCCCACGGCGTCGAAGCCCGGCAACGTATATACCGACGACAAGGTTAATTACGCCAAGGGTGGTGTCACCAACGACTTCCGCTATAAGATGGAGCAGCCCAAGGTATCGGTATTCTACGCCTACACGGGCGATTTGCAGATGTCGATGAAGAATATGATGGTGGCCAACTACCTCACCACAGCGCTCGACAACCGCTACCTGAAGTCGATCCGCGAGGAGAAGGGTGGAACGTATGGTGTAGGCGTTCGCGTATCGCTCACACCTCGCACCAATGAGTATGTGGCACAGATTCAGTTCGACACCAACGAGCAGATGGCCGACGAGTTGATGGCTATCGTGGTGGCCGAGCTGGAGAAGATCGCAGCCGAGGGTCCCTTGGCCGAGGATATGGATAAGACTCGCGAGTACGAGAATAAGAACTACACCAAGTCGATCGAGCAGAATCAGTGGTGGAGCCAGGCCATCTACAACTACTACAAGTACGACATCGATATGGTGAAGGAGTATCTCAACGCTGTAAACAGCGTCACGGCAGCCGATGTTCAGGCGCTGGCTAAGAAGATCCTCGCCGACGGCAACTTGGTGAAGGTTGTGATGCGCCCCGAGAAGTAGTTCTTTTCGGAAAAATAGCATAATAAAAACCTGTCTGACTATGAGTTAGGCAGGTTTTTTGTGTGTAATGGCGGCAAGGTCAATACACAGCACAAAGGTAGATTACCACGTCGCTGCGCTCCTCGTGATGACATTAATTTAATAAATACGTCATTCCACATTTCCGCAACCGAGTCGCAGCCTGATACAGACTTAGCACCCCTGCGGAAATGATTGGAATCTACCTTTGTTTTAATTCCTTCCTGATACTGACTTATCTACAATAAACAAGTGGAGGATCCCCATCGCCACCTACGGTTTCGGGGAATGACGTGTTTTATATTACTTTTCTCCCCATTTACAAGGGTTGATTCCCATCGTCGCTTCACTTCGTTCTGCTCCAGGGAATGACATTCTTTCATATCCCTCTACCCCTTTGGAACACGATTTGCAAGCAAAGGGGTGTAAAACCATTAAAAAAAGTGTTATGAAAAAAATTCTTTTGCTTGCGCTCGGGGCTGCCATCTCGCTCACGGTGTTGGCTATGCCGCACAAGGTGTCGTTCGACAAGATGCCCAAGAAGTCGCAGGAGTTTGTCGAAAAGTATTTTCCCAGTGAGAAGATCATCTCCGTCGAGCTCGACCGCAGAGTCCCCTCCGACGAGAAATATACGGTCTATTTCGCCAACGGCAACGAGATAGCCTTCGACGGCGGCTCGGGCGACTGCTCACAGATCGTGATGAAGCAGGGGGCTGTGCCCGAGGATATCCTCCCCGCCAAGATAAAAAACTACCTCTACGAAAAATACCCGATGCAGACCGTGACCTCGATCGAGCGCACGCGCGACGGCTACCGATTGGGGCTCTCGAGCGGCTCGGCCATCTTCTTCGATCACGACGGCAAGCCCACCTCGACGGTGACGGCGACGGATCAGAAGTAGCTGACGCTAAGGCATTAGTAGTCGGCATCCGCGGGCCGACAACACACAATAACGCCCACGGGGCTGTCCTTCGGGGCAGTCCTTTTTTGATTATGGAGTGGGATTTTCTCTTCTCGCCCTACGGCAGCGGGTCGCGCTCGTAGGCGTCGATCATCGAGTGGCGGGTGCGGTTGATGATCCTGACACCCTCGGCGGCAGCAAAGTCGCGCAACACCTCGTGACCACGGAAGAGCTCGGCAGTCTCGGCAAGGTAGGAGTGCATCGTATAGGGACGCGGTGGCGTGGTGGCATTGACGTAGATGGGTTCGGCTGCGACGGGGGTGGTGTCGTAATAGTGGCTCTTGATGCGGCAAAGACGATTCTGCGGATCGACCGTAAGCCCCTCAAGCAGAGTGTGATCCACACCATAGAGCTCGATTGTCTTGTAGCCGAGCTGTATACCTATCAGCTCGCCATTCTGCACCACCGTGCCGAAGTTGCCCGATCCCAAGCCGTGGCGATAGCACCAGAACTCGATGCTACGAAAGCCGTGGAACACGGTCGTATGGAAGGGAACAATTCGGATGTTGGGATTGTGCCCGACGGCAGCGGCGTAGTCGAAGTGTTCGGGGTTGTAATACTGAACGTAGAGCGTCATCGGCCAGCTAACACGCTCGCGCAGAGCCTCGTACATACGTTCCACACGCTCCGAACGGCTCGCCTCGCGGAAGAACATCGGGTCGGAGATGAGATAATACTTCGGCCTGAGCAGCTCGAACTCCTCGCCCAGCGCAAAGAAATTCACCGCCATCATATCTGCCCGCAGCCACTCCTGCCGCTCGATGAGCAGAGGCAGCTGCTCGGCCATCGAGGGGCCATTGCCAAGAATGGCCAGACGACGCTCCTCGCAGATCGCATCGGGGCGATTGCGCACGACGTGGTTCAGAAAATCCTCCTTCACGGCCATCGTGGCAAAGTAAAGGAGTGTGTCGAAGGTGTCGCGCAGGGCCGAAATTATTTTCTGAGAAAGACGCATAACGGTGATTTTTGCTCTATTGCAAAACTACAAAAATATCGCTACATTTGCAATTATATGACACCCACATCACACATAAACAACCTTTCGGTCGTGATTCCGCTCTACAACAAGGCTGCGGAGATAGCCCTCACGCTCGGCTCGGTGCTGATGCAGAGCCGTCTGCCGCTCGAGGTGATTGTGGTCGATGATGGCTCGACGGACGACAGCGTCCTGATTGTTGAGCAGATGGAGCATCCGCTCGTAAGGCTCATCCGCCAGCCAAACGCTGGGGTGAGTGCCGCCCGCAACCGCGCCATAGCCGAGGCTCGGGGCGAGTGGGTGGCATTGCTCGATGGGGATGATCTGTGGCATCCCGACTATTTAGCCAACGTCGAACGGATGATAGCCTGCTATGCCGACTGCGCCGCCATCGGAACCGCCTTTGTGGCCGACGACGGCCATCGTCAGGCTGTGCCCAAGGGCCCCACCACGGAGGGTGAGGTCGAGTTTTTCGAGGAGTCGATGCGGGGTTATGTACTGATCCCCTCGGCCACGGTACTGCGACGCGATGCGGTGTTGGAGGTGGGTGGATTTCCCGAGGGTATGCGTATGGGCGAGGATCAGTATCTATGGACGAAGCTGGCCCGCCGATGGAAGGTGGCCTACTCGCCCAAGCGGATGGTGATCTACTCGCGTGGTGCATCGAACCGCTCGGCCTCGCTATTTCGCAAGGAGAAGACACGATTTTCGCTCGAGGAGCTCTACGACCCCACGCAAAGCGAGATGAGCAACGAGTACGTCGCCCGTGTGGCGTTGGGAAAGGCGTTGCAGATGAGTGCTGCGGGAATGACCTATGAGGTGGAGCGCACGTTGGAGTTCTTCTCGTACAACCGACTCTCCTCACGCATCGAGCGCAAGGTGCGATGGCTCAACTCGTTACCACGTCTTGTGCGTCGTCCCGTGCTTGCGACGTACAACTTTTTGGCGTGGATGATAGCCCGCAAAGGATTATAACGGAGGGCTGCGAAAACAGCTCACGGGAAATCACTGGCGGCCACGCAGGGCGCCGATGACGTAGAATATAAGTATCACCGCCACAATCAGAAGGCTGAGCTTGGCATTGCGGATCGTGGCCAGCAGGAAGATGTAGATCGCAAGGCCACCAACGGCAATGGTCGAGAGCGAAAATCCCTCCCAACGACGAAAAGTTCGGGGCTTGAGGTCGATGCCTCGGCCCGAGATGGTGATCTCGACGGTGCCCTTCTCGCGTCTGCGACCACGGAAATAGACCGATGCGATGTAGTGGTGCTCGTCGGGACAGTCGGCCTCGTAGATGGTGTGCGATCCCGTGGGACGCTCCTCCTGCCACAGCCCCGCCTGCATAGTCCAGCGGTCACGCTTGTCGGTGGTGCGGGTGTAGATGCCGTAGCCGTGGCGAAGACCCTCCTCGTCCAACTGACCGATATAATACCCCTCCTCCAACTCCTTGAATTGCAGGTCGCTGCACGCGGCCACATCGTCGATATTACCCAGCAGAATATCTCTTACATTAGGACGCAACTCACGCCCCCAGTCGCGCAGACGACGCGCAACGAGGTTGCGATACCACGAAATCTCCTCTATGGCTGTCGCGCGATTCATTCTACTTCACCTGCTCGAATGGATGGGCACTCTGGCCCGTGAACTGATACAGACGGATGGTGCTACCCTGCCCCTCGTCGATCTTATAGTTGTGCGAGAAGTAGAAGTAACCGCCGCCTAACGATGCCATACCTGTCGATCCTACGCCGAAGTCCCAGCCGCGAATACCCGTCGCAGCGTGGCGAAGACCCGCATCGGCAAGGGGCACGACACGGCCTTTATTAATATAAGGTACTCCCTCTAAGCGCTGCTTCACGGGGCGAGCCTTACCATCGGCAGCAAAGAGAGCGTAGTTGGGGAATTGCTCCTTCTTGCCAACATAGACAGCCATCAGATAGCGTCCCGTGTCGGCATCGTACTCGAGATTCTGCACGCCGTAGGTGGTGTTACCCGTGCGGACGAAGTACTGTCCCGCGGGTTTCTTGGGACCCTCGGTGTGCATATTATCCTGCGAAAGCGGGCACTCATACTTGCGCCAGCCGCTCACGTCGTACTGCAACAGCACCTGATAGTCGTTATCCGAGCGCTTCACGTCGCCATAAACGCCATAGGCCACCGTCAGCAGCTGCTTGCCGCCGGACTTACCAAAGCGAGGGCCGAAGGCCACGCCATCGATACCGCTGCAACCCAATCGGTGCTGCTGTTGCCCCTCGGCACTCTCCACCACCGAGAGATAATCCTCCAGCACGGTGGGGAGATAGACCGTGGTCATAATGCCGTCGCGCTCGGCATCCATACCCTCGCGGGTGATGCGATCGACGTCGAAGATGGCGATATAGAAGGCGTTGTCCAACTGACGCGACGAACGCTCCATCTGCAGGATGCCACGTCCGATGGCGTCGTTCTTATACTCTAACGAACCATAGACACGTCCGTCGGCTTCGCAGAAATCGAGATCACCCAAATGTCCCAGCAGGCCCGTCACCGAGCCGATGACACGGCCCTCGAGGTCGGTCTTGATGAGCATCGTGGTGTATGAGTAGTAGATATGTTTCTTGGCCAGATCGACCGCAATGCCCTGAATGTGTCCAGCCTTATATGGGCCCGAAGCGATGGTGCGGGGCAGCGAGGCGGGGTTTTGTGCCACGACTGTGGTTGCGAGAATGAGGGCTACAAGCATAGCCGCGATCGAGCGTAAGCGTTTCATTGTATTGTTGTTTTAGGTTACTAAGTGCGAAGATACGAAATTTTCTTGCTCGCAGCAACAAAAAAACGAGGTCGTCGGCAAATCTTCCGACAGACCTCGTATTGCGAGCGACTAAATAGGCTACTATTGTGCGGGTGTAGTGGTAGTGGTAACACCGAGCTTAGCCTTCACATCGGGAGCGATGTCCTTAACCTGAGCGCTATCGACATAGATCAACGCACCGCCCGGGAGGATGACGGTGTAACCGCCAGCCTTGGCAACCTCGTCGATGGTGTTCTTCAGCTTCTCGTAGATGGGGGCCATCAGCTCCGACTCCTTCTTCTGGATATCCTGCTGTGCCACCTGCTGGAACTCCTGAATGCGGGTGTTCAGGTCGGTGAGCTCCTTCTCCTTGAGCTGACGTACGGCGTCGGTCATAGTCTCCGAGCCCTTCTGATACTCCTGCAACTTGTTGTTGAACTCAACCTGAATGGTCTCGGCCTGAGCCTCGAGGTCCTTAACGTAGCTCTCGAGCTGGGTGTAAGCCTCCTGGGTCTCCTTCATACTCGAGATCACCTCGTCGGTGTTGATGTAACCAATCTTAGTCTGTGCGAAAAGTGATGATGAGAACATCACGCATACTACCGCAAGGGTTAGTTTCAATACTTTTTTCATAATGTTTTTTATGTGTGTAATTTATGTGTTTTTCGGTTATTTAAGGCTCTGGATGATTGCATCGGTCTGGTCGGCACGCTCCGAGTAGTAGAGCATCGTGGCGTTCTGCGAGATGTCGATGATCATATCGTAGCCCTTCTGCTTGGCATACTTCTCGATGGCGTCGAAGACTCGCTTCTGTATGGGCTGGATCAGCTCCAGACGCTTCTTCATCAGCTCGCCATCGGTGCCGAAGATCGACTCCTGAAACTCGGTGGCCTCCTGCTCTTTTTTGAGGATGTTCTCCTCGTTGGCCTGCTGCGATGCGGCCGAGAGCTGCGAGCGACGAGCCATATAGGCGTTGTAGAGCTTCTCCACCTCCTCGAACTTGGCATCGACCTGAGTCTGGTACTGCTCGGCCAGCGCATCGAGCTCCTCGATGGCGGCATTGTATTGAGCGATCGACTTAAATATCTTCTCGCTGTTTACGACAGCGTAGTTTTGTGCTGCGGCCATCGAGGCGATGCCCAACACAAGAGCTAAGGTTAAAATCAATCGTTTCATAGTCGTTAGTTTTTTAGGTTACTCTCCGTCGGTTATTAATATAATAGGTGTCGTTCCAAATATTTTGCCACTGAGAGTGGATTAGAATGACTGGCCCATTGTGAAGTGGAACTGGCTACCGCTACGCTCGGTGCCACCCATCGGGGCGTCGAATCCCCAACCCCAGTCGATACCGAGCAGTCCGACGATGGGCAGGTAAAGACGAATACCCACACCCGCCGAGCGCTTGATCTTGAAGGGCGAGAACTCCTTCCACGACTTAAATCCGCTACCGCCCTCGAGGAATCCCAGAACGTAGATCTGCGACTGCTGCTTGAGGATGACGGGGTAACGCAACTCCATCGTGTATTTGTTGTATGCGGTCGAGTAGCTGCTGCCGATGGGATCGAGCTCGCCATCGTCGTAACCACGCAGACCGATGATATCGACACCATAGATGGTATATCCGCTCATACCGTCACCTCCGACCTCAAATCGCTCGAAGGGCGAGAGTTTGTTCTTGTCGTAGTGACCGAGGAATCCCATCTCGGCACCCAGCATCAACACCAGATTACCGTTCGAGGTCAGGGGCTGGAACCAACGTCCCTTGAGCTGCCAGCGGTGGTACTCGATCCACTGATAGCGCTTGTTGTCGGGCAGATCCTCGTCGCTGTAATCGCGTCCATCCCAGAGCGAGTAGGGAGGCGTAAAGGAGAGCGATGCCGAGAACTCCGAACCCGTACGGGGGTAGATAGGCTGATCGACGGTCGAGCGACCGAAGGTGAGCTTGAGCGAGATGTCGTTGGCCACACCATCCTTCATAATGAAGTAGTTCCAGTTTTTCAGCGCATAGCGCGTATATTGCAGCTGGGCATAGAGCGTAAAGTTGGGGTCGGGCCACGAGAGTCGCTTACCGATACCTGCGGCGATACCGAGCGTACGGAAGTGCATCGTAGCCTCCTGCCAGATGTAGTAGGCGTCGTTCTGCTCCGACCAGTGAGCCGAGATCGAGAGCGAGTTGGGCTTGCGGCCACCCACCCACGGATCGGTGAAGCTGGCGGCGACGGCCTTATAATATGTACCGTTGGTCTGTCCCGACACGGAGAACTTCTGGTTCTGTCCCGAGGGGTAGGGGCGCCACGATCCCTTCTTGAAGAGCTCGCGGGTAGAGATGTTGTTCAGCGTGATACCCACCGAGCCGACGAACGAACCCGATCCCCAACCACCTGCGATGTTGAACTGGTCGCTGGCCTGCTCCACGAGGGGGAAGTTCACATTCACCAACTCGTCGCTCACGGGCTGGATGTCGGGCATAATCTGCTCGGGGTCGAAGTGGCCCATCGACGAGAGCTGACGCAGCGTGTACATCAACATCGAGCGGTTGTAGAGGATACCCGGATAGACGGTGAGCTCGCGGCGGATAACCTCGTCGTTGACGCGGGTGTTACCCGAGATGCCCAC
Source organism: uncultured Alistipes sp. (assembly GCA_964633635.1). Lineage (GTDB taxonomy): Bacteria > Bacteroidota > Bacteroidia > Bacteroidales > Rikenellaceae > Alistipes. The sequence continues at coordinate 15,296 of CAZWHN010000005.1, read as the reverse complement.
CTCGTTGATCGTGAAGGGCTTACCCTCGAAAATCTGGATCTCCATATCCACCGAGTCCTTGCCTACGACGATCTCCTTAGGCTCGATCTGCGACATCAGGTAGCCGTTGTTCTGGTAGAGACTCGACACCGATGTAGCCTCGGGATCGACCTCACGGCCTACGCCCAGACGCTTGTGCATCGACTTCTTGTCGTAGGTGTCACCCTTATTTACGCTGAACATCTGCGAGAGGAAGTCGGTGGTATATACCGAGTTACCCACCCACTTGACGTCGCGGATGTAGAACTTGTTACCCTCCGAGAGATCGACGTGGATACCGATATACTTGTCGTCGATCTTATAGATCGAATCCGAGAGCACGGTGGCGTTACGATAACCGCGCGAGTTGTAGAAATCGACCAGCAGGTTCTTATCCTCGGCGTAATCCTCCTCCTTGAACTTGGTGCCCTTGAAGAAGTTGATCGACTTCTGGTGAGTCTTCTTGAAGGTGCGGCGCAGACGCTTCTCGGGGAAGGTCTCGTTGCCGCTGAATGTGATCTGCTTGATCTTCACACGTTCCTTGCGGTCGATGTGGAAGGTTACGTTGACGGCATTCTGCACCGTGGTGTCGTTCTCGATCTGGGTGCGTACCTCGACATTGCGGTAGCCCTTGCCGATGAACTCCTTCTTGAGCAGCTTCTCGTTGCGGTCGATAACGTAGTCCGAGAGCTCGGTATTCTGACGCAGAGCCAACTTCTCTCTCAGGTCGTTAGCCTTGGTGCGCGTGATGCCAGGACCTGTGAGGTCCCAACGGAAGATACGGGGACGCTCCTGCAACATAAGCTCGATATCGACGCTGTCGCCGTCGATCGTGGCGCCCACCTTCACATCCGAGAAGAAGCGCTGGCTCCACAGACGCGAGATGGCGTTAGCGATGTAACCACTCGGCAGGTAGATCGAGTCGCCCGGGACCAAGCCCGCAGCGGTGCGGATGTTACCCTCGCTGATGTGCTTCACTCCGTGGATATTGACCTTGCGGATGACATATCGCTTGGGGGTAGCCGACTCTAAAATGGGGGCGTTCTCGTCAAAGACGAACTCCTCCGTGGTCTGCTCCGCCGCCTTCAGCGTATCGGGTTTGATCTGCTGTGCCACGGCCTGCGATGCGAAAACAAGCAACGCCGCCAGAGCGAAAACAGTTTTAATTGCGTATTTCATTATATCTTAATATTCAATTACTTAACCAATCCGTAGCGACGGTCGCGCTGACCATACGCTTCGATCGCCTCGCGCAGCTGCTCGTCACCGAAGTCGGGCCAGAGCGTGGGCGTGAAATAGAGCTCGGCATACGATGCCTGCCACATCAAGAAGTTACTCATACGGCACTCGCCACTTGTACGGATAACCAGATCGGGATCGGGCATCGAGGAGGTGTAGAGCGCACGGCTAATCATCTGCTCGTCGATCTCATCGGCTGCAATCTCGCCTGCGGCCACACGACGTGCCAAAGACTGCACGGCTGCCGTCAGCTCGCTACGCGACGAGTAGTTGAGCGCCAGCACGAAGGTCATCTGCTCGCCTGCGGCGGTGGTGCTGATGATGCGGTCGAGGGCGGCATTGACCTCGGCGCTGAAGCGCGAGCGGTCGCCTATGACCTGCACACGCACACCCTGACGCTGCAAATCGGGGGTATTCATCTCCACACCCTTGCAAACCAGCTCCATAAGAGCGTTGACCTCGGCGGCGGGGCGACCCCAATACTCGGTCGAGAAGGCATAGACAGTGAGCCACTTAACCCCCTGACGTGCTGCACTTTCCACGACGTTACGCAGAGCCATCATACCAGCAAAATGACCCTCGCTGCGATCCTTACCTCGCTGCTTGGCCCATCGTCCGTTGCCGTCCATAATGATGGCGATATGCTGTGGTATCTTCTTATTTTCGTTCATATAACCCGCAAATATAGACAATTTTAACGGGAAATTAAAGAAATTTCCTCTTTTTATCTATAAATAGGTCTTTATGTGAGTTTTGGCTATCACGTTTGGGCTACCAATTTCGGATATCGACATCCCACATCATTTTACAATGTAACGTCTCGTAAAACGATATATTGTGTGGCACAGCCAATAAAATCTGCTCGTCGGCCTTGCCGAGCGTGATCTTCGCACCGTCGGCGATGTGGTACGAACGGTTATCGACCGAGAGCATAGCCTCGCCGTGACGCAGGTGGATCGTAAGCTCGACCCTCACCGTGTCGGGCACCACCACGGGGCGCATTCCGAAGTTGTGAGGAGCCAGCGGCGTGAGCAGAAAACATCCGCACTCGGGCGCCACGATGGGGCCACCCGCACTGAGCGAATAGGCCGTCGAACCTGTTGGGGTAGAGATAATTACTCCGTCGCCATTATATTGCGCCACGAGCTGGTCGTTGACCCTCGCCTCGACCTTGATCATCGTCGCATCCATACGCTGTGCCGCCACCTCGTTAATGGCCGTGAGCGGGCCTATCCCATCGCCCAACCCCTCGACCTGCAACATCGTGCGGGGCTGGATGTGCAGACGTCCCTCGGCAATGTCGTCGAAGAGCGCCTCCACACCCTCGCGGGTGGCTGTGGTGAGGAATCCCAAGTGGCCGAAATTGACACCCACGACGGGGATCGAGCGGTCGCTCAGGCGCTGTATGCCCTCGAGCAGCGTGCCGTCGCCACCGCAGCAGAGCATAACACTCTGGGCGGGCTGGGGGCCTGTCTTATCGCGGTAGATTTTTGCCGAATCGACGGCTACACCGAGCAGGCGCTCGATGGCCTCGGCAAACTCCTCATTTATCGCATAATCAAAGCCATAGCGCTCGATCAGCGGCAGCAAATGGCCCAAGTCGTCGGCCGTGTGGGCAATCTGCGGACGGGAAAAAAGTATAATTTTCATCCTCGGTCGAAAAAAAATAAGTAACTTTACATCGTCAAGCGGCATTTTGCGTCTGCACCCATCGGCTGACAGGCGACGAAAAGCCTGCAAAGTGAGCATTTTAATGTGCAAAGATAACGAAATTATGACAAAACTTAGTGTTAATGTAAATAAGATTGCCGTGCTGCGCAATTCGCGTGGCGGCAACGTGCCCAACCTCGTGCGCACGGCACTCGACATCGAGCGTTTTGGTGCGCAGGGCATAACGGTTCATCCCCGACCCGATGCACGCCACATCCGCTACGACGATGTGCGCGACCTGAAGGCCGTCATCGCAACCGAACTCAACATCGAGGGCAACCCCATCCCTTCGTTCATCGACTTGGTGATGGAGGTCAAGCCCGCGCAGGTGACCTTAGTGCCCGATGCCGAGGATGCAATCACCTCGAACGCAGGCTGGGACACCATCCGCAACCAGCAGTACCTGAAGGATATATGCTCGCGCTTTAACGACGCTGGCATCCGCACCTCGATCTTCGTCGATCCCAAGGTCGAGATGGTCGAGGCGGCCAAGGAGTGCGCCGCACAGCGTGTCGAGCTCTACACCGAGGCCTTTGCCGCGGGTTATGCCGAGGATCGTGAAGCTGCCATCGCCCCCTACGTCGAGGCTGCCGAGGCTGCTCTCCGAGTTGGATTGGGACTCAACGCTGGCCACGACCTGAGCTTGGAGAATTTGGAGTACCTCGCCCAGCGCATACCGTGGTGCGACGAGGTCTCGATCGGCCACGCGCTGATTGCCGATGCGCTCTACTACGGATTGGAGAATACGGTGCAGCTCTATCGTCGCTGCCTTGCCGCAACCGAAAAATAATAGATTATGGAGACCATCGCACCGCTCGAAAAGCCCATCTTCCGCCAGATCTCGGCCATCGTCGATCGCTTGGGCGTGGAGGCCTACGTCGTGGGTGGCTACGTCCGCGACTACTATCTGCGTCGCCCCTCGACCGACATCGACGTGGTGGTCGTGGGTAGCGGCATCGAGGTCGCCGAGGCATTGGGACGCGAGGTCAGAGGTAAGGTGTCGGTGTTCCGCACCTTCGGCACGGCTATGGTAAGGGTTGGCGATCAGGAGGTTGAGTTCGTCGGAGCACGCAAGGAGTCCTACACCCACCTCTCGCGCAAGCCGCAGGTCGAGCCCGGCACATTGGAGGACGATCAGCGCCGACGCGACTTTACGATAAATGCTATGGCGTGGTGCCTCAATGGCGACCGCTATGGCGAATTAGTCGATCCCTTCGAGGGTATGTTCGATTTGGAGGATTGTATCATCCGCACCCCGTGTGACCCCGACATAACCTTCTCGGACGACCCGTTGCGTATGATGCGGGCCGTAAGGTTCGCCACGCAGCTCGGTTTCGACATCGAGGAGGAGACGTTCGACGCCATAGCCCGCAACCGCGAGCGCATAAAGATCGTATCGAAAGAGCGCATCGCCATAGAGCTCAACAAGATAGTCCTCTCGCCCGTGCCGTCGATCGGCTTCGATCTGCTGCATATGACGGGTCTGCTGGAGCTTATCTTCCCCGAGATGGAGCGCCTGTGCGGTGTGGATCGCGTGGGCAACCACGCCCACAAGGATAACTTCCGCCACACGCTCAAGGTGCTGGACAACGTGGCTCGCCGAAGCGACGATCTGTGGCTACGCTGGGCAGCCGTGCTGCACGACATCGCAAAGCCACTCACCAAAGCCTACGACCGCAAGATAGGCTGGACCTTCCACCAGCACGAGGTGGTGGGCTCGAAGATGGTGCGCGACATATTCCGCCGTCTGAAGCTGCCGATGAACGAGCATATGAAGTTCGTGCAGAAGATGGTCTATCTGCATCTGCGACCGATCATTCTCTCGGAGGATATGGTGACCGACTCGGCCGTGAGACGTCTGCTGTTCGAGGCGGGCGACGACGTGGAGTCGCTGATGACCTTGTGTGAGGCCGACATCACCTCGGGCATCGACGCCAAGGTGAAGCGTTACCTGCGCAACTTCGAGCTGGTACGCCACAAGATGAAGGATCTGGAGGAGCGCGACCGCGTGCGCAACTTCCAGCCACCGATCACGGGCGACATCATTATGCAGTGCTACGCGCTGCAACCCTGCTCGGCCATTGGCGAGATCAAGGAGGTGATCAAGAATGCTATACTCGATGGCGAGATCCGCAACGACTACGCCGAGGCATACGCCCTGATGGAGCGTCTGGCCGAGGAGCGTGGCCTGAAGAAAGTACGCGACGTCGACCCCCCAACACCCAAATCGGAGGATAATCAACCCAAATAATAAATAAGAGGATATGAAGAGACTGTTGAAGGGTGCACGTCTATCGTGCGCCGTACTTGCCGCACTATTATCGGTAGCCTGCGGCGGCGAGGTAGAGAATTATCAGACTACGGGCACGGGCGAGGTGCAGTGGCGTTTTGCCTCGTTCGATATTAAGCACACACGCAAAGGTGCTGCCGAGGGCAACTATTTCCAGATGCACACCGACGAGAGGCTCCAGCCCGTATATGGTTTCGGAGCTGCGATCACCGGCTCGACCTGCTACAACCTGCTCAAGATGAGCGAGGAGGACCGCGAGCGCATACTACACGAATGTTTCTCGCCCGATGAGATGGGAATGAACTTCATCCGCATCTCGATCGGTGCGTCGGACTTCTCGCTGGACGAGTACACCTGCTGCGATAGGGAGGGCATCGAGTTCTTCGAGTTGCACGAGTACGACCGTCGTGATTTGCTGCCCATACTGAAGCGAATCCTCGAGATCAACCCCGAGGTACGTATCGTCGGCTCGCCGTGGTCGTGCCCCAAGTGGATGAAACTCCACCCCGAGACGGGTGAACCCTACGACAGCTGGACGTCGGGCATTCTCAACCCCAAGTATTACGACGACTATGCCGAGTACTTTGTGCGCTGGGTGGGCGAGATGGAGGCCGAGGGTATCCCCATCTACGCCATCACGGTGCAGAACGAGCCGCTCAACCACGGCAACTCGATGTCGCTCTATATGGGTTGGGAGCAGCAGCGCGACTTCATCCGCGACCATCTGGGTCCCGAGTTCGAGCGCAACCAGATCGAGGCCAAGATCTGGGCCTTCGACCACAACTACAACTACGACAACATCCCCGACCAGCAGGGCTACCCGCTCAACATTCTGGCCGACAAGGAGGCTGCGAAGTACATCGACGGCTCGGCGTGGCACAACTATGGTGGCCGCGTGACGGAGCTCGACCGCATACACGAGGCCTACCCCGACAAGGAGATCTTCTTCACCGAGGCCTCGATCGGAACGTGGAACTACGACTTCAATAAGTGCCTGCTGACCGACTTCAGCTCAATCTTCATCGGCACACTCGAGCGCTACGGCCGCGGCGTGACGCTGTGGAACCTGATCCTCGACGACAAGGGGGCACCCAACCGCCCAGGCGGCTGCCGCACCTGCTTTGGCGCGATAGAGATCTCGTCGGAGAGCTACGACTACGCCTCGCTCGACCGCAAGAGCCACTACTACAACATCGCCCACTGCTCGAAGGTTGTCAAGGCCGACGCGTGGTGCGTAGGCTCTACGGAGGCACTGCCCGAGGGTGTTGAGATGGTCGGTTTTGTCAATCCCGACTCGTCGCTGGCTGTCGTTGCGGCCAACCACACGAATGAGGTGCAGCAGGTGGTGGTGCAGGGTGCAAAACGCGAGTTCACCCTCACGCTCCAGCCCCGCGCAATCGCCTCAGCCCGCTGGGAGGAGTAAGGAGTTTGGATAAGATAAGGCGCCCAGCAATGGGCATAAAAAAAGCAGACTAAAAAAGTCTGCTTTTTTGTGCCCAGAATAGGACTCGAACCTACATGCCGCGAAGCACTCGCACCTGAAACGAGCGTGTCTACCATTTCACCATCTGGGCATCGTTTCGTGGCACAAAGGTACTACTTTTTTTTATTTCGCAATAGTTTTCGGCAACTTTTTTTTCGCGCAACGAGATTTTTTATCCGCTGCGCCAGCGCAACACCCTACCACTCAACGCCTAAGCGCCACCTACTCCTGGAAAAATTTGTAATGGAACAGCAGCAGGTAAACCACCGCCACCGAGATGTAAGCGTCGGCGAGGTTGAAGATCGCGCCGAAGAAGTAGTTGTTGTAATCGACCAAGAACGAGAGCCAATCGGGGCAGTTCTCCCACTGGAAGAGCGGGAAGTAGAACATATCGACCACCTTACCCATCAGGAAGGTGCTGTAACCCTCGCCTAACGTGGCCACCGTCAGGGGTGTCGAGGCGGTGAAGATCATACCATAGAACATCGAATCGACCAGATTACCTAACGCACCCGCCATAATCATCGTCAAGCCGATGAGCACACCGCGCGGCGTGCGACGCACGGGACGCGTGAGGTAGTAGATGTAGTAGCCCAACGCACCGATCATCACCACGCGGAAGAGGCTGAGCATCAGCTTGCCCCAATCCACCGCGCCGCCCACCTCGAGGCGCATACCGAATGCCGCGCCGCTGTTCTCGATGAAGTGGAGGTGGAACCACGGCAGGATCTCGATCGACTCGTCGAGGCACATCGAGGTCTTGACCCAAATCTTCAGAATCTGGTCGAGCACGAGCAGCACCACGACCGCTATTGTAATGTTCTTGAGTTTCATAATGTTTGATTTGCGGGCAAAGATATAAAAAAATCCGCAAACTCTGCGTCTGCGGATTGTTATTGTTATTGCTGCTGATTATATCCTCCATTTAGGACTTCATCTATAACTTTTTTATACTCTTCAAAGGGAACATACTCATCTCGCCAATTGGGATTGTCATTATGACCTTTCGAGAAATAAACTATCGCATACGGATAGCTGACGCCGTTCCTTTCTTCAGTATAGAAATTTTCCGTCTCTACCAGAATATTATCGTCGTCGTAACCTACTATCTTCCAATGAGAATCTCCCACCGTAAACGAATTGTCGCCAAGCTCAGACATCTCAAGGTCGTAATAGCAGTGAGGTATTGCAGGATGGCCCGACTTGGCATAAACTCTCACATAATCGCCCGCAAATTCATATACTCGAGTAGCAGCTCCCAATATCAAAACTGTTCCGTCCTCCTGTACATCTCCAAACTTATGCTCCTCGCCTTTGCCTCCAGGCTCGGTGTAATTCTTAATCAACATTATCCAATAATCGGCCGACTGCATTACTTCGGTTAGGGAGCGATTGGTTTTGTCGAATTTGTAGCCAAATATCTCCTTCTCGCAAGCTGTGAAAACGAGCGTGGACGCGAGCAAAACAAATAACTTTTTCATAAGCGGTAGGGTTTAGAGTGCGTTGTGGTTTAAGTGTTTGCAAGTTAGCATATTATTGCGAATTATACAAATCCGCGATCTACTTTTATATATAAAATACAACAACCCCCAAAATCTTGCACGTCAAAAGGAAAAATTTTTTACACAAACAATCCGCAAACTCTGCGTCTGCGGATTGTTATTGTTGTGAGGAGTTTATTTATTACTCTCTTTATATTTGAGGTACTCCTCGTAGGGGATATACTTCTCTTTCCAATTGGGTTTGGTGGGAGTTGTTTTCTCTAAATAAAATACTGAATAAGGATTATCAACACCTCCAATATAGACTCCTTTCGTATTGCCTTCTATTAACAGCTTGGATTCGTCATACTTAATAACTTTCCAATAATATTCTCCGTCATCTCCAATAATATATACGTTATCTTCAGTCTCAATAAACGGTGACTGCTTGTAATAGTCTGGTTCGGGAGGCATAAGGCCTACATAAGTGGTCATTACATCTTTAGACACGGTGTATATTGCACTTGAGCCAATGCCGACAACATCTTCACTTTGCTTATAGACATCACCTTTACCGTTAGGTTCGGTGTAATAGCATATATCTGATATATGCCAAGCCTCTGCCGACGACAATACTTCCATAACCGACAAATTGGTATCGTTAAATTCATAGCCATTATTATTCAATGGATCATCGATACCCAAATTGTCATTGTTGCAGGCAGTGAAAAAGCCTGCGCATAGGAGCAAAACAAATAACTTTTTCATAAGCGGTGGATTTATTGATTTACAAATAGTTTGGTCGATTGCAATTTATAAAACATTTTCGATATACGCAAGTCATTTTGCAATTCTTTCGGGGGGGGGTAGATAAAAACGTCATTCCCCGGAGCGGAACGAAGTGTAGCGACGATGGGAATCAACCTTGTATTTAGGGGCGTAAATAAAGTCAGTATCAGGCAGGTACTTTCAACAAAGGTAGATTCCAATCATTTTTACTTGGACACTTACTCTGTATCAGCAAGGCATTAAAAAGTAAAAATGTGGAATGACGTATTTAATATATTCCGTCATTACGAGGAGCGAAGCGACGTGGCAATCTACCTTTGTGTAGTGGCATAGGTAAAGTAATATAAAGCACGTCATTCCCCGACTTGCGCAGCAAGGCGATGGGAATCAACCTATTATCTTGTGGCATAAATAAAATCAGTATCAGCAAGGTTCTATTCACAAAGGAAGATTCCAGTCATTTTTACTTGGGTACTTATTCTGTATCAGCAAGGCATTAAAAAGTAAAAATGTGGAATGACGTGTTTATGATTTTTCTTCAGCGACTCGGTTGCGGAAATGTGGAATGACGTATTAAAAAACCCGCAAACTGCTAAAGTCTGCGGGTTTTGCGGGTTATCCGATGCTCGGATGGGGAAGATTACTTATCTTTTCGTTTCTCGATTTGACGTTTCAACACATCTTTGGCATTGTCGATTGCCTCCTCGAAGGTGTGAGCCTGCTCCTCGACGCGGATGTCGCCGCCGGGCAGGCGCAGCGTGATCACTGCGACTTTGTTACCCTTCTCGTCGTCTTTCTCCAATTTCAACACTACATCGACACCGGTAGCCTCTTCTGCCACGCGATCCAACTTGGCTAATTTCTTCTCGATGAATTCGATCAGCTTAGAGCTGGCGTCGAATTTCACTGACTGAATCTGTACGTTCATAGCCTTCAAATTTTAGTTAAACATTATATATACGGGCGATTGCTCGCCGACCTAACACCTATTTTTCTTTTTCAGCGGCCCCCTCGCGGGGATGAGCACTGAAATATGCCCGCTGGAGCTGGGCGATGTTGTTGTGGGTATAGACCTGCGTTGCTCGCAGCGACGAGTGCCCCAACAACTCCTGTATCTCGCGCACGTCGGCACCCTCGTTCAGAAGATGCGTTGCGAAGGTGTGTCGCAAGACGTGGGGCGAGGCCTTACCCTCGACGCCACACTCGCGCAGAAGACGTGCCACGCTACGCTGAACATCGCTGCGCGATATGGGTGTGCCACGCCTTGATAAAAATAGTACATTTTGAGGTAATATGCAAATATTTTGCTCGGAAAATTGCGAGGAGACGTATTGTTTTATCTCGCGCCTGAGACGCGCCACGATCGGCAGCTGCCGCTCCTTGTCGCCCTTACCCCTAACACGCAGCGACGAGTAATCGCCCTCGAAGTCGCCAATGCGCACCGCAATAAGCTCGGCAAGACGCAATCCACAAGCATACAACATCAATACCATCAGAGCGTTACGACGCTCCACCCACTCCTCGGAACGTAGGTCGCGGTCGATGCGTTCGACCACCCGCACCATATCGCCCTCCACGACAAACTTCGGAAGGCGCGTGCCCGTGCGGAGCGAGCGGATCGAAGCAAAGAGATCGCGCTCGATGATGCCCTCACGACGCAGGAACTTATACATCGAGCGGACGGATGCCACCGTGCGGTTGATCGAGGCGTTGGTGAGTCGGGGCTCTGCACTTCGGCGGGGCGATCGCTCGTCCGAGAGATGCATAATCCACGTCCGCAGATCCTCTGCCCGCACCTTCAGCAGCGAGAAATCGCCACTCTCGGCCACACCCCACGCTACGAACTCATCGACGTCGCACTGGTAGTTGCGCACCGTCAGGGGCGAGTAGCGTCGCTCAGCACGAAGATAGGTGATAAAGCGTGCCACGACCTCGTCGTTGGTCGGCTGCGAGGTTTGCTCCGTCGGCTGCTCAAGCTGCTGTTCCGTCGGCCGGGTATGCGTATCGTAAGACTCCATCGGTTGCGGTTTTGTGTTAGTACAAATTTAGGAAAAAATAGGCTTTCCTCCAAGCCAAAAAAGAGAAGACCCTCGACTTTTTGTCGAAGGTCTTCCTACCTTATATTAAGTATATCCCAGAACGCCTACAAGGGCGAGGCGCTCGTCCGAATGGATTACTCTACGGGGATATCCTTGTTTACGTTCTTTGAGCCTACGAGTGCGTAGAAGAGCATATAGCAGATACCTGCTACAACTACCCAGTAGCTGCTGATGAAGCCTACTGCGTCAGCTGCCAAGCCCTGGATGAAGGGCAATACGCCACCACCGCATACGAGTGCCATAAAGATACCTGAAGCAACGGGAGTGTACTTACCCAGACCCTCGGTTGCGAGGTTGAAGATAGCACCCCACATAACTGAAGTACAAAGACCGCAGAGGAACATAAATACCATACTCAAGGGAACCTGTGCGTTAGCGATAGGAACGGTAACGGTTACGCTCTCGGGGATGAACATAATGCAGAATACGAATGCCAAAGCCACCGAGCAAACCGTGGTAAGCATAGTCTTCGACGAAACCTTACCACCGATAGCACCACCGATCAGACGGCCGCACATCATAAGGAACCAGTAGAAACCTACCAAAGTACCAGCGATAGCGGGACCTACGCTCGAGAGATTAGACATATAGAGGTTAGCCGTGTTGGGAATACCAACCTCAACACCTACATAGCAGAAGATAGCGATTGCACCCATTACGAAGTGACGGAAAGACATAGGACCGTGGGGATCCTTCTTAGCCTTGCCGCTCAGGCGAGCTGCCTTCTCCTCGGGAGTCTCCATATGAGGCTCGGGGATAGCCGACAGACCGATGATAACGAATGCCAAAGCGAAGATAGCCATTGCAGCGATCATTGCGGGAGCTGCGTCGCCTACGCTGGCGTTAGCAGCCTGACCACCGATCAGGTAACCCAAGAAGATGGGAGCGATGGTACCACCGATTGAGTTGCAAGAACCACCGAGCTGGATGAGCTGGTTACCGCGGTTACCACCACCACCCAAGGTGTTAAGCATAGGATTAACAACCAGGTTGAGCAAGCACATAGAGAAACCTGCTACGAATGCACCCAGAACGTAAACACCGAATGACTCAGCGTAACCCGATGCGAACTGGATACCAACACCTACGAAACCGATGGCAGCAGCCAACAGCGAGGTGAATTTGTAACCCTTACGCTTGAGGATGTGACCACCGGGGATACCCATACAAGCGTAGGCGATGAAGTTGGCCAGAGTACCGAGCTGAGCCATAGCGTTAGATGCGCCGAACTGATTCTGAACGATTACACCCATCGAACCTGCGAAGTTCGTCACGAATGCGATCATAAAGAAGAGCAAGAACATCACACCAATCGCAAAAACATTACTTTTCTGTTTTGTTTCCATAAGATTTTTAGATTAGTTAATGAATAAATTTTTATTGGTTACCTTTTCCTTTAAAATGCTTAGAATCCATCTCCTGCGGCCCGCCTCCCTTCATTCTCCTGTGGCCTTTCGTCATCCTACTGCGACCCTTATCTGTCCCTCTCGGCTACAAAGGCGCAGAGGTTTACCAGCGCTGTGCGGTAGGGCGAGTCGTCGTAGGTGCCCAAGATCGAGGTTGCGCGGTCGATGTAGGTCTGCATCGTGCGGGCTGCCATAGCCGTTCCGCCCGTGGCCTCCACCACACCTTGCAGGAAATCGACCTCGGCCTCATCCTCCTTGCAGCGCGACAATCGCTCCAGCAGCTGCAACTTCTCCGCAGGCGAGCACTTCTCCAGCACCTCAATCAGCGGCAGGGTGATCTTTCCCTCGCGCAGATCGTTGTTCGTGGGCTTGCCCGTGTGGGCCGAGCGGCTGTAATCGAGTATGTCGTCCTGAATCTGGAACGCCATACCTATGGCCTCGCCAAAGCGACGCATCTGCTCCACATCGTGGCGCGATGCCATCACCGACACGGCACCCGCCGAGGCGCTGGTGCTGATCAGGCTGGCCGTCTTTTTGTATATGATCTCCAAATAATCCTGTCGTGTGGTGTCACGATCGGCAGCGTGCTGGCTCTGCAACACCTCGCCCTCGCAGAGCGTGGCCACCGAGCCCACGATGTGCGACACCAAGTCGTACTGCGCACTCTCCATACCGAGCGACATCGTGCGTGCCAAGATGTAATCGCCCAGCACCACGGCATTGCGCGACTGCCACAAGGCATTGACCGAGGGACGACCGCGACGCTGGTCGGCGCTGTCGATCACGTCGTCGTGAATAAGCGACACGGTGTGCAGCATCTCCACCATCATTGCGGCCAGATAGGTGCGCATCGTGCAGTTGCGCTCGCCCTCCACCCAACGACGCTTGTTGGCCGCCGAGGTGAGAGCCGAAGTGAGCATAATGATGATGGGGCGTATGCCCTTGCCTCGTGAGTCGAGGACGTACGATAGCATCTCCGACATCAACTTACCCTCCGACGAAAAGCGGCTACGCACGAACTCCTCGAAGGCTTCGAGGTCGGCGGCGATGGGGGTACGAATTGAATCCAGAGAGATCATATTATTGGTTTTATATGCACACTTTACTTTGCAAATATAGTAATTTTTCGTAATTACACCTCGAAAAAGGAATGTTTTTCGTAACTTTGACGCATTAAAATCTATCGGAAATGAGTTTTCAGACAAAAACTATCAGAAATACTATCCTCTACGCAGTCGCCGTGTTGCTCTTTTTGGTTGTGGCACTTGCCTACTGCGCTCCGCAGCTAAGCGGTAACAAACTCTCCCAGCACGACGTGCAGCAGTACGACGGTATGGCCAAGGACATTCTCGACAACCGCGAAGCTACGGGTGAGGATGCGCAGTGGACGGGTGGTATGTTTGGCGGTATGCCAGCCTATCTGATCAACGTGCTCTACCCCTCGCAGGCCGTCAAGGGCACCGTGGGCAAGGTGGTGAAGGTGATCGATACCCCCGCCTCGTTCCTCTTCTTCGCAATGACGGCTATGTGGGTGGCGATGTTGCTCTTTGGCATCAGCCCGTGGGTGGGACTCATAGCGGCGTTGGCCTACGGCTTCTCGACCTACTTCCTACTCATCATCGGGGCGGGACACATCACCAAGATGTGGGCGCTGGTATATGCTCCGCTGATGATGGCGGGCGCATACTACACCCTGCGACGCAACGTGTGGGTGGGAGGTGCGCTGACGGCCCTCTTCACCTCGCTCGAGATCGGAGCCAACCATCCCCAGATAACCTACTACTTCCTGCTCGCTATGGCGGCGCTGTGGCTCAGCGAGGGCATCTTCGCGTGGCGTGAGAAGCGAATGAAGGATTTTTCGGGGAGAACGGCTATTCTCATTTTGGCGGGTATTATGGCTGTGGGATCGAACCTCTCGCCTCTGTGGCAGACGATGCAGCACTCGAAGGAGACCATCCGTGGCGGCTCGGAGCTTGTGGCCGAGGATGCTGCGAGCGGTGCCGACGGACTCGATTTAGAGTACGCCACAGCGTGGAGCTATGGCCGTGGCGAGAGCCTCAACCTGCTGGTGCCCAACTTTATGGGTGGTGCCTCAACCGACACCTTCTCGCCCGACGGCCCCGTGGCCGAAGCGTTGCGTCCCTACGGATTGGAGCAGATGGCCTCGTACCTCACCCTCTACCGTGGAGCACAGCCCTACACCGCTGGCCCGACCTATTTGGGTGCGGCGGCAATCTTCTTGGCTGTGTTGGCGCTATGGCTGCTGCCCAACCGCCAGCGATGGTGGATCGTGGCGGCCTCGGTGCTGACTCTCGTGATGTCGTGGGGCGATAATCTGATGTGGTTCACCGAGTTGCTTTTCAACTACTTGCCCGGATACAATAAGTTCCGTACCCTCTCGATGGCGCAGGTTGTGATTCAATGGACCGTGCCTCTGCTGGCCGCATTGGGCATTGCCCGTGTGGTGAGTGGTGAGATCGAACCCGCGCGTCTGCAACGTGCCCTACGATGGGCCACAGGAGTCTGCGTCGGAGTGCTGCTGGTGATGATCATCGGAGGGCGTTCGCTCGGCAACTTCGGTATGCAGCAGGATGGCGAGATGCTCGCCGAGCAGTTCCACCAGATGCTCTCGCAGCAGGGTGGCGAGGAGTACATCAAGCAGGGTCTGCACGAGCAGATCGCGTGGAGCACCGCCTCGGCTATGGCCGACGAGCGTGCCGAGGTGATGCGTGCCGACGCTTGGCGATCGCTGCTCTTTGTGGTGCTGGCGGCTGCGGCCGT
>CAZWHN010000004.1:0-30213 GCA_964633635.1 uncultured Alistipes sp. | reverse complement strand
TTTATTATATACAAAAACCTGTCTAACAAAAAACTTGTTAGACAGGCTCTTTTTTCATAGTAGATTGCCACGTCAGGCTATGCCCTTCGGGGGAATGACGTATTTGTTTAATGATTCATAATCTCATTCTGGCGGTTGATGCTCTCGACGTGGATCGCCTCCAGCACCGTGCGCACAAACTCCTCGCTCAGCCCCATACGGCGTGTGATGGTGAGCATACGGCGGCAGATGTCCTCCCAACGGTTGCTCTGCAGGATGGCCACGTTGTTGGCCTTCTTGATCGCGCCGATCTTGTCGCTGGTGTGCATACGGCGGTTCAGTAGGTCGAAGATCTCGGCGTCGATCTGGTCGATCTGCTGACGGCAGATGTTCAGCTCGTCGTTGAACTCGGGGTCGTCGGCCGACTTGGCACGCCACATAATGTTGTCGATGATGGTGAGGCAGTCCTGCGGGGTCACCTGCTGCGCAGCGTCGCTCCACGCCTTGTCGGGGGTGATGTGGCTCTCGATCATCATACCGTCGAAACAGAGGTCGGCAGCCTGCTGCGCGATGCCCTGCAACAGAGGACGGCAGCCGCAGATGTGCGACGGGTCGCAGATAATCATCATATTGGGGAAGCGGCTACGCATCTCGAAGATCATATGCCACATCGGCGGGTTGCGGAACTTGCTGTCTCCGAAGTAGGCGAAACCGCGGTGGATCAGACCGATGTTCTCCTCGGGCACGCCCTCGTTGATGAGGCGATTCACGGCACCAGCCCACAGGCCGATGTCGGGCGTCATCGGGTTCTTCACCAGAACGACCACATCCTTATTGTCGTGCAGCGTCTCGGCAATCTCCTGCACGGCAAAGGGCGACACCGTGGTGCGCGCACCGATCCAGAGAATGTCAACGCCGTGCTTCAGCGCCAGCTGAACGTGTGCCTTGTTGGCCACCTCGACTGCGATGGGCAGCCCCGTGGCATCCTTAATCTCCTTGAGCCAGTCGAGCGCAGGCTCGCCAATACCCTCGAAGGTGCCCGGGTTGGTGCGGGGCTTCCACACACCAGCACGAATCACATCAACCTTGCCCGAGCGGGCCAACTGCATAGCTGTCTCTACCGTCTGTTCGCGGGTCTCGGCAGCGCACGGGCCCGATATGATCAGGGGACGTTTCTCCCCAAGTTTGAATTTTCCCATAATTTCCTAACTTTTTCTTCCGTCGCAGAAGGCGGAAATTGCTTATTTCAAAATCTCTCTAATCTTGTTTGCTCGCGCCATAGCCTCCACCAACCCCTCACGATCGTCGCGCTCGATCATACGGCGCAGGATCTGCAGCTGGTGGATGTGCTCGCGCAGAACGTCCAATACGTTGTATTTATTCTCCAAGAAGATCGGAGCCCACGTCTGCGGCAAGCTCTTCGCTAGTCGCACCGTACTCTCGAAACCTCCACCCGCCAAGTCGAAGATGTGCTCCTCCTCGCGCTCCTTCTCCAACACGGTGAGCGCCAGAGCAAACGACGTGATGTGCGAGATGTGCGAGACGTAGGCACAGTGCATATCCTGCTCCTCGGCCGACATATAGCGGATGGGCATACCGAGGGCGCGGTAGATCTCCTCGACCTTCTCCACAGCATCCGCATCCGAACGCTCCTTCTCGCAGATCACCACCGTGCGACCCGCAAAGGCGTTGCGCTCGGCAGCCTCGGGACCGCTGTTCTCGGTTCCCCACATCGGGTGTGTGGCCACCAGACGACCACGGTGGGGGTGCATCGTGGTGGCTTCGCACAGCTCCTGCTTCGTCGAGCCCATATCCATCAAAATCTGATGGGGGCGTATGCGGTTCAGGATCTTCGTAGCCATCAGGGGGATGGTATCCACGGGGGTGGCCAGCACTATAAGGTCACTCCGCTCAAGGGCCTCGTCGAGCGTTACGATGCGATCGACAAGTCCCATCTCGAGTGCCTTCTGTGCGCTGCGCTCGGAGCGGGTTATGCCCGTCACCACGTCGCAGAAACCCTTGTCCTTCAGGCTCAAGGCGAACGATCCGCCGATGAGACCTAAACCTATGATGGTTGCTTCCATAACTCTATTTGTTGAAACGAGCCTTCACACGCTCGGCAGCCTCCTTCAGTCGCTCGGCAGGCATACAGAGCGAGATGCGGATGTACTTCGTACCCTCCGAGCCGAAGATACCACCCGGTGTTACGAATACGTCGCACTCGGCCAGTACCTTATCCGAGAATGCGAAGCAGTCGCCGTCGAAATCCTCGGGCATAGCGGCCCATACGAACAGACCAGCCTGTCCCTTGGCGTAGTTACATCCCAGTGCATCCAGCAGGGCGTAGCCGTTGGCCTCGCGCTCGTAGTAGGTGGCATTGAGCTCGTCGAACCACTCGTTACCCAACGCCAATGCCTCGGCAGCGGCGGCCTGCACGGGGTAGAACATACCCGAGTCCATATTAGACTTAAAGCGCAGGATGTCGCTGATGATGTCGGCACGACCTGCCACAACACCTACACGCCAGCCCGCCATCGAGTGGCCCTTACTCGTCGAGTTCATCTCGATAGCAACGTCCTTCGCACCCTCGATCGAGAGGATCGAGAGCTGGAGGTTGTTACGCACGAAGCTGTAAGGGTTGTCGTGCACCAAAAGGATGTTGTGCTTGCCAGCGAAGGCAACCAGCTTCTCGAACAATTCAACCGTGGGGTGTGTACCCGTGGGCATATTGGGGTAGTTCACGAACATCAGTTTCACGCCGCTCAGATCCTGCTTCTCGATCTCGTCGAAGTCGGGGTAGAAGCCATTGGCAGCGTTGAGGCGATACTCCATAACCTCACCACCGGCCAACGTCACGGCAGCGCGATAGGTCGGATAGCCCGGGTTGGGAACCAGCACCTTGTCGCCTGCGTCGAGGAAGGCCATACAGATGTGCATAATACCCTCCTTCGAGCCGAGCAGAGGCAGCACCTCGCTCTTGGGGTCGAGCTTCACGTTGTACCACTTCTCGTACCAGTCGGCGTAAGCCGTGCGCAGCAGCTCGCTACCGTTGTAGGGCTGATAGGCGTGTACATCGGGGCGCTGAGCCTCCTTTGCCAAGCGGTCGATGACGGCCTGTGCGGGGGGCATATCGGGGCTACCGATACCGAGCGAGATGATGTCGCGGCCTGCCTTGCGCAGCTCGGCTATCTCGCGGTTCTTCTTCGAAAAGTAATACTCCTTGATGCTGTCCATACGATGCGAAGGAGTGATCTCTACCTTTGCCATAATTCTTTAGTGTTTAGTTGTTTTTATAGATTTTTATTTTACATTTTTCCTTTAGTTTTCGTTTGTGGGGTCTGCCCTCGGCTCTATTCTCTCTTTCCTGCTCTCCTCTTTCTCCTTGCCCCGTTACTTGCCGCTGCGATAGACGCCATAGACGTGTACCTCTTTGGTCACTTCGTGCAGGCGGTTCAGGTTGCGGATGTAGTCGTCCAAGCAGGCGAACTCCAAGTCGATGTGGAACAGATAGTGCCACGGCTCGCTCGGGATGGGGTACGACTGCAACTTCGAGAGGTTGATGCCATCCAACGAGCTCAACGCCTTGAGGAGCGATCCCTCGCGGTGGTCGGTTTTGAAGTAGAGTGAAGCCTTGTTAGCACCCTCGTCGATGTTGTGGTCGTAACGCTTGAGCACCATAAAACGGGTGTAGTTGCTCTTGATGGTGTTGATCTCGGGAGCGATGATCTTCAGCCCGAACATCTCGGCTGCCAGCTCGCTCGCAATGGCTGCCGTGTGACGCAAACCCTGCTCAGCGATGTGCTTGGCGCTAAGGGCGGTGTCTTCTGACTCGATGAGCTTCCACGAGTGCTGATCCAGATAATCGACACACTGCAACAGCGCCATCGAATGCGACTCCACCTCGCGTATATCCTCCAACTCCACGTCGGGCAGCACCATCAGATTCTGCTTGATGGGGAGATAGACCTCGCCCGCCACCTGCAAGTTCTCATCCTGCAAGATGCTGTAATTGGGGATGATAGAGCCTGCGATGGAGTTCTCGATTGCCATCAGTCCCTGATCGGCCTCGCCCCGCTTGACGGCCGTAGCCACGGCACGGAATGTGTCGCAGGGGAGAATCTCGATCTCACGACCGAAGTAGAGGTTGGCGGCAATGTGGTGGAAACACCCTTCGTAGCCTTGTATTGCGATCTTTTGCATCTTTCTACATCTAAAAAATCCTGACCACGCTTGCGTGCGGTCAGGATCTATAAACTTAATAATGAATGGGTTCCATTTTTAGCATACGACATCCTGACCGTTCGCACGGTAAAAGTAAAATCGCTTATAATAAAAATGGTTCATCATAATTATTCCTATTTTGTCGCATCCGCTATGCGAATGTGACCACAAATATATCGCAAATTGAGGAAAAATCAAATTTTTTGTCGATAATTATCGAAAAAAATTACTCAATAAAACGGATAACCTCCTTGTTGCGAGGCTTCGGAGCGGGATCCTCGTCGGCATAACCGATGCCGATGCAGAGCAGAGGCTCGTAACCCTCGCTAAAGCCCAACTGAGCAAGGAAGGGTGCGCCAACGGGTGTTGCAAGGAACGTACCAACGGGGCTTGCCATTGGAACGGTGCCCAGGCCGAGTGACTTGGCAGCCAGCATCATATTCTCGGCCATCAAGCCGCAATCAACCTGAGTGAAAGAGCCGGGTTGGTTGGTAACCTTATGGCCGATAACAATCACGGCGGGGGCATTGCGGAAGATATTCTTGAATGCAGGATCCTCGAACTGCTTAGCGGCGGGCGAACCAGCCTCGGCGTTCTTCTTCACAGCCTCCGTAGCGCCATTGATCCACTCCTGAGAAGTCACTACACGAACCTCCCACTGCTGTGAGTTCATAGCGTTGGGGGCCCAGATACCGCACTCAACCACCTGGTCGAGCAACTCGCGGGGTACTGCCTGATCCTTATATGCGCGGATACTGCGGCGCGACATTATTGTTTCAATTACGGGGTTGCCCTGCTCTGTAGCGGGGACGGGCTGCTCGACTGTGCTGCACGAGAGAGCCATAAAGCCCATTGTCAATGCAAAAAACAATTTTTTCATACTCTGCTATTTTTATCTGATTTAACATTTATAGTTCTCGGGGATCGACTATGCCGTTCATCACGGCGTAGATGGTCTGGCGGCCGATGGCCTTCGAGCCGATCTTTTCGCTCAGGTTGCGGCGGTGGAAGATCACCGTCGGGGTCGATATGTTGAGCATATCGGCTATCTCCTTATTTATATACCCCTTGACGATCAGCGCCAGCACATCCTTCTCGCGCTCCGACAGCAGCTCCGTATCCTCTTGCTCGAGGTGGTGATCCATACCGTGAGCCGTGTGGGCACGGTTGTGGATCATAAGAAAACTCTTCAGCAGCTCACGCTCGGGCTGACGAATATCCACCGTGCGAGCCTCAGCGGGCAGCCCCTTCGCCTCTTCACCCTCGGTCAGTACGATACAACGGCGCAACTGCGGCGCAAAGAAGGGCATATTGGCCATCAGCACCTCGGCCGCGACGAAGTAGTGGATCACCATCGTGGGGGGCTCGGCCTCCATATGCTCCATCGAGTTGTAGGTGGCAATCTCCACATCGCGGAACATACCGACAAAGGGGGCAATATCCATAAGGATAGTGCGCATCGCCAAACAACAGAGCGAGTTGGGGTGAATTACAGCTATTTGAGGTCGCGGGGTGTTCATAATGCAAAGATAGGAATTTTGCCGAAAAAACAAAACTATCATTTGTGATAGTTGATTGGCATAGCAATAAAATCTACTTTTGCGGTCGAAATTTAGCACAAAAATAGTCGAGAAAAGCACAAATATATATATGAAGAGACTTTTTACAATCTTATTGTCGTTTGCCGCAGCGACGTTTGGCACTGCGACAGCCTCGGCCGATGGCCTTCGTCCCGAAGAGCATCCCGACTCGGTGTCGATGTACGAGAGCATCGACGATGTGAGCGTGGTGGTGCGTCAGCCCAAGCAGCACTTTGGCCTGAAGTATCAGCCCATCTCGTCGAGCGTGGTGGGTGAGCAGCGTTTGCAGCGCGAGCGCGTGCTCTCGATCAAGGACCTCTCGGCCATCATCCCCAACTTCTACCAGCCCGACTACGGCTCGAAGATGACCTCGTCGATCTACGTTCGTGGCTTCGGTGCCCGCATCGACCAGCCCATCATCGGACTCACAGTCGATGGCGTGGCTTACCTTAATAAAAATAACTACGACTTCGATCTATTGGACGTCGCCCGTATCGAGATGTTGCGCGGTTCGCAGAGTACGCTCTATGGCCGTAACACGATGGGAGGACAGATGAATGTCTATACACTCTCGCCAATGAACTATCAGGGCGTGCGTGGTGCTGTCGAGTATGGCTCGGGCAACACGTTGCGTGCCAAGGCGTCGTACTATGGTCGTAGCAGCAGCGGTCGCTTCGGCTACTCGGTGGGTGGCTTCTACAACCGCACCGATGGCTTCTTCGACAACGCCTACGATGGTAGCAATGTCGATTGGGGGCAGAGCAGTGGCGCTCGTGTACGTCTGGTTGGCGATTTGGGTCGCGGCTGGGAGCTTGACAACTCGGCATCATTCAGTTACAACGACGAGGGCGGCTATGCCTACGCCCTGTACGATGCTACGACGGACGCCGTAGGCGATGTTAATTACAACAGCCCCAGCGGATATATGCGCTACTCGTTCAGCGACGGTTTGGTCCTCTCGCACACGGGAGAGAAGGTCTATTTCTCGGCCACTACGTCGTATCAGTTTATGCACGACCGTATGCGTATGGACAACGACCTCACGCCCCGCTCGCTCTTCACCTTGGAGCAGGAGCAGCACGAGCACGCCTTCTCGGAGGATGTGGTGTTGCGCTCGAACGATAAGTCGCGCCGCTGGCAGTGGCTGACGGGTGCCTATGGCTTCTACAAGAAGATTGATATGAGTGCCCCCGTGACCATCTTGCAGGATGGCGTGGGCGACCTGATTTTAGGCAATATGCCTGCGCAGGTGAAGCGCTTCCTCTCGATTGACCCCTTCACCATCGAGAGCAACTTCGACATCCCGACCTACGGCCTTGCCCTCTACCACGAGTCGTCGCTCCGTGCTGGCGAGCGCTGGCGCTTGACGGCTGGCCTCAGACTCGATTACGAGAATACACAGATGGACTACGACAACTTCTCGTCGGTAGCCTATTCGTTCGATATGACGGCTATGAATCCCCACATCCCCGTGCTGAATCGCACCGTCGAGGTCCCCTTCACGGGTAAGGAGAAGCTCGATTATTTAGAGCTATTGCCCAAGTTCGCGGTGAACTACACCACGGGCGCTGGCGACCTCTACGCCACCGTCACACGCGGATACAAGGCGGGAGGTTTCAACACGCAGATCTTCTCGGATATCCTCCAGAATAAGATGAAGACCGCCCTGATGGCCGACGCAATGTCGCAGATGCAGGGTATGATGGGTGGCGGTGCCTCGGGCGGACGCCCCTCGACGGGCACAGGCTCGGGCTCAACGACCGAGAGCGCTAATGCCTCGGCTACGACCTACGATCCCGAGTACAGCTGGAACTACGAGGTGGGTGGCCACCTCCAGTTTGTCGATGGCCGTCTGGGCTTCGACCTCGCAGCCTTCTGGATCGAGTGCCGCGATCAGCAGCTCACCGTCTTCCCCGATGGACTCACCACGGGACGTATGATGTCGAATGCAGGTAAGTCGCGCAGCCGCGGTGTCGAGCTCAGCGCCGAGTGGCGTCGTCGTGATGCCGAGCGCGGATTCTCGCTCACGGCCAACTACGGCTACACGCACGCCAAGTTTGTCGAGTTCAACGACGGCGTGGAGGATTACTCGGACAACTACCTCCCCTATGCACCCCAGCACACCGCCTCGGTCAATGCTTCGTATCGCTTCTATGTGGGTGAGGGCCTGCTGCGCTACATCGACCTGAACGCTTCGTGGCAGGGTGCGGGCAAGATCTATTGGAACGAGCAGAACACGCTGCATCAGGATTTCTACTCGCAGCTCAACGCCTCGCTCACGCTCCATAGCCGCAACCTCTCGCTCTCGTTCTGGGGACAGAACCTGACCGACACCGACTTCTACACCTTCTACTTCAAGTCGATGAACAACAACTTCTACAACCACGGCAAACCCTGCCGCGTGGGAGCAACGTTGAGTTTTGATTTTTAGTTTTTGGGAGGGATAAATAAAAAAAGTCTGCCCCGCGAGGAGCAGACTTTTTTATTACAGAGATTACAATTTTGCGTGGACGGTTACTCCTCAACCTCGCCGTCGGTGATGGTTACTGAATTATCCTCATCCACGGGCATTTCACCCTTTTCGGTGCTGGCGATACTAAAACCCACGCCACCTGTCTGGTCGCCCTCGACAACATCGTTCTCCATCTTGATGGTCACGACAGTTGTGGTATTGCGCTTAAATTTAATTGGGAATGTACCGATCTGCAACTCGGTTTCGTCAGGACGAATCCATTTCATTGCGACGCCGATTGTTTCTGTATAATCATCATTGGCCCAAGCAATATCAATATTATGGAATGTGAAAATATCTGAAATATAATCATCCTCTTCTGTCAGAGTTAATGACATTGTGCCTCCAATCACTAACGTTCCACTTTTGGCCAAAGCACCATCGGCAACAAACTTGGCACCAAAACTTGTACGTTTCATCGTAATTGTAGCATCAGTATTACTACTATTCGGCACAAAATCCTCTAATTCGCCATAATATCTATCTATATTTGTATGATAATTAAATTTTAAATCACTTCCTGAATCTGCCGTATGATAAAAGCCAGTATTTAATCTTGCTCCGTAGCCTTCCTTAAACTCTCCAACTTCTTCGGAATTTATAGCTAAGCAATCTGAGTCTTCAGACGGATCTGCATACCACTCAACCCTTTCCATTCCATCCACTACCATCGTAGCTACAAACTTATATTTGTTTCCACTTGCCAAGTCAATAGAAATATCCGTAGGATCATCGAATGCTCCATAAGCATAAGGCTCCCACGATGTTGCGGTTGAGTTATTGTTGGGTTTTGAATATACCTGAATACCATACAAATCATCGGTCGTAGCGCGGGTGTCGAGGGGCTCGTACATCACGTCGATGATCTCGCCATCCCAGCCGAGTTGGACGGTGTAGAAGTCGGGCTCGGGGTCGATGCCGAGCGACTCATCCTGCGAGCAGGCAACCAGCGCACCGCCAACCACAAGCGCAAGGGCCGCCATCCAGAAAAATGAAGACTTTTTCATAGTAGTAAATTTTGTGCCACCCAGCACCCCGATAGCGATTAAAAAGGGTATAAAGAAAGCGTGGTGCTGAAGACTTATTTTAGAAAATCGGGTCGTAGGAAAACCTTGTAGATAAAATAAGAGACAGCCCACGCCGATATCCATAATGGATACGACGCGGCAAAATGTCTGCCTACCCCCTCTACTGCGAATTTCCTACGTTCGATTTTCGGGAATAAACTTACACTTTCCGTGTTAAAAATTGTATGTCAAGACAAAGATACCAATTTTTGCACAAAAATCAAACAGAATAAATAATTCGACAATTAAAAAGATTCGTGCGTCGGATTGACAAAAAAAAGAGTTACATTTGTAGATTGAAACTATGGACAAATTTTTCACATACAACGGCTGCCGCCTGCACTACACCGTGCGGGGCGAGGGACACCCCCTGCTGCTGCTCCACGGATGGGGCTGCAACACCGAGACTTTCAGCACGATACGGCCTTTTTTGGAGGAGCGTTTTCGGGTGCTGACGGTCGATTTTGCGGGCTTCGGGCAGAGCGACGAACCTGCTGCAGTGTGGGGCGTGGAGGAGTACACCCAATCTATCGAGGAGCTGGCCAAGGCCGAGGGGGTGGAGAATCCTATTCTGATAGGCCACTCGTTCGGCGGGCGTGTGTCGATAGTGTATGCCTCGCGCAACAAGGTGCAGAAGGTGATTTTGGTCGATGCGGCGGGAGTGAAGCCGCGACGCAGCTTTACCTACTACCGCAAGGTCTATACCTTCAAGCTGATGAAGCGGCTGCTGCCGCTGCTGGTTGGCAAGGCTCGGGCCGAGAAGATCATCGACGAGCGTCGCGCGAAGTCGGGCTCGTCGGATTATGCGCAGGCGTCGCCCACGATGCGGGCCGTGCTGTCGAAGTGTGTGAATGAGGATTTGTGCCACCTGATGCCCAAGATTGCGGCGCCGACGCTGCTCTTCTGGGGCGAAAATGACACGGCCACACCGCTCGCCGATGCCAAGCGGATGGAGAAGCTGATCCCCGATGCGGGGTTGGTCGTGGTGGCAGGTGCGGGGCACTTCTCGTTTTTGGAGAATACACCGTTGTTCCTGCGTGTGGCGGAGAGTTTTCTCGCCAAGGAGATGAAAAAGTAAGATTATGCTGATCGAGAATTTGATATTTTGGCCTTTGTACGCCCTGCTGTGGGCTGCTGTGGTGAGGTTCGATGTGCATATGTTCCAGCACAACTCCTACCGCGTGGAGCGTTATGCCCGCTGGTTTGGCGGAGGGTATAAGTTCGCACGGGCGGTGGTGATTGCCGCCTTAGCCATAGCGGGCTTCTGGGCAAATCCAGCATTTTGGGGTTTCTCGGCGGTGCTGATGGCGTGGATGGCGTGGCGCGAGCTGCGTACGGTGTATCGAAAGCCGATTGTATATACGATGCGTGTGAAACGTCTGCTGCTCACGGCGGCTCTGCTGACGGTGGCGGTGGTGGCTGCGGTGGCCTATGCGGCGCCCGACTATGCGGCGGCGGTGGCGCTGGCGATGCTGGTACTGCCCGTTGTAATGCTCACGGCAAACCTTGTGAACAAGCCCTTGGAGGCGGCTATTTCGCGCTGGTACTACAACGACGCACGTCGCATCCTTCGCTCGATGCCCGACCTGAAGATCATCGGCATCACGGGCAGCTTCGGCAAGACCTCGACGAAGCACTATCTATACCGCATCCTCTCGGAGCGATACAACGTGGTGATGACTCCCGGCAACTTCAACACCACATTAGGCGTCGTGCGCACCATCAGGGAGCACCTTAAGCCTCACCATCAGATATTTATCGTCGAGATGGGTGCAAAGCAGAGGGGCGACATCCGCGAGATTTGCGATCTGGTGCATCCCACGATCGGCATTGTGACGGCCGTGGGCGAGATGCATCTCGAGACCTTCGGTTCGGTGGAGAATGTGCGTCGCACGAAGTTCGAACTCATCGACTCGCTGCCCGCCGACGGTATGGGCGTCATAAATCTCGACTCGGAGCCGATAGCTGCAGCCCAGAAGAGCTGGCCGTGCCGCATTGTGAGCTATGGCGTTAGCAACACCTCGGCCGACTACCGTGCCGACGACATAAATTACTCGCCCTCGCAGACCTCGTTCTCGGTATTGGCAAACGGCACCACAAGGGAGGAGTATGTGACTCACCTTGCGGGACGAGGTAACCTGCTCAACCTGCTGGCGGCGGTGGCGGTGGCCGATAGCCTGCGAGTGCCTGAGTCGATGCAGCGTCGCGCCATACGACAGATCGAGCAGATCGAGCACCGACTCAGCATCAAGCGCACGGCGGGTGGCATTACCATCATCGACGATGCCTACAACTCAAACCCTGCGGGTGCCGAGATGGCACTCGAGGTGTTGCGCAACTTTGAGCTCAGAGAAGGGGCTCGCCGCATAGTGGTGACGCCCGGATTTGTCGAGATGGGCGAGAGCCAACAGCGTAATAATCAGGCACTCGGAGTGCAGATCGCATCTTCGGCCGACTTGGCGGTGGTGGTCAATAGGGTGAACCGCGACGCCATCACCAAGGGTCTCGACGAGGCAGGCTTTCTTAGGGAGCACATCTTCCTTGCCGATACATTTGCTGAGGCCTCGGCATACCTTGCTCGCACGATGCTGGTGGGCGACGTGGTGCTGTATGAGAACGATCTGCCCGACTCATTTAAGTAAGAAACGAAAAACCAAATAAGATGAAGACGAAAATCAACGTAGGCGTAATCTTCGGAGGCCGCTCGGTCGAGAACGAGATCTCGGTGCTGACGGCAATACAGGCTATGGAGGCCCTCAACACTCAGAAGTACGACATCACCCCCATATACATCTCCAAGCAGGGTCGCTGGTACACAGGCGAGGCATTGCGCAACAGCCACAACTACAAGGATATGGATCGCCTCTACGCCTCGTGCGAGGAGGTCTATCTGCGCCCCACCTATGGCGATAACAATCTCTACAAGGTGAACCGCAAACTCTTCGGCAGCGACGTGGTGGCGACTTTGGACGTCATCCTGCCCGCCCTGCACGGCACCAACTGCGAGGATGGCTCGTTCCAGGGTGCAATCGAGATGACGGGCATCCCCTACGCTGGTTGCAACGTGCTGGCCTCGGCCAACGGTATGGACAAGATCACGATGAAGATGATCCTCGCCCAGAGCGGCATCCCCACCATCGACTATGCGTGGTTCTCGGACAAGGAATGGTTCGACCGTCAGGCGGCCACCATCGCCCGTGTGGAGGAGCATCTCCACTACCCGATGATCGTCAAGCCCGCCGACTCGGGTTCGAGCGTCGGCATCAAGGCTGTGCACAACCGCGAGGAGTTGGTGGAGGCTGTCGAGAACGCCATCTCATACTCGAAACGCATCATCGTCGAGCATCTGGTTGAGCAGCTGCGCGAGATCAACTGCTCGGTGCTGGGCAACTACTACGAGTGCGAGGCCTCGGTGTGTGAGGCTCCGATCCGCAGTGGCGAGATCCTCAGCTACGAGGACAAGTACCTCGGTGGCGGCAAAGGCGGTGCGAAGGGAGGCGTGAAGGAGTCACGCGGTATGCACTCGACCGTGCGCGAGATCCCTGCCCGACTGCCCGAGGAGCAGACTGAGTTCATCCGTCAGACGGCCGTCGAGACCTTCAAAGCGCTGGCGTGCGACGGAGTGGCCCGCATAGACTTTATGATCGACGAGAGCAATGGCAAAATTTATGTCAACGAGATTAATACTATTCCAGGCTCTTTGTCGTTCTATTTATGGGAGGCATCGAGTGTGAGCTTCACCCATCTGACCGAGCGACTGATCGAGATCGCCTTCGAGCGCAAGCGCGACTCGTCGTTCAAGACAACGAGCTACAAGGAGAATATCTTCAACTACACACTCGCTGGTGCCAAAGGAGCAAAGGGCACAAAGGGCGTAAAACGATAGTTGTCCGCAGCCGCCGAAGGAAGGCCACGGAGGAGAGGACACAGAGCAGAGGACACAGAGCAGAGGTCGCAAAGCAAACCACGGAAAGAGTTGCCAAAAAGTGTCCTCGAAAAAATTGCAAACAGAGAGGTTTAACCCTTAAAACATATACATTATGAGACGCACAGCATTAGCCATCATCGTGGCAGCCGCACTCTCATCGTGCAGTATGGGCCACTACCCCGTCGAGCAGCCGCACATTGCGGGCTCGATCAACATCTCGTTGCAACCAGCGTGGGGACCTGCGGGTTACGACTACGCAATGTTCTACTACTTCCCCGACTTCAACTTCTACTACGACGTTACGGAGGCGCGTTTCTACTACAAGAACTATGGCCGCTGGGTGTGGGCACGCACCCTACCCGTCGGACGTGGCTACCCCACCGACCTACATCGCTACTACAAGGTGGTGATCAACACCCCCTCACCGTGGCGATACAACAGTCGT
Source organism: uncultured Alistipes sp. (assembly GCA_964633635.1). Lineage (GTDB taxonomy): Bacteria > Bacteroidota > Bacteroidia > Bacteroidales > Rikenellaceae > Alistipes. Next base: position 16,481 of record CAZWHN010000004.1, on the reverse strand, counting down.
CACCGCACACAATATCGACACTATCGAGGTGTGACCACACAACGTGTGTTGTACGATGTGTGGGGAGGCGATCGACCTTCGCAGCCACAGGAGTATCGTCCCACCTCGCCGCGTCGCATACCCACGCAGGCCACCAATCCCCCTGCCCGCAACAACAACACCGTAGCCCCACCCCAGCAGGGATCGCGTCCGCAGGGCACGCAGCAGGGCTTGGGACAGGGCTCACGTCGCAACGATAGCAATCGCGGCTCGCAACAGCAGGGCGTAGGTCAGGGCTCACGTCGTAACGAGGGTCAGAACCGACAAGGCAATGTGGGTCAAGGCACAACGCAGTCGTCGGGATCGAAGGCGACGGGAGGATCGCGCACGGGCGGCAACAGCTCACGCAGTTCGGGTGGATCACGCTCAAGCGGATCACGAGGCCGATAGAGAGACTAACAAAAACAGATAGATTATGAAACGACTATTACTATTTTTTGCCACGCTATGTCTGGCCGCGCAGGCCTCGGCGGGCGTATTGCCGACATTCAAGTTTGGCGTTAAGGCGGGTTGGGAGTACCAGACCAACGACCTGCGAAGCGTCAGCGACATCGACTTCAAATCAAACTCGGGCTGGTACGCTGGCGTGCAGGGCGAGCTCTCGTGGGCTGGCATCGGCATCCGTCCTGAGGTGATATACTCGCACAACAAGTTCGACGTGGGCGGCATCACGGCTGGCAATGTCGAGATGAGCAAACTTGACATCCCCCTGCTCTTGCAGTGGAAGTTGCTCGGCGTGTTGGCGTTGCAGGCTGGCCCTACATTCTGCGTTATGACCAATACCGATGGCTCGATCGAGGGTAAGGAGTGGAACATCGAGCGTCCCACGGTGGGCTACGCCTTGGGTGCCGAACTTCGATTGTGGAAGTTGGGTATCACGGCTCGCTACAACGGTGCTTTCAAGCGTAGCGAGGTGTTGGGCTTCACCACGGGCGAGAACCGCATCAACTCGTTCCAGGTGGGTGTGGGATATTACTTCTAACCCACTCTACTTCACACAAAAAAGGCTGCCCGCAAGGACAGCCTTTTTTCGTTCTATCGCATCTTAAAAATTATAGACCGCACCATAGGCCAATGCCGCCAACGCAGCACCTACCAGCGGACCGAATGCGGGCACCCAGCTGTAATCCCAGCCGCTACCACCCTTACCCTTGATGGGCAGCAGAGCGTGAGCGATACGGGGACCGAGGTCACGCGCAGGGTTCAGCGCATAACCCGTCGTACCACCGAGCGACATACCGACAGCCACGATCAACATAGCGGTGGGGAAGCTCGCCAGACCACCCATACCAACAGCGGGGGTGTTCTCCGTATTGCCGATGGCCAGGATGACGAAGATCAGCAGCATCGTAGCCACCACCTCGCAGAAGAAGTTGCGACCCTTGTTCTCGATGGCGGGGATGGTGCAGAAGATACCGAGCTTGGTGGTGGGATCGTCCGTGATGTCGAAGTGATCCTTATAATAGAGGTAAACCAGCGTAGCTCCGCAGAAAGCGCCCAACATCTGCGCTACGATAAAGCCTGCAACGTGCGCCCACGGGAAGGTGCCCGCCACAGCGAAGCCCAACGTCACGGCAGGGCTGAGGTGAGCGCCCGAGTAGGGGCCTGCGATCAGCACACCGCACATCACGGCCAACCCCCACGCAAGGGTGATTACGATCCAGCCAGCATTGTTACCTTTGGTTCCCTTCAGGGTGTTGTTGGCGACAACGCCATCACCCATCAGTATGAGCACCATCGTACCGATGAACTCAAACACACATTGTGTAAAAAAAGGAGTCTCCATAGAAGTATTGATTATTAGGTTAGTTGCTGTTCAATGTGCGACGCACGGCATCGTGCCAACCCTCGACGGCCTGCTCCACCGCCTCACGATCGGCCTCGGGCTCGAAGACGCGATCGGCACGCCACTGCTGCTTGATCTCGTCGATGCTGCTCCAATAGCCAACGGCAAGACCTGCCAAATAGGCCGCACCTAAGGCCGTGGTCTCCGTAACCTCGGGACGAATCACTCGTGTAGAGAGAATATCCGACTGGAACTGCATCAGCAGGTTGTTGCGCGCAGCACCGCCATCGACCTTCAGCTCCTTAAGCTCGATACCCGAGTCGCGCTGCATAGCATCCACGATGTCGAGCGTCTGGTAGGCAATACCCTCCAACGCTGCTCGGGCGATGTGGGCCGCTGTGGTGCCACGGCTGATGCCGCTGATATTGCCGCGGGCATACTGATCCCAATAGGGGGCTGCAAGACCCGTGAGCGCAGGGACGAAATAGACTCCGCCCGTGTCGGGTACGCTGGCAGCCAACGCCTCCACCTCGCTCGACGAGCGGATGATGCCCAGACCGTCGCGCAGCCACTGCACCACCGAGCCGCCAACGAAGATACTACCCTCGAGGGCGTAATCGACCCTATCGCCAATCTTCCAAGCTATGGTTGTGAGCAGATTATTTTTCGAGTCGATGGGCTTCTCGCCGCTATTCATCAGAAGGAAACATCCCGTGCCGTAGGTGTTCTTCACCGCACCCGGCTCGATGCACATCTGACCAAAGAGTGCCGCCTGCTGATCGCCCGCGATGCCTGCGATGGGGACACGGTGGGCAAAGATGGTGGTCTTCGTAGCGCCATACACCTCGCTCGACGAGCGAACCTCGGGCATCATCGAGAGGGGGATGTCGAAGAGTTCGAGCAGCTCCTTGTCCCACTCAAGAGTATGGATATTGAAAAGCATTGTGCGTGAGGCGTTGCTCACGTCCGTAACGTGCACCTCGCCGCGTGTAAGACGCCAGATGAGCCAAGTATCGACCGTACCGAACATCAGCTTACCCTGCTCGGCACGCTCGCGTGCGCCAGGGACGTTGTCTAAGATCCACTTCACCTTCGTGGCGCTGAAGTAGGCGTCGATGATAAGACCCGTGCGCTCGCGGATGAACTCGGTGCGCCCCTCGGCCTTCAACTGATCGCAATACTCCGACGTGCGACGATCCTGCCACACGATGGCGTTATATACGGGCTCCTCCGTGTCACGATCCCAGACGATGGTGGTCTCACGCTGGTTGGTGATGCCGATGGCAGCGATGTTAGAGCCGTCGATGCCGATCGAGGTGATGGCCTCGGCGATGACCGATGCCTGCGACGACCATATCTCGTGGGGATTGTGCTCAACCCAACCCGACTGGGGGAAATGCTGCGTGAATTCGCGCTGTGCCATCGAGCGGATCTGACCCTGCTGATCGAAGACGATTGCTCGCGAGCTGCTGGTGCCCTGATCGAGCGAAAGGATATATTTTTCCATACAAAAAAGTTTTAGGTTCGATAGAAAAAACGCCCGCCCGAGGCGGCATATTATGCCGTCGGTGGCGATTTTCTACAAATTTACAATTTTTATACGGAAAAACAAACTCTTTTTACTCCACTCTGCCTGGGTAGGCCTCCAAAGCCTTGCCTAAGATGAAGAGCGCGCGACGCAAATCCTCCTTACGAAGGACGTAGGCGATACGCACCTCGTTGCGGCCCTTGCTCGGATCGGTGTAGAAGCCCGAGGCGGGAGCCATCATCACCGTCTCGCCCTCGTACTCGAACTCCGAGAGGCACCACGCACAGAACTTATCGCTATCGTCGATAGGCAGACGAGCCACCGTATAGAATGCTCCCATCGGGATGGGAGAATAGACTCCAGGAATCTTGTTCAGCCCGTCGATCAGGCAGTTACGGCGCTCGATGTACTCCTCGTAGGTGCGGATCATATACTCGCGCGGAACATCCAACGACGCCTCGGCCACGATCTGACCGATGAGCGGGGGGCTCAGACGAGCCTGGCAGAACTTCATCACAGCCTTGCGCAGCTCGTGGTTTTTCGTAATGAGCGCACCAATGCGGATACCGCACTCCGAGTAACGCTTCGACACCGAGTCGATGAGCACCACATTCTGCTCGATGCCCTCCAAGTGGCAGGCCGAAATGTAGGGTGAGCCTGTGTAGATAAATTCACGATATACCTCGTCCGAGAAGAGGAACAGATCGTACTTCTTGACCAGATCGCGTATGCGGTTCATCTCCTTACGGGTGTAGAGATAGCCCGTAGGATTGTTGGGGTTGCAGATCAGGATGCCGCGCGTGCGCTCGTTGATCAGCTCCTCGAACTGCTCGACCTTGGGCAGCGAAAAACCCTCCTCGATCGAGGTCGAGACGGTGCGGATCACAGCACCTGCCGAGATGGCAAAGGCCATATAGTTGGCGTAGGCTGGTTCGGGGACGATGATCTCGTCGCCCGGGTTAAGGCACGACATAAAGGCAAAGAGAACGGCCTCCGAGCCACCCGTGGTGATGATGATATCGTCGGGTGAGAGTTTTATCTGGTATTGGTCGTAGTAGCCCACCAACTTCTCGCGCAGGGACAAGAATCCGTCGCTGGGGCTATACTCCAACAACTTGCGATCCACCTCCTTGAGCGCCGCCAAGCCCTCCTTGGGGGTGGGTAAGTCGGGCTGACCGATGTTGAGATGGTAGATCTTGACTCCGCGACGTTTGGCAGCGTCGGCCAATGGCACCAGTTTGCGGATGGGCGAGGCTGGCATACGAATGGCACGTTCCGATATGTTTGGCATAAAAAATTCTCTTTTGTTACTTATTCCTTCTTGCCGCCATCGAGCCACTGCTGCAACTTGAGCAGGAAGCCCGTGCGGCGAATACCGTGTTTACTTACAAAAACCTGCAACGCCTCATAGCTCGAGGGGCGGCGCAGACGCAGATACTCCACGCTGTAATAGAGTCCCGAAGTGGCCACAAGACCGCTCAGGATGGTGATGTAGAGCTGTAGCTCGGGGCTAACATTGAGCATATTGCATATCTGCCATACCACGACGATCAAGGCATTGAGCGACACGACGTTGATTGCGGTGTGGACGTGGCTGAAGCCCAGTGCGATGAACATATGGTGGAGGTGAGTTTTGTCGGGACTAAAGGGCGAGCGACCGCCTACCATACGGGCCGTCATCACACGCAACGTATCGAAGACGGGGATAGCCATCACGGCCAGTGTGAAGCTGATTGTCGAGCCATCGACTACGTCGTAACCCGACTGAATGACGCGCGTCACGAAGAGTGAGCAGATATATCCCAACACGAGCGAGCCTCCGTCGCCCATAAACATCTTATAGCGACGACCGAAGACATTGTGCAACATAAAGGGGATCAGCGCTCCAAAGGTGGCGAAGGCCAACACCGTGTAGGCCAGATCGCGCATACCGATAAAGCAGACGCCGAACATAAGCGACGCAAACATACAATAGCCCGAGCAGAGGCCATCCACGCCGTCGATCAGATTGATAGCGTTGATGATACCCACAGCCGAGACTACGGTCAGAGCGCCAGCCACAACCTTCGGCAGTTTGTACACACCCCATAGGCCGTGGAAGTCGTTGATATAGACGTGACCCATAAACATCATCACCGCCACGGCGAAGATCTGCATCGCAAAACGCGAGCTGGGCGAGAGGTCCAAAATGTCGTCGCCAACACCCGTATAGAGCATAATCATCATTGCAATGATAAGCTCGAACTTGATGTTGATGCCCGGCAGGTAGTATCCTGCCACGCAGAGGCTGAGCATCAATCCGAAAAAGATACTCACGCCACCCAACACCGGCACAGGCTCCTTGTTGAGCTTGCGCGCATTGGGGTTATCGACGATATTTTTCATTAGGGCAATCCTCACCAACTGCGGCTGTATAACCGTCACAGCTAATGCGGCAACCAACAAGGGCAGGATAGCGACATATAAATATACCTCCATAATAATGGACCTTTTTCTCTTTTTCTCTTTTACTCTCCCTCCGATGTCGTGGGCAAGGGTTTCACCAATTGTTTGAGCCACTCGTTGCCTGTAATATCGGCCAAAGAGGGGACGATCAACACAGCACCGACACCTGCCACGCCACCCAAGAAGATGAAGGCCATCATAATGAGCATACGTTGTGGCTTGCTCGCCTTATAGGGAACGGTGACAGGGTTAATGACCGTCAAGACGGGAGTGGTCTCCTTAACGCTGATCTTAGCCTGCTCAAGCTGCTGAGCCAGTGAGGAATAGACGCTCTGGGCAATGCTATACTCGGCATCCAGACGCTCCAACTCGGCACGGGCTGCATAGCGCGAGATATTCATATTGGCATCCTGCAACTTGGCACGGCGCGACTGTATATCCTCGAAGTTACGCTTCGCCTCGTCAAAACGCTCCTGCACAAAGTCGAGATTCGACTGCACCTTCTGGATCTTAAACTTGGTGATATACTTCTGCAACAGATCAAAAGCCGCCTGCGCCAGCTGAGCTGTGGCTACGGGCTCGGGGGTCTCAGCATTAATAGTGATTACGCCGACCTTATCGTCCAATGAGATTGTTACAAATTTATTCAACAGACCCATACAGCTATACTCCTTGCTTGTAAGGTTCTCGATGCCAGTTCCATCATCATCGCTAACCGAGCCATAATCGACCTCGGGCTGCTTACCCCTAATCGCCCCGATAATCAGCGACGGCAGGCCGATGGTGTACTTCTTGACATAATCCATCACGCTGGGCTTGTTGTACTCCTCGCTGGTGTAATAGTCGTAGAAACTCATCGGCTGGGGAGCCTTCTCAAAGTCGATCACCGTCTGCATCAGCTCCTTATGGAACGAGGCGCTCTTCATAATGTTCTCATAGACATAGGGCGAGAGCGTTCTCACGCTGCTACCCTGCATCTGGCCGAGGTTGACACCTGCCAACGAAGCCAACGAGCTAAGGCGTGACGAAGAGGACGAGGACTCCGACTGCAACACGATATCGCACGATGCGGTATAAGACTTGGCGCTAAAGAGAGCCACCATCAAGCCCAACACCATAAATACGGCCGTGACCTTAACGATCAGCCAGCGGTTGATCCACATTCGCTTGACCAACTCCACAAGGTCGATCTCCTGCTCCTGAGGCAGCTCGTTTATATTTTGCATCTGACTCATTATCAACTCTATTTAGCAAGATTAATAGCACTAATCACCACAGCACCCATCGAAGCCGTAGAAGAGAGCATCTGCACAACCTGACTCCAGTTAACAGGATTCTTGGCCATCTTACTCGGGATGATCACGATACATCCGGGCCGCACCTTGGCCGAGAGTCCCGAATCGACCATACCGTTCATATAGATCACGAAAGCACGGTTCTTGCGGGCACGGTTGTCAAAGCCTCCGGCCGATTTAACGTAGTATCTGAGGCTCTTACCCTCCTTGAAAGTGACCGAGTTGGGATAGAGCACAGCACCCATCACACGCACCGTACCGTTGTACTCGGGCACCATAATCACATCGCTATCGCGCAACACCACATCGGCATCCGATCCCGGGCGAGCCAAAGCCTCAGCCAAGTCGATACCAACCGTATATACGTTCGACACCTCGATGCCGACCATACTGAGCGAATCACGCTCCGAGCCAGCCTGCTTGTCGATCATATAGCGGAGCGACTCGTTCTGCTGCTGCTCCTCGGTGGTCATCTGGCGAAGTAGATAGGCACCCTCGATGAATGCACCCGGGTTGGGACCTCCCGCTGCAGCGATAACCTCCGACAGACGCATATTGCGACGCGAGAGCGGATAGTTACCCTCGAAGGCGACCTCACCCTGCACCGTCACATTGCTCTGCATGATATATACGGGCGAACGACGCACATAGACCTGATCGAAGGGCTTGAGGACAAAATTCTCGCCCGTCACCTTCAAATCGTCGCTAATCTCGACCGTGAAGGTCTCGTAAAGCGACTCGCTCACCTGCATACTCTTGGGCTGCTTGATACGACGAGTGATGGTGACATTGGCCGTCGATGCCGACTCCAGCAGACCACCCGCTGCGACTACCAGATCCTCGACTGTCATATTCTCGGCAAAGGGATAGGTGTCGGGGCGAGCCACCGAACCGAATACCGTCACCGTGTACTCCTCCTGCATATCCGACACCGAAGCAATGTAGAGCAGGTCGTTGGTGCGAAGTGCAATATCTGTCACACGGCCAGCCATCAACCCCTCGAGGTCGATCTGCACAGCCTCCATAGTCCAATCCTCCTTCTCGCGGTAGAGCACGGCACGCGCCATAAAGGCGTCGTCGCGCAGGCCGTCGGCACGCTCGATAAGCTGCTTCACGGTGCGGGTATTCTCGTCGATAGCGTAGTAGCCCTCACGATATACGGCACCCTGCACCTCAACGCGATTCTCGTAGCGGTCGATACTACCTGCGACCGACACCACGTCGCCATCCTCCAGAGCGAAGCTCTCGAAGTTGCTGCTCTCAACCGTGAACGAACGGTACTCGCCACCCTGACGGCGTGTGACGCTCACCATACGGCTATTGGCATCGTTGGTAAAGCCCCCTGCAAAGGCGATCAGGTCGGCCACGGTCTCGCCCGAACGCATCTCGTAGAACATCGGGCGCTTGATCTCACCCGACACCTCAACCAACTTGCCGTAGGGCGAGATGGTCACAAGGTCGCCATCGCGCAACGAGACATCACTCTCGCTCTTGCCGTTGAGAATATAGTCATAGACATCGACCTCCGAGAAGAGGTTTCCACCACGATAGAGCTTGATGCTACGCATCGTACCCAGGTCGTTCACGCCACCAGCAAGGTAGAGCAGGTGGTAGAGCGTAGCGAGCGAAGGCACGGTGTAGGTGCCCGACGAGCCTACCTCGCCCATCACATTGACCTGAATGCTGCGGATGGTGCTGAGCGAAAGTTTCATCTGCACCGAGCCGTCGTACAACCCCTCATAGATTGCAGCCAGCGCACTGCGCAGGCGCTTGGTGGCCTCCGTCACCGTAAGGCCCGAAACCGCTACGGGTCCGAGGTTGGGCACAAAGACCTTACCATCGGGGGTTACGGTCAGCTGCTCGGTCATCTGCGAGTTGCCCCACACATCCAAAATGATCTCGTCGCCAGCGCCCAAGACATAGCTGTCGGGGGTGGCGATGCTGAGGTTGGGCTCGAAGGTGAGTTGGCCATTGGTGAACATATCGTGACCGAAGATGCGGGGACGCTCGGTCTCACCGCGCATAAGGTAGTGCATCTCGGGCATAATAAACAACAACGAGTCACGCAGCAGCGAGTCTGCCTGAATAGCCAAACGACCACGGCGAGGATCGAACTTGCGGTCCTGCTGCTGCATCAAGATCTTGTATCGGGGATCATTGGGATCGAAACGATAGTTGCCATCCTTATCCTGCGTGAAGCGAATGCCGGGGATAAAGCGGCCATTGGCATCGTAATATCCGCTCTGGTACTGCGGCTGCGGGGGATCGGTGGGGTTCTGTCCATCCGTCAAAGTGCCCTGCACGCCCTGCGCACCCTGAGCATTGGTCTGCCCATTTGCCGTGGCCACAGCATTGGTCTGGCGCGAGCGCTGCACGTTGCTTGTGCCCTGCTGACGAATCTGCGACTGGGTGAGCGTACCGTTGCGGTATGCCTGAATCAACTCCTGCTGGCTTTGTGCCACGGCGCCCGTTGCGAGCGTCGCAAGCATAAGCAAAAGGACTGTTATTTTTTTCATTTTCAGATATTTAATTTATTTTTCTCCAATATTTGGTCATTGCCCGAATAGAATAACGACACTCCGAGCAATATATTACCGCAAATATACGAAAAAAATCGCTGTCAGCCAAACATTTGTCCAACAATAGGTGCCCCGCCGAACGTCGCAGCCAATTGCCACTCTACCCCTTACGCCCTTGCTTCTTCGGCTTCTTGCGCACCGACCAGCCGAAGTGACCGATCACCTCGCCCAGACGGAAGTACTCGCCGTGACAATAGGCGATGGGCTCGGCACGCTCCAGATCCAGCTTACCCGTTTCGACGTCGATATACTCCTCATCGACAAGCACATTCACCACATCGGCCAGAAACATATCGTGCGAGCCGAGGGGCACGATCTGTCTTACGCGGCACTCGATCACCACGGGCGACTCCTCCACCGCGGGAGCCCCCACAACGGCAGCCGCCACAGGCGTAAGTCCCATCTCCGCGAACTTGTCGTAGTCGCGTCCCGACCGCACGCCACACCAATCCGCGGCTCGAGCCAACTTAGTGGTAGTGAGATTGATGCAAAACTCTCCCGTGCGACGGATGATCTCGTACGAATGGCGCTCGGGCCTCACCGAGATGTAGCACATCGGCGGGTTGGTGCAGACCGTACCCGTCCACGCCACGGTGAAGATGTTTTGCTCCTCGCCGTCGCCACAGCTCACCAGCACCGCCGGCAGGGGGTAGATCATCGTTCCAGGTTTCCAGCACTGTTTCATCGCATCAAAAATAGGTTAATCGGGTTTTACATTCGGGTAGGCTATTCAAAGTTAGCGAAAAAATTCTGCCCGAGCAAGAAAAACAGATCGCAGTACCTCGTTTTGAGCGAGATACTGCGACCCTACTAAATTCTCATCTAACCTTACTATTATGGAAACGTGCTAATACATAAGCCGTTATACAATTCCCTGAGCGAGCATTGCCTCCGCCACAGTCATAAAGCCTGCGATGTTGGCGCCCTTCACATAGTTCACATATCCGTCGGGCTCGGTACCGTACTCGACGCATACGGCGTGAATCTTCTTCATAATCTCCTGCAACTTCGAGTCAACCTCCTCGGCGCTCCACTTCAGTCGCATCGAGTTCTGCGTCATCTCCAGACCCGAGGTGGCAACACCACCAGCGTTCGACGCCTTACCGGGCGAGTAGAGGATCTTGGCCTTCTGGAAGCACTCGATAGCCTCGGGTGTAGAGGGCATATTTGCACCCTCGACAACGCACATACATCCGTTAGCCACCAGCATAGCAGCCTGCTCGCCGTTGAGCTCGTTCTGCGTAGCGCAAGGCATAGCGATGTCGCACTTCACACCCCACGGGCGCTCGCCCTCGAAGTACTGTGCCGAGGGGTACTTCACCGCATACTCGCGGATACGGCCACGGAGCATATTCTTAAGCTCGAATATGTACTGCAACTTATCCTTGTCGATGCCGTCGGGATCGTAGATGTAACCGTTCGAGTCTGACATCGTAACCACCTTAGCACCAAGCGAGAGTGCCTTCTCGGCAGCAAACTGTGCCACGTTACCCGAACCAGAGATTGCAACAACCTTGCCTGCGTACGACTCGCCCTTGGTGGCAAGCATAGCCTGACCGAAGTAGCAAGCACCGTAACCCGTAGCCTCGGGACGCATAATCGAGCCGCCGAAGCTGAGGCCCTTACCCGTGTAGGTGCCCGTAAACTCGTTCTGCAGACGCTTGTACTGGCCGAACATATATCCAACCTCACGACCGCCTACACCGATGTCGCCCGCAGGGATATCTGTATCGGGACCGATGTGACGATAAAGCTCCGTCACGAAGCTCTGGCAGAAGCGCATAATCTCCATATCCGACTTACCTCGGGGGCTAAAGTCCGAGCCGCCCTTACCGCCACCCATCGGCAGCGTCGTGAGGCTATTCTTGAAGGTCTGCTCGAAGGCGAGGAACTTCAGGATGCTGAGGTTCACGCTGGCGTGGAAGCGGATACCGCCCTTGTAGGGACCGATGGCGCTATTCATCTGCACGCGGTAGCCCTTGTTGATCATAATCTCGCCATTGTCGGCCACCCACGGTACGCGGAACATAATCACGCGCTCGGGCTCGGCGATACGCTCCAAGATCTTCATCTTGACGAGCTGGGGATTCTCCAATATATAGGGTGCTACACTCTCAACAACTTCACGAACAGCCTGATGAAACTCGGGCTCATTGGGGTTCTTTGCCACCACGTCGGCCATAAATTGCTCGACGTACTCTGAAACTGACATATTCATAATCGTAGAGTTTTATTAATTAAATCTGTCGCAAATTTACTAAAAAATATTAATAACACAAGCATTTTTGCCATAAAAAATTCTCTTTTTCGCATATAAATGCCGTTTTTTCACTATTTATGCATATTTACGTTGCATAAAAATCAGCTTGCAATTTGTACTATTTCTCGCCGTTTTCTATCGCTTTTTCGTCGAAAAATATTATCTTTGTATAATTTTATAGCAAATGCCGATTTTTAACTTAAAAACTATAACTATGAAACCATTACGAATGATTATGATCTGCGCTACGCTCGTCACTGCCCTTGCGAGCGCACACGCACAGCAGATCTCCTACTCGGTGGAGAAGATCTGGGACAACGGTATGCACAACGCCTTCACATCGATCGAGGAGTTCAAGGGCGAGTATTACGTCACCTTCCGCGAGGGCGAGAGCCACATCTTCGACAGCAAAGGCAATGCCGAGGGTAAGATCCGCATCCTCCACTCGAAAAATGGCAAGAAGTGGGAGGCGTTGCCTGCCATCGGCAAGGAGGGTTACGACCTGCGCGACCCGAAGTTTTCGGTTACGCCCGATGGCCGACTGATGGTGATCATCGGCGGCTCGATATATCGTAATAAGGTGCTGGTAGGTAGTCAGCCGCACGTTATGTTCTCGAGCGATGGCCGCACTTTCACCGATCCCCAGCCTGTCAATGTCGATGAGCGCTATCGCACCGAGCGCGACTGGCTGTGGCGCGTGACGTGGCACAATGGCGTGGGCTACTCGATCAGCTACGGCCGCACCGAGAAGGGCCAGACGCCGCTCTACCTCTACTCTACCACCGACGGCATCAACTACAAGCATATCACCTCGTTCGAGATCGAGAACTTCCCCAACGAGGCTACGATCCGCTTCCTCGAGGATGGTCGTATGGCCATTATGTTGCGTCGTGAGCAGGGCGACCGCGAATGTATGTGGGGCGTGAGCCGCAATGCCGAGTTCACCGAGTGGGAGTGGAAGAAGATGGGCACGTTCCTCGGCGGTCCCGACTTCATCGTGCTGGACGACGAGCATATCGTGGCGGGAGGTCGCACATTCCTCACCTCGGCGGCCAAAACCTCGCTGCTGGTGGGTAATAAAGATGGTAAATTCGAGCAGGTTGTTGTGCTGCCCTCGGGAGGCGACACGAGCTACCCAGGATTTGTAGTTGCGGGCGACGAGCTGTGGGTGTCGTACTACTCGATGCACGACTCGAAGAATGCCTCGATCCATTTGGCAAAGATTCCGCTCGAGCTCTTCGGGGTGGAGAAATAAGAGATAGAAAACATCATTCCCCGACTTGCGGGCAAGCTAAATAAATACACGTCATTCCCCGGAGGGCGTTAGCCCGACGATGGGAATCTCCAACTGATATTACGACACAAGTCTGTATCAGCAAAGTGCTTTCAACAAAGGTAGATTCCATTCATTTTTACTTGGATGCTTACTTTGTATCAGCAAGGCCTTAAAAAGTAAAAATGTGGAATGACGTATTAAAAAAAGAGGGTGTCTAACAATTGTGTTAGCACCCTCATTTTTTATTATAGAAGTTGTATGACAAGAGCTATTTTGAAGCCGACGAAGACCGAGAAACCGCAGCATACTATGGCGTATGTGAGGATTTCGAGGGCAAGTCGGATGCCGAAAGAGCCTTGTCAGGCAGCTTCTTTTTACTTAAAGTATTTATCCGCAAACTTGATGTATTGCGTCCAGTCGTAGAGGTTGATGTCGTGCTTACCTCGACGAATGTGATAGGCCACGTCGCCATCGGCTGCAGGCTGCTCGACCGCAGGCATTGAACCCTTAAGTCCGCGCTTACCGTAGAGCTCATAGACGGGCGAGGCGTAGAGCGCACTGAGGTACTCACCCTCGGGATCGGCCCAAGTATCCTCCACCGCGCTGGCCACATAGACGGGACGGGGAGCGATGAGAGCTATGAGTCCCTGCTGATCAACGAAGAGAGCCTCCTCGTTGTTGCGGTATTTGTTGTAGTTGTCGCAGAACCAGTGGGGGAACGACTTATTGATAGCCTCGACGGTCTCGCCCACCTTGCGCACAGAGAGCGCTGCACCACCGCAACCCGAATCGTTCGAGATGACGATGGCAAAGCGGGGATCAGTAGCACCTGCCCAGAGCGAGGTCTTACCCAAACGCGAGTGACCGATGACGGCAACACGCTCCGAGTCAATGGCTTTGTCGCTCTCGATGTAATCCATCACGCGGCTCAGCGACCACGCCCACGCACCAATCGTGCCCCACTCATCGGGCTTGGGATCACGCTGCCCCTTGCCGTAGAAGAGGGGGTGGATGCCGTTCTTAAAGCCGTCGTCGAAGTCGGGATCGACATCGCCACGATAGATCGTCACCAACGCATAGCCGTTATCCATCAACAGCTCTAACGGCCAGCGGCTTGTGGCGGCACCACGCTCGGGATCGCTGCCAAGCTCCTCGCCCTTCGGGGCATTGGGCGAGATGGTGATCTCGGGATCGGCGTTTATCTGGTGGTTGCCCTTGAAGTTCATACCGAGGAATGCAGGCACGGGACCTTTGGCATTGGCGGGCAGATAGATCAGCACCAAGATGGGCGTAGGCATACCCTCCAAGTGGATGGCCACCTCCTTGCGGATGGCCTTGCCTGCGAGCGCACCACTCTTCTCCGAGAGCACCTCGAAACGCATCGGCACCTGCGCCGTCGGCATACGGCCATAGACCTCGCGCTCGAAAAACTCCATAATGACGGGACGATGCACGCTCTCCCACTCCTCGACCGACGAGAAACGGAGCGGCTCGGCACCATACTTCTTTACGCTGACGCTCTGCTGCGCCTGCGCCACGCCGACCGACAGGATCGACAGCAGAAGGGATGTAAGGAACAATCTTCTCATATTGATAGGTGTTTTAGGGTTTTCAACTGCTCGAAGTACAAATATACGAATTTGCGGCGAGAAATAAAAAATCGGCGGCGACAATTAATCGTATCTACTTTTTTCTTATCTTTGTGCTCGCTCCGCCGAGTCGGCACCGATCGGAGGGTCGGCTTGGGGACGGAATGATTAACTAAAAACAGGTTTCGTTATGTCTGGTTTTTTCGGTTGCGTATCACGCAACGAATGTGTTAACGAAGTTTTCTACGGCACCGACTACCACTCGCACTTGGGTACAAAGCGTGCCGGTATGGCTTTTGTGAATAATGGTAAGTTCATCCGCTCGATCCACTCGCTCGAGGATGGCTATTTCC
This sequence comes from uncultured Alistipes sp., assembly GCA_964633635.1. Classification (GTDB taxonomy): domain Bacteria; phylum Bacteroidota; class Bacteroidia; order Bacteroidales; family Rikenellaceae; genus Alistipes. The sequence goes on along the minus strand of CAZWHN010000004.1, from coordinate 1,331 downwards.
GCAATAAATTCGAGAGCGAGCTGCCCCGCTTCGAGGATGCAAATATGGGCGTCGGCGTGATCTCCGACAGCGAGTCACAGCCCATCACAATCACCTCACACGTCGGACGTTACGCCGTGGTGACGGTGGCCCGAATTGACAATCTGGAGGAGCTCACACAAGAGCTTCTCGAGCAGCGTCACCACTTTGCCGAGCTCTCCGAGTCGAGCATCAACGCCACGGAGCTTGTGGCAATCCTCATAGGTCAGGGCAAGTCGATCAAGGACGGTATCGAAATCGTGCAGCGCAAGGTCAAGGGCTCGTGCTCGATGCTCGTGCTGACCGACCACGCCGTCTATGCCGCACGCGACCGCTTCGGCCGCACGCCAATCTCGATCGGCAAGAATGACAAGGGCTACGTCTGCGCCAGCGAGAGTTCGTCGTTCGACAACTTGGGCTTCGACTTCGTGCGTGACTTGGGTCCGGGCGAGGTTGTGCAGATCACGGCCGATGGAGTGCGTCAGATCGTGGCTCCGGGTACACGCAAGCAGGTGTGTTCGTTCTTGTGGGTATATTATGGTTATCCTTCGGCTTGGTACGAGGGTATCAACGTCGAGGATTGCCGCTACCGCTGTGGTGCCGCAATGGCACGCCGCGACCACGACATCGAGCCCGACTTCGCAGCAGGTATCCCCGACTCGGGCGTAGGACACGCTGTGGGCTACTCGAACGAGAAGGGTATCCCCTATAAGCGCCCCTTTGTGAAATATACCCCGACGTGGCCGCGTAGCTTTATGCCGCAGAACCAGAAGATGCGCGATCTGGTGGCAAAGATGAAATTGCTGCCCAACCGCCAATTCACCGAGGGTCAGAAGATTGTATTTATGGACGACAGCATCGTGCGCGGCACTCAGCTCAAGGACAATGTGGTGAAGCTGCTGGACGAGGGTGTTAAGGAGATCCATATGCGTATCGCCTGCCCGCCGCTGATCTTCCCCTGCCGATTCCTCAACTTCTCGACCTCGCGCAGCACCTACGACCTCTACGCACGTCGTGTGATCCGCGATATGGAGGGCACGGACAACATCCCCGACTCGGTATTCGAGGAGTACGCCAACCCCGACTCGGCAAAGCATAAGGAGATGGTCGATGTGATGCGTCGCCACCTGCAACTCACCACGCTCAAGTTCCAGCGTCTGGACGATCTGGTCGAGGCGATCGGCCTGAAGAAGGAGGAGCTCTGCACCCACTGCTGGGATAATTCGAGCTATGATGAGTAGGTAATTTAGATACAAATAAAAAAGAGCCTGTCTAACAATTAAAAATGTTAGGCAGGTCTTTTTTTGTTTGAG
>CAZWHN010000003.1:25028-30577 GCA_964633635.1 uncultured Alistipes sp. | reverse complement strand
TACCACATCAAGAGCCGCACCAAGTCGGTCTATTCGATTTGGAACAAGATGCGCAAGCAGGGTGTGCCGTTCGAGGGCGTCTACGATATTTTTGCTCTGCGTGTGATAATCGACTGTGAGCGTGAGATGGAGAAGCAGCTCTGCTGGACGGTCTATTCCGTTGTGAGCGACTGCTACACCCCCAACCCCAAACGTATGCGCGACTGGGTGACCATACCCAAGTCGAACGGCTACGAGTCGCTCCATACCACCGTCTCGGCAGGCGAAGGCCGCTGGGTGGAGATTCAGATCCGTACCGAGCGTATGGATGCCGTGGCCGAGCGAGGCATCGCCGCCCATTGGCGATACAAGGGCGTTAATCAGGGTGCGCAGACCTCGGAGCAGTGGCTCAGCCGTCTGCGTGAGGTGCTGGAGGAGACCACCCACTCACTCTCGCAACGCTTCGAGGCGAAGCCCTCGACCAGCGAGATATTTGTCTTCACACCCAATGGCGATATTCGCAAGCTGCCCGAGGGTGCTACCGTTTTGGACTTTGCGTTCGACATCCACACCAACTTAGGCGCCACCTGTACGGGCGGTAAGGTGAACAACCGTGCCGTACCCATCCGCGAGGTGCTGCACAATGGCGACATTGTGGAGGTGATGACGCAGAAGAACCAGACCCCGAAGGCCGACTGGCTCTCGGTGTGTGTCACGTCGAAGGCCCGCTCACGCATCAAGTCGTGGCTCCGTAACGAGCAGACCAAGAGTGCCCGTGAGGGACGCGAGGAGCTGGAGCGCAAGATGAAGAATTGGAAGATCACGGTCCCCATCGACGAGGCTGTGGCCTATTTGGGCAAAGTGCTGAAGGTCCGCACGGGCCGCGAGGTCTATGCTATGATCGCCACGCAGAAGATCGACTTCGCCTCGATCAAGGAGATCCTCCAGCAGTGGATCTCGGGCGAGGCCGAGGAGCAGCGTCGTGTGGCGGCTGCCGAGGCCGAACGTCGCAAGGAGGAGTCGAAGGCTGCGCAGGCCGAGGATGCCCCCGTGCAGCGTCGTTCGGATGCGCTGGTGATCGACGAGAAGATCAACAACATCGAGTACAAGCTGGCCAAGTGCTGCAACCCCATCAAGGGCGACGACATCTTCGGCTTTGTCACCATCGCGTCGGGCATCACGATCCACCGCTCGGATTGCCCCAATGCGGCACGCCTGAGGGAAAACTACCCCTACCGCGTTATGGAGGCTCGCTGGCGCAGTAGTGCCGACGGGGCGTTCCGTGCCACGATTGCCATCGTGGCGAGCGACCTCTCTGGCATCGGCAACCAGATCACGGAGGTGGTCACACGCGAGCTGAAGCTCAACATCCGCACACTCAACCTCGCAGCCCGTGGCGACGGCACGATGCGTGGCACGATCAGCGTTGAGGTACCCTCGACGTCGATTGTCGATCTGCTGATCCACTCGATTATGCGCATCCGCGGCGTCCAACGCGCCTACCGAGTGAATAATTAGAGCTTTCTGAATTTGAACATATAAGGTATGCAAAAACCACTAAAATTCCTCTACGACCTGCTGCTGCCCATCTCGCGAGTGCCGGGATTGGGTTGGACGGTGCGCCCGCTTAAGGTGGTGATCTACACCTTGGAGGGCCTGATGACGCACGGCACGATGGATATGGGTGCTGCGCTGACCTTCTACACCCTCATCTCGCTGGTGCCCGTGCTGGCGCTGGTCTTTGCCGTGGTGAAGGGCTTCGGTCTGGCGGAGAGTCTGGTCGAAAACCTCTACTCGCTGCTGCCGCAGATGCCCGAGGTGGTCGATTACATAGTCGATTTTGCCAACAAGGCGCTGGCTCGCACGCAGGGGGGCGTGATGGCAGCCATCAGTTTGCTGATGTTGTTCTGGGCCGTGATTCGTATGTTCGAGTCGATCGAGGAGAACTTCAATAAGATATGGGAGGTGAAATCGACCCGCAATATGGTGCGCAAGTACAGCGACTACATCACCGTCATCCTCATCGCCCCGCTGCTCTGGATCGTCGCCACCACCTTCGGCACCTATGCCCGCGAGATGTTGGGACTCGATGCGAGTGTGTGGTTGCGCATCGCCTCGAAGCTGCTCTCGCTATTTGTGGTGTGGGCTATGTTCGCCTTTGTCTATATGCTCATCCCCAACTGCAAGGTGCGCCCCCGTGCGGCCATAATGGCGGGTGTGATGGCGGGAACGTGCTTCTTTCTGTTTCAGGCGCTGTACGTCTATCTGATCAAGTGGATGACCTCGTACAACGCCATCTATGGTAGCTTCGCTGCTCTGCCGCTCTTTATGCTCTGGATGCAGAACTCGTGGAGCATCCTTCTAATCGGTTGCGAGCTCTCGTTCGCCCTGCAAAACGAGAAACGCTTCGACGAGGAGCGCCAGCTGCCAGCCGTGAGTCACGACACCTCGCGTAAGCTGATGATTGCCATCACCATCATCGTGGCCCGTGCGTTCCGACGTGGCGAGGGTGCTGTGCCGATGGTGGCACTGCGCGAAAGGTTGGCCCTGCCCACCCGTACGGTGAGCAAGCTCCTCTCTTGTCTGGTCGCTGCCGAGGTGCTGAACGAGGTGCGTTGCGACGAGGAGGAGTACGACTTTGCCTACGCTCCAGCGCGCGATCTTGCGTCGCTCAGGGTGTGCGACGTGCTGAGCCGTGTTGACGATCACATCGAGGGCACGAGCGAGGATCTGTTCCACTCGGTGGAGGCTCGTCGGGCGTTGAAGGCTGTCGATAGCCTGCGCAGCGTGACGGAGCAGAGCGCCGAAAATTGTTTGATAATTGATCTTGCAAATGAAGAGTAACAAAATATGCAGTGTGGTGGTTGTCGGTAGTGGCAACGTGGCCGAGTCGGTGGCCGTGGCTGTGGCCGAGTGCCCGACGTTGAGCCTCCGACAGATCGTCGCCCGCAACAAGGAGCGTGCCGCACATCTGGCCGCTATGACCAACACCGAGTGGTGCTGCAATATGGCCACGGCAGCCGATGCCGACCTCTACATCATCGCCGTGAGCGACCGTGCCGTGGGTGATGTGGCCTCGGCGTTGCGTCGCACAGAGGGCTCGATCGTGGTGCATACGGCGGGCAGTGTCGAGCGTAGCGTATTGGGTGACGAGCGCACGGGTGTGTTGTACCCCTTCCAGACCTTCACCTCTGGCCGCAGAGTCGATTTTGGCGAGGTGCCGCTCTTTATCGAGGGGTCGGATGATGCCACAACGGAGTCTATCGAGGCCGTTGCCCACGCCCTTAGTCGAAGGGTCTATCGTGCCACCTCGGCCGAGCGCCGTGAGGTGCATTTGACGGGTGTTTTGGCCTGCAACTTTGTCAATTCTCTCTATGCGATGGCTGCCGACCGCCTTCGCGATTGTGCCCACCTGCCGTTCGACGTGCTGCGTCCTCTGATCGAGGAGACCGCCCGCAAGGCCATCGACGCCGACCATCCCCGTGCGGTGCAGACGGGCCCTGCCGTGAGGGGCGATCGCTCGGTTGCCGAGCGTCACCAGACGATGCTGCGCACCGAACGCGAAAAGGAGATTTATAAACTATTAACCGAATATATATGGCAAACTTCAAAGAAGATATAGCGAAGGTCAAGGCCTTCGTCTTCGACGTGGATGGCGTGATGACCGATGGCGGCATTATGCCCATCGGCGACGGATCGGATTTCATCCGCAAGTACAACGCCAAGGATGGCTACGCCATAGCCTACGCCGTGCGTCGCGGCTATAAGGTCTGCATCATCTCGGGCGGCCACGGCAATCTGCTGCGCTCGCGTATGGAGCGACTGGGTGTGACGCGGATGTATTTAGGCTGTATGGATAAGATCACGGCTATGCACGAGTTCTTCGCCGACTACCAGATTGATCCCGCCACCACGATCTATATGGGCGACGACATCCCCGATCTGGAGTGTATGGAGCTGGTGGGTATCCCCGTATGCCCTGCCGATGCCTGCGCGGAGGTGATCGAGGCTTCGCGTTATGTGTCGGAGTTCGGCGGTGGCCGAGGTGCCGTGCGTGATATTGTGGAGCAGGTGCTGCGCTCGCAGGATGAGTGGGCGAAGGATCGAATTGGAGTCTTAGGTGTAGCGTCGAGGTGATTATGAGTAATGAAAATTTCTTCCGCCGACAGCGCGTCTTTGACTTTTTGGAGGCGCACGACATCGAATATACGGTTTACGAACACCCCGAAGCCCCCACCATCGAGATCGCCCGCGAGTATTGGCGCGCAGACGGCTCGAAGCACTGCAAGAACCTCTTTTTTCGCAACCACAAGGGCAACCGCCACTATCTTGTGGTCTTCGACAGCGAGCGTTCGATGGCGATCCACGATCTGGAGCAGCGCCTCCACCAAGGCAAGCTCTCCTTCGCCTCGGCCGAGCGTATGGAGCGGTGGTTGGGTCTTAAGCCCGGCTCGGTCTCGCCCTTTGGGTTGGTCAACGACGAGCAGAACCACGTCCACCTCTTCCTCGACCGCAATCTGCTTGAGGAGTCGTCGCTGAGCTTCCACCCCAACGACAACACCGCCACAGTGGTCATCTCGCAAGAGATGTTTCAGCGTTATTTGGAGGCGGTGGGGAACTCATATGAATACATAGACCTATACTAAAAAAGGTGTCGCAAGACACCTTTTTTAGTATAAAAATATTGTATATGCCCGCCCCTTGATGCGTGTGAGTGCTATTCGTCGCTCGGCTCCGCTACGCATACCTGTGCGTCGGCGCACCTCATCGACCGAGAGAGGGAAGTCGCGCAAGAGAATATCCACGCCGTACCCCTTCAGCTCGCGTTTAAGCCTCTTGAGGTCAAAGGGCTCGATTCGTTCCACCTGCTCCACTCGTCCCAGCACACCCTTGGGTTCCACGCGGGCAAAGCCGAACGAGAGGTTGCTCCACACATCGGCCACGCCACGCAGCGCGTGCGCCACCAGACGTGCCTTCTGCAGCGCCACGTCGGGGATGATCAGGTAGCGATACTCCTGCCTCGAAAACTCCTCGGTGCATAGCTCGTTGCTGATCTCCTCCCGTAGATACTCCACACGTCCACGCCCCACGGCCTCGGCTGCTAACCTCGGCTCGCCATCGTCGGCATAGATCATCACCTCCTTGCACTCGCCCGCAAGCGATATGACCTCCACCGCACAGCGACCAAAGATGCGAAATGCCTCCTCCACATCGAACAGGGGCGAGTTCTTGATCGCCACACGATCGGTCACCTGCCCTATCTTCGGCCATAGCGCCACCACATTGGGCGAGCAATCCTCCAGTCGCACCACACGTCGGCTGTCGGCCGTGCGACGGTCGGGATCGACATACACCCAGTCGAAACGCTCCTCGCACCCCTCGAGATACTCCTCAGCCGAGGCGGTCACCACCTCGACATTCCTTACCCCCATACGTCGGAGATTCTCCCTCACCACATCGGCCAGCACCTCGTCGCGTTCCACAGCCACCACACGCTCGAAGCGGCTGCTGAGTGCCACGGCGTCGATGCCGAGTCCGCACGTCAGGTCAAGCAGCCTCCCTCCCTCGAT
>CAZWHN010000003.1:0-24928 GCA_964633635.1 uncultured Alistipes sp. | reverse complement strand
TCGGCGCGAGTCATTACTTCATAAATACGAAATAGACGGCCAGCACCAGACATCCGAATGCGGCCAGATGGTTCCAATGCAGCGCCTCGCCACGGAAGAATACGGTGGTGAAGACGGTGAAGATGATCAGCGTGATAACCTCCTGCATCACCTTGAGCTGCATCAGCGTGAAGGGGCCTCCGTTATCGACAAAACCGATGCGGTTGGCAGGTATCTGGCACGAATACTCGGCCAGCGCAATGCCCCACGAGAAGAGAATGACCGCAAACAGGGGCCACGACGAGATTAGTTTCATCTGCTGCAACTTCAGATGGCCGTACCACGCAAAGGTCATAAAGACGTTCGATACGACGAGCAGAAGAATTGTGTATAGAGCTTTCATCTTGAGTAATGTATCTTTTCGGGCGGCAAATTTAATACTTTTTTCCTATTGCCCACACCGCCAGCGTGATAATTCCGAAAAGAATATAGACCGCCAGGCACTCCCCAGCCCCCAAATCCCACTCGAAGGCCATCGTCCGACTGCGTGCACACCACTCGGCGGTAGAGTTCATCATCCCCACCACACCCTCGATCAGCCATTGCGCCACGCCCTGCATCGCACCGATGGGCATCACCACCCACACCACCACGGCACCCACAGCCACAGCACTCAGTGCCACCAACGGAGGCCCTGCCACCACGCTCCACAGCGAAGCCGTGCCGAAGAGCGAGGCTGCCAATGGCGTTGTTGCCACCGCCGCCACCGTGCTTACCACCACAGCCGACCACGCACCCCGTAGTGCCCGCGCCACCCATCGCCACACCCCGTCGCGGGGGCGGGCCGTGTTGCCAATGCGGAGCTTGCGGGCTATGAGCGATCCCGCCCACTTGCCCGCCCGAGTCAGCGGTACGCCCCACTCCAAGATGGCCATCACAGCTAAGAACGAGAGCAGGAAGCCCGCATCGTAGATCATCCTTGCATCCCACGCCAGCATTACAAAGGCTGTGAAACACAACGTGTTGAACGACCGCGCGAGCGAGCCGACATTCGTCGCCGCCTGCATCACCGTGAACATCACCGCGGCCCTTATGACCGAGGGCGTGAAGCCCACTACGGCGGCATAGAGCCATATAGCGCTGATGATCACAGCACTACGCAGCAGGTGCCCTCGTCGCAACAGCGGTAGCCACCACAACAGCAGATTGGCCACCACGCACAGAAATCCGATATGCAGTCCCGACACGGCCAGCAGATGAGCCGCTCCGCTACGGGTGTAGTTGCTTCTCAGGGTGGGGGTTATGCGGCTGCGCTCGCCCACGCCGATGGCCTCGGCAATGGCCTTCACGTCGGGACTCAGCTCGAGCCGTGCTATGCGCTCCACGGCCACTTCACGCAACGATGTGCCCACGCTCGGCGACTCTGCCGAGCGGCTGATGACGTTCGACTCCCGCAGCGACAACTGCCCCGAAAATCCCCGTCGCCACATATATCTTCCGTAGCTCTGCTCGCGGTCGAAGTCTCGCACCGAGGCGGTTGTGAGCAGTCGCTCGCCCGCTCGAATGTGCAGCGAAGTGTCGGCCACAAAACGCACCGCAGCACCGCTACGCACCGCCTTGCCATTGGCGCTGAAGGCTACGATGTGCCCCTGACCCATTGTGGCGGCTTCGCGGCGCGAACTGACATCGTCGATTCTCACCTCTAACAGACTCTCCGCCGTAGGCGACGGCTGACGCTCGCGCAGTTCGGCAGCAAAGTGCCCCGCCAGAAGCAGTGCGCCGACGATGTAGAGCGTCGTAAGCTGCTCGCGCAGTCGCAGTGCCGCCATCGCCACACAAACAAAAAAGCCGACGACCACGCCCCACAGCGGTAGGGTGTAGCCTTCGGCCAAAACAATACCAACCACAAAGGGCAGCAGCGCCTTCAGCATAGGCGCCGACTCGATGCGGCGGTGGATATTTTTCGTGGAGAGGTTTTTCATCGTCGGTCGGGTAGTCCTTGCGTAGGGCTACACCCTACGAAGATACGAAAAAAATCTAAAACTCGGCGAGGTCAAAACCCTCCTCCACCTCTTTTAAGCGTGCTGGGCAGCCATTCTCGATCCTCGACATTGCCGCCACCACGGGCACCATCACCCTGCGGTTGCGTGTGTCTATCTCCTCGTCGGGACGCACCCCCGCAAGGTCGCTCACAGCCTCGACGTAGAGTGCCGTGTGGTTCTCCTCGGGTGGGGCGTAGCGGGTGATCATCTCACGCAGGGTCCTTAGGGCGTAGCGCTTGCGGTAGGTGTCCAGCAGAACGAACATCGCCCGATAACCCAACGCCATCGACTCGAATTGCTTGAAGTCGGGGTCCTCGGATGGGTGCCTTTCGCCACGATAGCGCACGCGCGAGCGACGTATGTTGCCCGGGTTGCAGTTGCGGATTCCTCGGCTCACGGTGGCAGAGCATTTAATGAATCTGTATGAGTCCTCCATCTCGTGTGCAGCGTTTGAGTATGTTGCGCTTAGGATCGTACTCGGTGAAGAGCTCGGCGTTCTGGTCGAGGTAATCGGATAGGCGACGCAGAGCGGTGTGGGCTGCGGTGTGCAGCGCCTTGCGCAGTTCTCCTCGTGCCGCCTTGTCGGCCGCCTTGTGGTGTGAGCCTGCGGGGACGGTGAGTCCCAACTGCGAGGTGGCCACGTTCAGTCGCGGTTGCACCAGACAGCGGGTGTAGAGCGCCACGGCAGGCAGCAGGTAGCTGCGTCGCAGCTCGGTGTACGACCCCTCGGCCACACGCTCCAGCAACTCACGTCCCACCACGGGACGCACCCAGCGCTCGGTGGCGGCCGCGATGTCGGCCTCGGTGATGGCCTCGGCGGCCACCCACTCGCCATCGCCAAAGGCTTGGGCGATGACCTCGGTCGGAGTGATTAACGGTGTCATAATCTGTTAATTGATCTTTGTTACGTTGTACTTTGTGATCTCCGACAGATACTGCTGCTCGCGCTCATCGTCGGGGTTGTAGTCCAATCCGTCGGCCTTGCGTGCCTCCCACACCTTCATATAGATTGGCTTGGAGCGTGTAGGCGGACGATTGACAATTTCGAGCGACGAAGAGTCCACACCCAGCACCTCGCGCAGAAGCGACTTCACGGGTGCGAGCAGCTCCTCCTGCTCGGCCAGGATGACGGTGTTGAGCGCCACCTCATACTCGTGCAGAATACGCTCGGCACTGAATCCCGCCGAGTAGTCCAATCCGCTCAGCGAACGGAACCACGAGTGTGCGATCACGATGTCGCTCGTCGCCTGATCGTGCAGCTTGCTCCAGTCGCCCTCGTTCGAGGAGCTGACGGGTATGAAGCGCGAGTTGTCGGCCTCGTCGCTATCCCTCACGACGAACATCACCTGCCCGGGGTTGCCCGAGAAGTGACGCTCGGCCTCGCGTACGATGCGGTCGGCCTCCTCGTCGGAGTCGGTGGTGGCGTCGAGCATCATAATGCCCGAGAGTTGGAACGAGTTGTCGAGTCGCGATATGTTCCAGCAGTCGGTCTTGTAGGCGATGGCCGAGACACCCATTCCCGCGATGTACTTCGGCACGCCGTAGTGAGCAAACATTGGCTCGTACTCCTTGTAGTGGATGATCGAACGCAGCGAGCCGTCGCTCTGCTGCTCGAAGTGCGGGTAGAGGGGCAGTCGTCGGGCCTCCTCGTCACGGTAGGCGAGCCAGTTGTGGTGCAGCAGGACGTGACGCGAGTCGCGCGACAGACGACAACGCGAGGCATCCTGATGGTGCAGCGAGAGGAACGTGTGGTCGGCATCGGTCACAACCTCCAAGAAGGCATTTCCCATCAGCGCCTTGTCGAAGGCCAGTCGGCATATCACCTCACGCAACGAGTCGCCCGAGCCGTTGGCTCGCTCAACGATACGGTCGAGGAGCGGTATGCTCTCATCAAACGAAAATCCTTTGCCAGCGATGTAGTCGGCTTTGTCGTTGATGATGCGACGATGGGTGGTCGAGCGACGCGACATAAGCGATAGGGCGTAGGGCATCATATTGTCGTCGCCCCAGCGCCAGAACTTCTCGCTCTGCACCGACTCCGACGAGAGCGCGAAGAGCGATCGGGGGCGGCGATTGGTGACGGCCACCACGCTCTTTGATCTATTCTTTCCCATAATTTCTGATTTTTGAGTCTTTACATTGCTAAGGCCGAAGTGGTGTCGAGTGACTGCAGCGTCATCCTAACCGTGGGCGAGGAGTTGGGCTCGCTGCCCGAAGAGAAGTGTAGCGAACGAAGTCGCAACGCCTGCTCGAAGCCGAATCGTGGACTCCAGCCGACGGTCAGTCGCTCGCCCGTCGATAGGGTGACCAGAGCCACAACCCCCTCGATGGCGGCGTGGGTGAGCCACCGTTCGTCCATCCACGCCCGTGCCCGATTGGGATCGGAACAGAGGGTGAGCGTGTGTTGCACGCTCACCGGTCGAGCCTCGGCCTCAGCGATCTCCTCGTAGAGCGATCCGTCGTCCGAAAGTTCAACCTTCAACCCTGTTCCCTGCTGCAACTGCGCCACCGAGCTCAGACTACTCACCACCCACAGCTCGGCCTCGGCCACTCCGCCAATGGGCTTGTATGTGAGATTCTCGGTCATAATCGTAGGGCTCGTTATGCCGCGTTGATGTAGGCGCAGACCAACTCGTCGTCCAAAATCTCACAGCCGATGGCAAAGACGGCACGCTGGCGGTTCTCCATCTGGTCGGGGTTATACCACATCGCAATCTCCGAACCGGGGCTGTCGGCCGTATTGACCGCCATCACTAAATTGCGACGATCGGTGAAGATCACAAAGTCCTTCGAGAGCGACGACTCGCCGATCTTAGGCTCGAGATTCACCTCGATGACGGGGAAGCCACGGAACATCAGGTGCTTGCGGCCCTGCTGGTAGTCCTGATATGCGGCCGAGCCGAACGACGAGTCGAGGTAATCCTGATACAGCGCATAGATCGTGGGCGACACGAAGAATGCCACCTGTCCCTCCGAGTAGAGGCCCTTGAGTCGGGGGCTGGCGTTGGCGGCGATGGTGGTGAAGAGCTCGTTGATCATCAGGTTGTCGAGCTGGTCGTCGAGGTTCTGCTTCGCGTGGTAGATCGTGCCAGCCTGCACACGCTCGCTCAGGATCTTCAGCAGGCCGTCGAAGCTGGTGTAGCCCGTGTTCAGCGAGCCGCCCTTGTCGCCGAGCCAGAGATTCATACGGATGCTCTCGGCAATGGCCTTGCGGAAGAGTTCGGTCTCGGCAGCCTCCAACTCGGTGCCCGACAGATCGTCCATATTGGCGCCCGAGCGCGAGGTGATCATCTCGAAGATGGTCGAGAAGTAGTCGCTCGCCGAGAATGCGTTCTCGGCCTTCACGCGCGACATCGGGATACTCTTCTGGCTATGTGAAGCCTTCTGCGAGCCGTTCCAGCCCGACGCTTCGTCGTAGGGCGAGAGTACGTTGCCGTTGCGATCCCACACCTGCACAACGGTGGGAATGGGCATATTGTAGAGTACGCGGATGCCCAACTCCTCGGCCGAGGGGCCTGTGAGCAAAGGACGGAAGAAGATGGTCTCAAGTTCGTGACCTGTGTAGTTCTTGGGGTTTACAATGATGTTTGACATAGGTAGATTTTTTAGTGTTAATGTTGGTTTTTTGTGGTTAGTATCTGCCGAAGGCGCGTGCGTCGTCGGCATAGGCACGTTCGTTGGCCGATGTGAGGGGCTGATTCATCGAGGGATCCTCGGTCGGCTTGACCTCGGTTGGTCCGTATCGGCGCTGTCCCTCGTCGAAGGCAATGCCCGAGGGCGTAGCCTCCATTGCGGTGGCCTGCGGCAAGGGCTCCGAGGACTCAGCCTCGGCATTCGAGAGCTCGACGTTCTCATCCGTTAGCTCCTCGGCCTGCTGCGCCTCTTTCTCGGCACGTTTGGCAGCTCGCTTGGCGAGGTGTCGCTCGTGCAGTCGCTCGATCCACTCCTCGATATGGTAGGCCAGACGCGAGAAGATGTAGCGTATGATCGCCCCCGCAGCCGTATCCTTGGCGCTCTGATTGTCGAACGTGGGCAGCGCCTGCTCCGCCTCGGGAGTCTGCACCCCGCTCATCAGCGTGTCGATGATGCGGTCGGCCAAGCCCGCCTCGACGGTCTCCTCGGCTGTGAGCCAGCGACCCTCGCCATTGTTCTCGGCCATCAGGTTGGCGTAGAACTCCACCTCGCCACCCGAACGCTCGGCATAGAGTGCCGAAAGTCGCTCGTCGGTCTTGCGCAGCAGCTCCACACGACTCTCCAACGACGAGGCGTTGCCCTCGATCGAGCAGGTCGAGCGGTGGATCAGGTACATTGCGTTGCTCGAGATTTCGCGGCAACCCTCGTCGGCAGCCTGTGCGATGATCGTTGCGGCCGAGGCCGTGTAGCCGTAGCAGCGTGTGGTGATGTGGGCGTCGAGTCCCTTCAGCGCGTCGTAGATCAATAGCGCATCGTTCACGTCGCCACCCGTCGAGCGGATGTTCACCACCACGTTGGTGGCCGCCACCTCGGCTATGCGTGCCACCTCACGACGAAAAGTCTCGAAGGTGGCCACACGCGTCGAGGCATTCTCGAATTGGTGTTTCTCCTTCACGCCGATCGTGCCCTCGATGTCGATATAGCAGGTCTGCGCCTCGTTTCTGATTGTGATTTTGGTTTGCATTGTGTTTTAAGTTGTTAATAATTAATTGTTTTTCTCATCGTCGGTGCGCACCATACGACAGCGTGCCACCCCCGTCGCAGCGTCGTACTGCTCCACCTCGTCGAGTCGATACACAGCCCTCTGTCCCGTCAGGTTCAGCAGGTAACGCCCTCGGGCCGAACCCTCGTCGCTACCGTAGTCGGCTGTGGCCACCAACTCGTGTGGCAGCAACTTTACGTCGAGCGTTAGCGTGCGTCGCACCGCCTCGCTTTGCCATTGGCGGTCGTAGTAGCGGTGGAGTCCCTCCGCCCCGTCACGATCCTCGAAGCAGAGCGTGAACTCGCCCGCAGCGTGAAAGGCCGCAAAGGGGTACTCGTCGCCAAAGGTGGGGTAGCCCCAGCGCTCGCCCTCGGGCAGCGGCCGCATACCCTCGTAGCGAACAATGCGGGCCGTGACACTCCCCACCTCGTCCGAGTCGCGGTCGCCCACCTGCATCACCGCCGCCGAAGGGGCCGACTGGTGTACCCCCACCATCGAGAGGGTGGGGCAGAAGAGCGGATTACGCACCGTTGTGCTATCGGCCTTGGCCGCCGCCGATGGGGTGGTGTAGTGCCACTCGCCAAACCTCTGCTCGGTCTGCTGGTTGTAGCGTGCCACCGCTCCGTCACCCTCCGCACGGTAGGCTAACACCCGCTCCGAAGCCACGTTGGTCGCCTGCTCACGCGCCACGATCGAGCCTGCAAGGTCGGCCCGATGGCTCCAATCCACCTCTGCACCTGAGTAGAAGTCGTCGTATGGCTCGATATAGACCCTCCGAGCCGCGGTGTCGGTGGCTATGCGCAGGTTGAACATCTGCTGCACGGCCTCCAATAGCTCCATCTGCGTGTAGTCCACCGCCGCCACATCCTCGAAGGTGATGGCCGACCCCTCGGCTGGCGACGAGCTGAAGAGCGGTCGCAACGTGCAATGCTCCGAGAGCGTCACCCTCTGTCCCGACACAGCGCCGTGCAGATACATCTGCGAAAAATCCTTTGCCGCATTGGGGCTCAGCCTCTCGGGCGGGGTTTGCAGTGTCACCTCCACCTCCACCTCGGTTGAGGTGGTGACATAATCGTCGTACAATGCCCAGTCGCCCGTGTAATCGGCATACGAAGTGCCGTCCAAGATCTGCAACGTGCAGTGAGCGTTGGCGATTGATGTAGGCATTGTCACTAAGGCTGTCGAGTCGCTGAAGGTGGCCACCACGCTCTGCCCCGAGGCGGTGTGGCAGAGCAGTCGCAGCGTCGTGCCCGCCACATAATCAAACACGACGCATCGGTAGGTAACCCCCGCCGATGGGGCGTTGCGACGATCCTTGTAGGGGTTGGGCAGCGGGAAGTGCAGGTCGCACCCCTCACCGACGTAGAGGCTGTCGAAGCCCTCCATAAGGCGACTCGATACCATCCGACACTCGGTGACGTACTTAAGAAAAATCTCAAACCCCGTCGTCACCTCCACCTTAGGGCGGTACTTCACACCATCCTGCGTGATGCTCAGCACTGCACCGTTGTTGTAGAGCCCGTCGCCCTCGGTGGTCTCGACGAAGTTGCCGAGCGAGTTGGTCAGCACCAGCGGCGTGAGCCACACACGCCCCATATAGTCGGCCTCGGCCGTGGGGCTGCTCGTTCGGCCTGCCACGAATCCCGACGAGGCGGTAAGCCCCGAGATCGAACGCCCCGAGCGGGGATAGGCGCCGCTGATGTGCAGCTTGCGAAACTCCTCGCTCTGCATAAACCGACTCTCTACCGTGTAACCCGACTCGGCGAAGATGGCCTCGATGAGCGGCCCAAGCGCTATGAAGGGGTTGTAGTCGGCCACCGTCATCGCTCGCTGGGGTGGGTAGAGCGAGGTCGAGTCGTAAGGCTCGCGGTAGTCGTCATATCGCACGGGTAGCAGGCGCACCACCTCACCCTCGCCCCAGCTTTGCTCGATGGCCTCGGCACCGAGCTTTGCCGCATAGTCGATCGAGGTCTGCTGCAAGGGTGTTCGGCTGGCACGCTCGGCCCAGTGGTCGGCGCTGTCGGCGATCCTTACGCAGTAGGTCGCCGTACGTCCCTTGCACTCGATCCGATCGAGCGTAGCCGCCCCTCGCAGCAGCGTCACACCATCCACCCTCACCTCGCCCGTGTGCGTCGCTAAATTGAATGGCTCGCCCGTGGCAGGGTCGGTGGCGTAGCGCATAATGCGGTCGTTGTGGGGCGATGAGGGGATCTCCACCGTCAGGCTGCGCCCGCGTTGCTTGCCTACGCTCGACAACGCCTCGCCCGCAAGTGTGAAGGCCTCGTGCGGCAGGGAGTAGCCCTCGGCCAGATCGCACACCTCTGAATCAATCCTTACCTCGATCATAGGCTCTGGCCCTCCTTTGCCGCACGCAGGTCAACTTCGATTATCCCCATCTCGCCACACGGTGCTGTGACGATGCGCTCGCTTCGCAGATCAACCCCCTGCACCGCATTGCCCTTCACGAGCCACACCTTGGGCGAGGAGAGTATCTCGCCCAGAGCCTCGATCTGTGCCTGCGGCTCGTATGCCGAGAGTAGCTTCAGCTCGCCCACACCCTCCACCGCGGCAGCCTCGCGTCCCCACAGCGTTTCGATGTGCTTGCGCGTGGACTCCACCAATATGCTCTTTCTCAGCGGGAAGGTGTAGAGCTCGATGGCTCGGTGGGCATTCACCCACGCCAGACGGCGTGAGCCGATGAGGTTCTGGCGGATCTGGTACTCGACGATGGTCGTCGGCTCGCCATCGACATTGACCGTGACGCGCATCTGATCCACCCCCTCGCGTCCGCGTGCCGTCACAGCCACCGCACGCTGACCTCCCGACGGGGGAGTGATCGTGAGGCTCTCGGTGCCGTTGCCGATAAACTCCACCACGACCTCGACTACCATATCGGGCATCGAGAAGAACGATATGATGTCGAACTCGTCGCGGGCAATCGTGCGTTGCTCGATCTGTTTCATCAGCGATGTGTAGGGCTCGCTGAGATCGACCTCGGCGGCTACGAATGTGCGCACGGTCGAGGTGGCGTCGTCGGCCTCCACCGCCACACGCATCACCCCTCCCACATCCACCACGCCGCACTCCTCGATCTGGTCGGGCAGCGTCGCTGCGGCTGCGGCACGGAGGTAGGGGGCGATGTCGATTTCGCCTTGTGTGAGGTTGTAGAGTCGCTTGCGACCTATCACCTCGTTGCTATTCTTGTCGATGATGCGCAGCTCCACGTCGGTGGGGGTGTCGCTCTCGGTTGTGAAGGCATAGACGATCGGCGAGTGAAACGACGAGTACGCCTTCGGGATTGATGTGAATTTCATATTCGGTCGGTTTTTGGTTTGTTAGTAGAATGTGATGACTTTTGCCGTGGCTGTGGCGGCCACCTCGCCACTCGGGGTGAGGGTGTGGCTCGAGTGGCGGATCTTCAGCTCCTCTACCGCGATGACAAACTCCTGTTCGGAGATCGACGAGAAGATGTGGATCAGATCCTGCTCCATCTTGCTCCACAGCGTGTTACGCTCCTCGGGGTGGATCTTCGCCTCTCGACTGATGGCGTGGGCCGTCACCTCGTAGCTGATCTTGCCGTGGGTGCGTCCCTGTTTCGAGTGGAACGTGGGAGGTGTGAGCCACAGCACGGGGTATTCGCCCGCAAGCTGCTGAATGTAACGCTCCTCGGCGCAGTGGAAGTGGTAGCCGTCGGCCGTTGCCGTCTGCTCGAAGGCCTGAATAAGTGGTGTTCGGTTCATTGTTTTTGGGGTGTTAGGGGTCGGGAGCCGAGTTGTCGGCTCCTGAATGGTTGATAAAATTGTTTATGATTTGTTAGTGAATGTTAATAATCTCCGTTGGCTTCGGCTTTTTCTCTTTTTAGTCAGTGGGTTGGGCTATGCTGCCCGATTGTTGATAAATCATTGTCGGTCGATGTTGATATGTTCACAATGGCCTGCTCCCTCGCTCTGTCGGCGGTGACGATGATCGGTCGGTGAGGTTGGATTTTTTTGCTGTTTGCATATTCAATAATTTAACTCGGTTTTTTGTGCTCCCTTCTTTCGGGGATTTGGGTGGTTGTTGTTCTGTTGCGAGGGCTTGTGTTGGCTCGGAGTTCGAGGTGAACGCCTTTGTAGTCTGTTCCTGAGGCCGATTTTCCTTCGTCTGGTCGGTGGTGGGGTAGTCGGCTTTATCGCCCGAACGACAACGCAAATATAATACGCGAAAAAGCGTTTGTCAAGTATTTTAACAATGAAAATTCAATAATTTATCAAGCGATTTAACTTGTTTCCGTCTAATCTTCTCTGCCTCAGCGACCTGCCGATCCGCCCTCGACAACCGAAAAAATCGGGCGAAAAACTCTCCATTTTGTACCCAATGGTGCGAAAACCGCAAAAAAGCGCCGTAATTCCAATAATATTGCGTAACTTTGCAAGTTGTATGCGCATCCGCGTGCGCGCACTATGTGCCCGCGCGATCGCTCGCACACGCGAGCAGCAACGAACGAACAGGGAGCCGCAGCAAACAAAACAAGCAAACCCCGAAAACCCAACACACAAAAAGGTAAACCCCGAAAACCCCGAAGACCCCGAAAAAACCGATGCTTGAAAAATTAGCCAAACAGACCGCCATCTATGGCATCAGCACCATCGTCGTGCGACTGCTGAGCTACCTGCTCACGCCGCTCTATACGCGCGTGTTCGGTCAGGCGGCCTACGGCATCGTCACCGATGTCTATGCGCTGATACCCTTTGCGCTTGTGGTGCTCTCGATGGGTATGGAGTCGAGCTACTTCCGTTTCGCCGCCAAGGCCGAGGGTGGCACAGCGGAGGAGATCAGGGCGAAGAAACGCCGTCTCTTCGGCACGACGTGGGGCGCTACGCTCGTCGCCTCGTCGTTGTTCTTTGTGGTTGTGGTGCTACTGCGCGAGCCGATTGCACAGCTTATGGGCGAGGCCTATGTCGGCCACTCGGAGTATGTGCTTATGGTGGCGACGATCATCCTCTTCGACGTGGCTACTATGATCCCCTTCTCGCGTCTGCGTGAACAGGGACGAGCCCTAAAGTTCGTCGCCTTGAAGGCCTGCAACGTGGTGATCAATGTCGGTCTTGCTGTTGTGTTCCTTGCCGTCGGGCTGTACGATACGGCCTTTGGCGTAGGGTGGGTCTTCGTCACAAACCTTGTGGCGAGTGTGGCAACGCTTCTGCTCATCCTGCCCACCACCGACCGCTCCTTGCCCCGCATCGAGCCTCAGCAACTGCGCCGCATCTTCGCCTACTCGCTGCCGCTGTTGGTGGGTGGCATCGCCGGTACGGCCAACGAGTTCATCGACCGCCAGATGATCAAATACCTGCTGCCCGAGGATATCTCGATGGCGCAGCTCGGCATCTACGGTGCCATCACCAAGATCGCCGTCGTGATGACCCTCTTCACGCAGATGTACCGCCTCGCGGCCGAGCCCTTCTTCCTCTCTAACTTCACGAAGGAGGAGTTCGTCGAGTCCAATGCCGCTGCACTGAAGTACTATATGATGGCCTCGATGATGATCTTCTTGGGTATCGCCCTCTTCCGCGATGTGTTTGCGCTGATTGTGGGACGCGACTTCCGTGAGGGAATCTTCATCCTGCCCGTCATCTTGGGCGCTAACGTGCTGGCGGGCGTGTGGCTCAACCTCTCGTTCTGGTATAAGCGCGAGGAGAAGACCCGCTTCGCCATCTACGTCACCTTCGTCGGCTTGGCCTTCACCGTGGTGATGAATGTGCTGCTGCTCCCCCGCTGGGGCTATTACGGTGCTGCGTGGGCACGCTTCATCGCCGAGGCGGCTATGGTCGTGGTGAGCTACTACCTCAATCGCCGCTACTTCCCTACGCCCTACGACGTGCGTCGCATCGTGGAGTATGTGGTGTTGGGTCTGGGCTTGTTTGTGGTGAGCGAGGCGCTGCTGCCCTATGTGAGTGGCGTTGTGGAGTATGGTATGAACGCCGTCATCTTTGCCACCTTCGTAGCCTATGCCGTGTGGCGTGAGAAGATTGATCTGAGAGCAATGGTGCGCTCGATCGCAAGAAGAAAAAATTAAAAACAGAGATATTATGAAAGTAAAAATCGTAAACAACTCGCGCTTTGCGCTTCCTGAGTACCAAACCCCGTTGTCGGCAGGTCTCGACATCCGTGCCAATCTCGACGATAGTGTGACGCTTCAGCCCCTGGAGCGTGCCCTCATCCCCACAGGACTCTTTGTCGAGCTTCCCGAGGGTTACGAGATGCAGATCCGTCCCCGCAGTGGTCTGGCGGCCAAGCACGGTGTGACGGTGCTGAATTCACCCGGCACTATCGACGCCGACTACCGTGGCGAGATCAAGGTCATCTTGGTCAACCTGAGCAGCAACCCCTTCACCATCGAGGCTGGCGAGCGCATCGCCCAGATGGTTGTGGCCCGTCACGAGCAGATCGAGTGGGAGTCGGTCGAGGAGCTTGGTGCTACCGAGCGTGGCGCAGGCGGCTTCGGCTCAACAGGAAAATAAGAAGTGGCATAAAAACGTCATTCCACATTTTGGAGCAAAGCGAGAAAATGACTGGAATCTCTAAAGCAAAAAGATGATGAGAAAGATATTTTTCGCAATCGCTGTCGCGGCAATCTGTATCGGTTGCAGTCAGCAGACGATCAAGACGCAGCCCCGTCGTGTGAGTATGCTCACCACGATGGGCGAGATCACATTGGAGCTTAGCGACCACACCCCCATCCACCGCGACAACTTCGTGCAGCTGGTCGAGGAGGGTTACTTCGACTCGCTGCTGTTCCACCGCGTGATCGAGAATTTTATGATTCAGGGCGGTGATCCCCGCACCCGCGATATCAGCGGTAGCGAATTCGATCCTATGGGCGAGGAGACGGGCAACCCCCGTTATTGGGAGGATATCCCCGCCGAGATACTCTTCCCTACGCTTCACCACCACCGTGGTGCATTGGCTGCAGCCCGCGAGGGCGACGATGTCAACCCCCAGCGTCGCTCGTCTCGCACGCAGTTCTATATCGTCTGGGGTCGCACCTTCGACGATCGGACGCTTGATGCCCAGCAGCAGCGCATCACCCGCGCTACGGGTGGCACCGTTGTTCTGCCCGACTCGATCCGCGAGGTCTATAAGAGCACGGGCGGCACGCCCCACCTCGATGGTCAATACACCGTCTTTGGCCACGTCGTAAGCGGATTGGATGTTGTGGATCGCATCCAGCGCACCCCCACCGATTCGCTCGACCGACCCGTGGAGGATGTCCGCATCCTGAGTGCAAGAGTTTTGGAATAGAGTCAAGATAGCATTAGAAGTTAATTGAGGCATAAATAAAGTCACCCCCGAAGAATGAAGTTCGCAGATATCATAGGTCAGACGCAGCTCAAGCAACGACTCACCTCGAGTGTCGATCGTGGCCGCATCAGCCACGCCCAGCTCTTCACGGGCAGCGCTGGCACAGGCTCGCTGCCGCTGGCCATCGCCTATGCGCAGTACCTTAACTGCACCAATCGTCACGATGGCGACTCGTGTGGCGAGTGCCCCAGCTGTCGCCAGATCGAGCAGCTGGCCCACCCCGATCTGCACTTCGTCTTCCCCGTCAATAAGCAGGGTAAGCGTTCGGGCGAGGTGGTGCTCAGCAGCGATTTTATGCCGCTCTGGCGCGAGATCGTGGCCACGACCGACGGCTACTTCACCCCCCAGCAGTGGTACGACAAGCTCGACTTGGGCAAGACCCTGCGAGGTATGATCTCGGCCAAGGAGGCCGACGAGATCATCCGTCGCCTCTCGTTCAAGAGCTTTGAGTCGGAGTATAAGATTGTCCTTATCTGGCTGCCCGAGACGATGAACGATGAGGCCTCGAACAAGATCCTCAAGATCCTTGAGGAGCCGTGGGCCAAGACGGTCTTCCTGCTCGTGAGCGAGCGTGCCGACCTGCTGCTGCCCACCATCATCTCGCGTACGCAGGAGGTTGCCGTGCCACGCCTTGCGTTGGAGGATCTGCTGCCGCTGGCCGAGGGCGACGAGCTCGAGCGCCGCAACGTAGCACGCCTCGCAGCGGGCGATCTTATCGAGATGCGTCGCCTCGCGGGTGGCGACGAGGACGAGGTGCGAAGGGAGAGCTTCGACCTCTTCTGCCGACTTATGCGCCTCTCGTATAACGATAAACACCTCGAGCTTATCGACTGGGCCGACGAGGTTGCCTCGCTCACGCGCGAGCAGCAACGCTCGATGTTGCGTCACGCGGCCCGTCTTTTGCGCGAGAGCTATATGTTGCACGCGGGCTTGGGCTCGATCAGCTACCTCTGGGGCGAGGAGGCTAAGTTTTGCAATAACTTTGCCCCCTTCATCGGCAACCAGAACATAGAGTTCCTGATCGACCAGATCGAGCAGGCTATGCGTCAGGTGAGCCAGAACGGCAATGCCCGCATCGTGTTCACCCACTTCGCCCTTGCGGTGAGTAAACAGATCAACCGCCTGCGATGAGGACCATCCTACTCACGGGCAGCAACGCCCCCGCGCGTGAGGAGATTCTCCGTCGCACGGCCTCGCTTTTGGAGCAGCACGTTGGGCCAATCGTCGCCCGCTCCGAGGTCTATGCCTCCAAGGCGTGGGGCTTCGCCTCCGATGCACCCTTTGCCAACGAGGCGTTGATGATCGAGACGAGCCTCGAACCCATCGAGGTGCTCGACGCAGCTTTGGCCGTGGAACAAATGGTGGGGCGCGATCGGGAGCAGGAGCAGGCCGAGAAACAACTCACGGGCGAACGCTACGCCTCGCGTGTTGTTGATGTCGATGTGATTTTGTGCGAGGAGCTGGTCATTGACACCCCACGCCTTAAGGTGCCTCACCCGCTGATGCACGAGCGCGAGTTTGTGCTACGCCCCGTGGCCGCGATAGCCTCCGAGTGGCGTCACCCCGTGCTTGAACGCACGGTGGGCGAACTGTATGAAGATTTGAAGAGCCGTGCGGCTCAATAGGAATAGATTATGAAGAGAATAGTGAAAAATATTGCGTTTGCGTTGTTGTCGAGCGCCCTTTTGCAGGGCTGCTTCAAGGATGTTGTGACCTACACCAACTACAACCTCGCCGTGCAGAACCAAACCACCTCCAATGGCCCGCTCACGCAGGCCACCGACCTGAGCTCCTACGCCTACTCGGTCGATACCACCGAGTGGACCATCCTCTCCTACGAGGATGCCATAGCGGCCCGCATCACCAACAAAACCACGGGCCAGACCCTCACGGAACCCGATGTGCGTGGCACGTTCGACTCGGCAGCCCCCTATCAGGTGTCGCTGCGATTGGAGGCCCCCACGTCGATGCTCGTGGTGGTCAATCCCGAACTGCGCCTCTACGCCTACCGCAACTACACTCTTCCCGTCAATCTCGAGACGGTTGATACCAAACTTGTCTTCTCGTCGTGGCGTGCCTCGCACTCCTCGTCGGGTTGGCAGGTAGAAAATGATTTTTACACCGAGGAGGAGACTCCCGTTAACGAGTAACTAAAGTCCAGATGAGAAAAAACGATAATAGCCCAACCCTCGGCGGTGTGAGTCGCCTTGCAAGTTTTGCCGTGCTGCTCTTCTTCGGCGGAGCTTTCCTCTCGCGTTGTGCCTCGATTGGCAACCCTACGGGTGGCCCACGCGACTCGATACCCCCCGTTGTGGTGTCGGTCTCGCCCGAGCTCAACGCCACCAACTTCAACTCCGACCGCATCTATATGGCATTCAACGAGTACGTCCAGCTGAAGGATCAGCAGAAGGAGATCTACACCTCACCTGCAATGCGCAAAAAGCCCACCGTCGCACTGCGTGGCCGTGGCATCTCGATCGACCTTGAGCCCGACTCGCTCGACGAGAACACCACCTATGCCATCGAGTTCGGCTCGGCCGTGGCCGACAACAACGAGGGCAACCCCCTCGCAGGTCTGCGCTACGTCTTCTCGACGGGCCCCACCATCGACTCACTCGTGATGTCGGGCTACACTGAGGATAGCGAGAAGGCCGACTCGTTGGGTCGAGTGTTTGTCTATTTCTTCGAGGCCGACTCGGTCGAGAAGCCCGACGCATACGACTCGACGATGTTCAAGTATAAGCCGCATAAGATCGCCCGCTCGCAGCGCAACGGAATCTTCATTGCGCAAAACCTGCGTCCGGTCGATTACCGTGTCTATGCCTACTACGACAGCAACGACAACCAATCCTACGAGCCCTCGATCGACAAGGTGGGCTTCTTGGATAGCGTCTATAACCCCACCCGAATGCCCGACTTTGCCATCTGGTACGACTCGGTGCGTCGCTACCCCTCGGCCGATCCGCAGCTCTACCTGCGTATGTTCACCGACGTGAGCTTCAGCCGTCAGACACTGCAATCGTCGGCTCGCCCCGAGCAGCATAAGATCCTGCTCAACTTCGGTGCAGCGCGTCCTCGCATTGACTCGCTCTCTATTGATGGCATCCCCTCCGATCGAATCATCTTCGAGCCCACAACCGAGGGACGCGACACCATAGCCCTCTGGCTCAACGTCCCCTCGGAGGAGTTACCCGATACGCTGCGTGGCAGCATCACCTACCATAAGCACGACTCACTGCGTGTGCTGCGCCCCACAACCGAGCCCCTCACCCTGTCGTGGCGACTGGTCGAGACCCGCGAGCAGGAGCGTGAGCGCGAGCGTCAGCAGAAGGAGCGCGAGAAGGCCGAGGCCGAGGGCCGCGAGTGGGTTGAGCCTGCACGCCCCTCCACCTTCAAGATGGTGAGCAAGACCGACAAGGCGGAGGTCAATCCCCAGCAGGATCTGCCGATAGAGTTCGCCACACCTCTCTCGCGATTCGACTCTACGGCCGTGAGCCTCATCTCGTGGAGCGAGCAGCGCGACACGCTGAGCGAACGTGTGACGTTCATCCCCGATTCCATTTCGCCCCGTAAGTGGCTGCTGCGGTCGCGTTGGCTGCCCGAGCGCGAGTACCGACTCTTCATCCCCACCGATGCGCTGGCCGACATTACGGGCGAGGGCAACGACTCGATCACGATGAGTCTGACGGTGGCCGACATCCAGAAGTTCGCCACGCTGAAGCTCACCGTGCAGCCCCGTCTCTCGACAGCCGAGTACATCATCCAGCTGCTCAACAGCTCGGGTAAGGTCGAGCGCGAGCTCACGCACATCGGCGCTGGTGAGCACACCATCGAGTATGTTCCCGTGGGTGAGATGCGTATGCGCATCGTCGAGGACGAGAATGCCAACGGCAAGTGGGACTCGGGCAATATGGTCGAGCGTCGCCAGAGCGAACGTGCCGAGATATATAAGAACGAGAACGACGAGGAGATCTTCACCACCAAGTCGGGCTGGGAGTTCGAGTTTACGCTCGATATGGCCTCGCTGTTCGCCCCCGTCACTATGGAGCAGCTCATCGAGCGATTGGATCATCGCGAGATGGTACGCTTGCAGAAGGAGGCCGAGCGTCGTCGCGAGGAGCAGCAGAAGAACGACGGCCACAAACACGGCTCGTCATCCTCTGGCTCGGGCGGTCTGGGCCTCGGCGGAGGTATGGGCGGCATTATGGGTGGCTCGGGCTCAACCCGTCAGACCATCACGGGCGGAGCGCGTTAAGGTCCACCGTCCCAATTTGCGAAACAGATTAAGACTCTATGAAGAAGATACAGATATTCAGACTTTTGGCCACGTTGCTGCTCGCCTTTGTGGCAGGCAGTGCCTCGGCCCAGCATACATTTGGAGTGACGGGTGGCACGGGCTTCTCCACCATCCGCCTCTACCCCAAGTACGAAACCAAGATGTTGTTCGGCGGACAGAACTTCGGCCTTTCGTGGCGATACTACTCGCTGCCGCGATTTGTCGGTGCTGTCGGTGTCGATCTGGAGTTCCTCCAGCGCGGCTTCTCCTACGGCTACGCCTACTCCACCTCGATTGACGAGAATGGTATGGAGCAGCGCGACTACGCCTTCTATACCCGCCGTCTGAACTCCATTATGTTGCCTATGGTGTGGCAGCCGCACGTCTATCTGGCCAAGCGCCATTTGCGTCTTTATCTTGAGGCGGCCTTTACCATCTCGTATAACTTCGGTGGCGATTACGAGTACGAGCAGTCGGGCGAGACGGGACCGTATGACTGGCGTCTGGAGCGCGACAACCGCTGGAACTACGGCCTTGCTGGCGGCGGAGGCTTCGCCGTGCTTATGGGTCGCTACGAGTTAGGTGTGCGAGCCCGCTACTACTTTGGCTATGCCGACCTGCTGCGCAACCTGAATAAGTATTACGACAACGCCACCGACGGCTTAGAGAATCCCTTTATCTCTACGCCGCTGCGCTCGCCGCTCGACAATATTACGTTCAGCGTCACGTTAGCCTATCGTTTCAATAAGGATGGCTTCGACGAGTGGAACTACACCCCGCGCAAGCGCGACCGCCGCACCAAGGAGTTTAAGTTCTCGCAGTCGGGAGATATGAAGTAAAATCCCCCAATCCTTGAATAGCATTACCGTAAATAAAGTAAACCAAGAAAACCCCGAAAAAATGGAAGCAATACAAAGTACACGTCAACAGAAGATTGCGCGCCTTATCCAGCGCGACATCGCCGAGATTCTCCAGAAGGAGTGCCGCGGCATCGGCTCGGGAGCAATGATCACGGTCACCACCGTGCGTGTCTCGCCCGATTTTGCCTATGCCAAGGTCTATTTCAGCATCTTCCCCGCCGCACGTGATGGCGAGGTGATGAAGGAGCTCGAGTCGAATAATTGGCTCATCCGTCGCGAGTTGGGCAAGCGCATCCGCAATCAGCTCAAGATCGTCCCCGAGCTGCAGTTCTTCCTCGATGACTCACTGGAGTATATCGAGAACATCAACTCGCTGCTCAAGGAGTAACGCCCCGTTAGGTCGCCTATCCGATGAACCTGAGGTATTTCATAGCCGCCCGTTACGTTCGCTCGCCGAAGTCGCACTCGGTGATCAACCTCATCTCGGGCGTCAGCATCGTGGCTATGGCCGTCCCCGTGGCTGCCATCATCCTGCTGCTCTCGATCTTCAACGGTCTGGAGAGTATGGTGCGCGGTATGTACCGTGCCGTCGATGCTGATCTTACGATCCTACCCTCGGAGGGCACCACCTTCGCTACGGCCGACCTCGATCGTGAGGCTGTTGCCACGACGCAGGGCGTCGAACGCTTCTCGTTCGTGCTTCGGCAGACGGCTATGGCCGAGGCCGACGGACTTCGCACCTTCGCCGAGGTGAAGGGCGTCGATAGCGCCTACCTCGATGTTGTCCCCATCGCCGAGCGAGTGATCTCGGGCGAGTTTGCGTTGCACGACGGCTCGGAGCCACGCCTTGTGGCTGCCCACGGCGTTATGCAGGATCTGGGTCAGCTGCGCCACGCAGCTATCGGCACACCCTTGCGATTGTACGCCATCAACCGCACACGCCTCTCGTCGCTGCTCCCCGTGGGTGGCTATACACGACGCGAGATGGCGGTTGCAGGCATCTACTCCATCGACGAGGACAACCGCTCGATGATCATCACCTCGCTCGCTGCCGCTCAGGATCTGTTCAACTACCCCGACCGAGCCTCAGCCGTCGAGTTGCGTCTTAGCGAGCAGAGCGATCCCACGACGGTAGCCCGCGAGTTAGAGAGTAGGTTAGGCGAGGGGTTCGACGTTCGCACCCGCGACGAGAGCAACTCGATATACCGCCTGCACGCACTCGAGAAGTGGGGTGTCTTTGCCGTTGCTGTGATTGTTATGATCATCGCCTCGCTCTCGATCGTCGGCACGCTCGTTATGGTCTATATCGACAAGGAGCAGGATATGCAGACGCTGCGCACATTGGGTGCCCGCCAGCAGATGGTGCGTGGTGTGTTCCTCGCCGAAGGCCGCCTGATGGCACTGCTGAGCCTCGTTATAGGCCTTGTGTTAGGCGTGGGACTCACGCTCGCGCAGCAGCTTTTCGGCTTTGTCGGCATCGACGCGCCCTCGCTTATGGTGAGTGCCTACCCCGTCGAGCTGCATCTGAGCGACGTGCTGCTCACCGTGGTGAGCTATGCGGTTATCTCATATATAGTTATCAATCTTACGGTTCGCTCCGTAATGCGTTATAAATCTACCACACGATGAAACATCTTTTTTCGCTGTTCATACTCCTCCTTACGCTCTGTTCGGTAGGCTGCAACAAACCCCGCGTGATACCCGATAGCACGCTGGGCGACATCTTCCACGATGCAATGCTGGTCAATGCCTACCTACGTCTGCACGACACCAACATCGACTCGATGAACATCTACGAGCCGGTCTTCGCCCGCTATGGCTACACAAAGGAGGATGTGCAGTACACCATCGACAACATCTCGCGTCGCAAGAATGCCCGCATCAGCGACATTGCCGAGATGATGATCGCCGACCTCGACACCCAGCAGCAGTACTATGCCCACGAGACGGCCAAGCTCGACACCATCGATCAGGTGGCACAGCGTCGCTACACCCGCACCATTATGACCGACTCGGTGCGCCACATCTCGAAGGCCGCCGACACGGTGCGCCTGCGCTACTACATCGAGAATCTCGTTCCGGGCGATTATAAGATAAGATGCTCCTACCAGCTCGACTCGCTCGACAAGGGGCAGGGACGTCGCTATCGCATCTATTTGGAGCGTAAGGATAGCACCCAGCGCAACCTGACCGATGCCGCCCTGCTGTTGCGCAACGAGGGACACCTCAACCATACGCAGACCATCTCGGAGGAGGACACCACGACGATGCGCATCGTCGTGGATTTCTACCACTTCGGCGACAATGTCGAGAAGAAGAAGCGCACCGTGCCGAAGCTCACGCTGAGCGACTTCCGCGTCAGCTACACACCCCCTCTTGAGAAGTGCGTCGAGCGTCTGTTCAACGAGCAGACGGGTATGCGAATCTTCTCCGATTCGTTGCTCCGAACCATCGGTTTTGTCGCCTCGAATGAGGATACGGCCCTCGGGGAATAATCCCCCAACCCCTCGATTAGCATTACCGCAAATAAAGTAAACCCCGAAAACCAAGAATACCAAGAAAAATGCGTCGAATAGCATCACACTATATGATCGACCGCCAACGGGTGTTGCAGCGCCCGCTGCTCACGCTTGACGACGATGGTCGCATCGCCTCTGTCGAGCAGTGGGATCGCCTCGATGCGCTGCCCCAGACCGAGTTCTACGGCGGGGCGCTGTGTGCTGGCTTTGTCAATGCCCATTGCCACGCCGAGCTCTCCTACCTGCGTGGTGCTATTGCCCGTCGCACGGGCTTCGGAGGCTTCGCCCGAGCCATCGGTCAGGTGCGTGGCAACTACTCCTCGGAGGAGCGCCAGCAGGCACTTCGTGCGGCCGATGCCCGTATGTGGAGCGAAGGCGTGCAGGCCGTGGCCGATGTGGTGAACGACGATAGCTCGTTTTCGGTCAAGAGCCGTAGCCGCATCCACTACCACAGCTTTGTCGAGCTCTTTGGCCTTATGGCCGATACCGAGCTGCTGCTGCCCCTTGCTGCCCACCCTAACTCTTCGCTCACGCCTCATTCGACCTACTCGTTGCAGGACGGGGCTTTCCGCGATGCAGTACGGCTGAGTGACAAGAATCCCCTTACGATCCACTTTATGGAGTCGCCCGACGAGCAGGCTCTCTACGAGGGTGCGGGGTCGCTTGCCGAGTGGTATGGCCGTATGGGTTGGCAGTGCGACTTCCTGCACTATGGCTCTCCAGCTCGCCGTCTGGTGGAGTCGGTAGGGAGCGATCGCAGGGTGCTGCTGGTGCATAACTGCTGTTTGCAGGAGGCGGAGCTTGACCTCGTCGAGCAACACTTCACCCACCACGTGGCGTGGGTCGTGTGCCCCCGCTCAAACGATTATATCTCAGGCCTGCGTCCGCCCGTGGAGCTGCTGCGCTCGCACGGAGCTATGATCTGCATCGGCACCGACTCCCTCGCTTCGAACGAGAGCCTCTCGATTGTTGAGGAGCTGAAGCTCTTGGGCGATGTTCCCTTGGCCGAGAGCCTCGAGTGGGCCACCATCAACGGCGCCCGTGCCCTCGGGCTCGATGCCGAGATCGGCTCCATCGAGGTTGGCAAACGCCCTGGCGTGGTGCTGCTTGAGGGGTTGTCGGAGGATCTTGAGCTCACGGCCTCGACCACGGCTCGCCGACTTCAATAACCATCTGCCACCCATCGCAAGGAGCTGAGAAGAGAAAATGTAAAACCGATAAAAAATTGATACTATGGAATTTAAGCAAATCGTTTCGCGTCGTCGTAGTACGCGTAAGTTTCTTCCTAAAGCCGTTGAGCGTGAGGTCATCCAGCGCATTCTCGATCAGGCGTTGCAGGCCCCCTCGTCGCGCAATACCCGCTCGACCCGTTTTGTAGTGGTTGAGGATAAGGCGCTGCTCGAGCGTATGTCGCAGATGCGCGACTACGGATCATCGTTTATGAAGGATGCCCCTGCCGCCATCGTAGTTATGGGCGATCGTGATGCGAGCGACCTCTGGCTCGACAACTGCGCCATCAGCGCCACCGTGCTCCAGCTTGCCGTTGTGGATGAGGGGCTGGCTTCGTGTTGGGTACACGTCAACGACCGTCCCCGCCTGAAGGATGAGCCCGACGGCGCCCGTGCCGACGACTACCTGCGTGAGCTGTTGGCGATCCCCGATCACTACGGCATCCTCTGCGCCGTGGCACTCGGCTACTCGGACTTCGAGCCCAAGCCCCTGCCGCCGTACGAGGGCG
Organism: uncultured Alistipes sp.; assembly: GCA_964633635.1. GTDB lineage: Bacteria > Bacteroidota > Bacteroidia > Bacteroidales > Rikenellaceae > Alistipes. The sequence continues at coordinate 1,498 of CAZWHN010000003.1, read as the reverse complement.
AGGAGCGAGTAATCTGGAAATAAATATTTGTACGTCATTTCCCGACTTGCGTAGCAAGGCGACGGGAGTCCTCCATCGTCAGTGAGTGGTTGCCGTGCAGAGTGACGTTTTTTGAAAAAGGGTCTGTCTTCGATTGTAAGACAGGCTCTTTTTATACCACTCTAATCACCCATTCGCGAGGCATCCGACTACCCACGGGCACCGTCACACGCACGATGTGCTGGGTCTCGATCCCCTTGCCATCCTTTCGTGCGGGCACCCACCGTGGAGCCTTCTCGATGGCGTCGCGCACACGCTTCAGCAGTCGCCGATCGCTCGAGTCGAGCACCTCCTTCACGCTGGCCACGCCCTCGCCATTCACGCTCACCCGCAGCACCACCTGCGCCACAGCCTCCATCTCGCCCCACTTGATTTGCTGGGCGATGTAGTTGCTGAAGTTGGCCACCTCGCCCTCGATCTCAAATCGGGCCGCCTCGTCGTAACGCAGCGAGATCACGATCACGCCATTCGACGCCTCGGGGCCGTACTTCTCGATGGTCTGCTCGTCGGCGGGCAGCAGTGTGTTCGAGACAATATCCTCGGGTTCGATCTCTCGCACCTGCTCCTCGCTCATACGCTCGCCATTGACGATGTAGATCGGCAGCCGCGGAGTAAAGACCTGCGCCAATGCACCCTCGGCCGTAAACATCGCCACCGAGAGCACGCACGCGAAAATGATTATGTTAAAAAATCTCCTCATAGATTGCTTCCGCCCCTGCTGGGGCTTTCGACAAAAGTAACACTTTTTTGTTACTTAACGACAAAAATCCTCCGTTTTGTATCTCCCCGTCCGAATTTCTTTTTCGGAGGATGGGGTCTGCCGCGTTCTGTCGTTATCTTGCGGCTTTGCGACCATCTACAAAAAAACCGTTCGGACACCCTCGCCCGAACGGTCATACCATATATATAATATATGTATTACTTCGCCTTACCCACGATGTCGAGCTCACTCATAATGTGGTTGCAACCGGCAAACTTGTCGATCACGAATAGTACGTAGCGAACATCCACCGCGATACAACGCTGCAACTCGGGCTCGAAAGCCACATCACCCGACATTGCCTCCCAGTTGCCGTCGAATGCCAGACCGATCAGTCGGCCACGACCATCGAGCACGGGCGAGCCTGAGTTACCGCCCGTAATATCGAGGTTGCAGAGGAAGCCGACGTGCAGACGACCATCAGCATCGGCATAGCGGCCGTAGTCCTTCTTTCGGTGCAGCTCTTTGAGTTTATCCTCGACGGTGAACTCCAACGGATTCGAGGTATCCTCCTTCGCGATCACACCCTCCAGCGTAGTGAAGTAGTTGTAGGTGATGGCATCCGAGGGGTTGTAGGGCAGCACCTGACCGTAGGTCAGACGGATGGTGAAGTTGGCATCCGAGTACCAAGCCTTCTCGGGCTCCATCTTCATACGGCCATCGACGTAGAGGCGGTGAGCCTCGTTGTAGCGGGGTGCA
>CAZWHN010000002.1:0-31300 GCA_964633635.1 uncultured Alistipes sp. | reverse complement strand
GCTGGTGAAGGGTGCCTGCTCGGAGCGTATCTACCCCGTAGGTCGTCTGGATAAGAACTCACTCGGACTGTTGCTCTTTACCAACGATGGCGACGTGACACGTCAGCTGACACACCCCTCGTTGGAGAAGAAGAAGATATATCAAGTAACTCTCGATAAGCCTCTTACGCGCGCCGATATGGAGCAGATCACCGAGGGCATCACCCTCGAGGATGGCGAGATCTATGCCGACGAGGTGGCCTACGTTGGCGAGAGCAAGAAGGATGTAGGCATCGAGATCCACTCGGGCCGCAACCGTATCGTGCGTCGTATCTTCGAGCATTTAGGTTACTCGGTGCAGAAGCTCGACCGCGTATATTATGCAGGTATCACGAAGAAGAATCTCAAGCGTGGCCAGTGGCGTTTCCTCACTCGCGAGGAGGTGGATCGTCTCAAGAGCGGTCGCTACGAGTAGCACTTCGATAAGATTGTGGGCCGCAGCCGTGGCCGTGAACAAATAAAGGTTGTCCCGTGGGGTGGGGCAACCTTTTGTGTTGTAATGTGTGTGGGGGGATTATAGACCTTTACCAATGTAGCTCTTGAGGGCTGCGACATACTCCTCGAAGGCCGCTACGCCCTCGTCGGTTATTGCACACGTCGTGCGTGGCATTTTCCCCCGAAAACCCTTCTCGACGGTGATGTAGCCCGCCTTCTGCAGCTTGTCGATCTGTACGCTGAGGTTGCCTGCCGTGGCGCCTGTCTGCTCGCGCAGGAAGACGAAATCGGCACTCTCGACGCTGAGCAGCACCGACATAATGGCCAAGCGCAGCTCGGAATGTAGCAACGGATTTAGCTCCTTGAACATACTCCGTCGATTTAACGGTTATACTTGTGGTTGAGGATATGGCCCGGCACAACCATCATAAAGAGGAAGATGGCGGCAAAGACAACCTTCTCGCCCCACAACCAAGACTCAGCGAGCGAAATCGCTACCGTCGGTGAGATATTCCACTTTGTGATAATGAGATAGACCGCAGGGAAGATGAGCGATGAGAGCATTGCCACGCAGCCACAGATGGTCGTAGCTTTGTTTTGTAGCAGGAGTCCCGAGATCACGGTGCCAACGCCCATAACGAGGATCGTTATGTAGCTGATCGAGCAGCCATATACGATAGCCGCGATAAAGAACCACGCGAATGAGATGCCGAGCGTAGCCCAGAGTATCGAGAATACTCGGTCGATGTAGTTGCGGGCGCTCGGTTCGCGTTTGCCCCACAACATCATTCCCACCCATCCGATGACGGGAATGGCGAACCACGACCAGCCCCAGCTGCCACTCCATCCCAAGTAGAGCGCTAAGGCGTTGAAGAGTGATACGGCGATGGTGGTGTAGCCCCAAATTAAGAATGGCGTTCCCGAGTTGCGGGCCAAGCGTGCTCGTGAATCCTGAATCATTGAGGTGATGAGTTCTAAACTCTGAGCCTCGGTCAAATTTTTGTTTTCCATAGCTTTAGATAATTGTAATAGTTGAGTAAATTGGTTTTGCGGAGCCAGTGTGATGGCCTTGGGCCATTGTGTAGCTCTCTTTGTGTAATGCAAATATAAAGTAGTTTATGATATAAACCAAATTTTTCGCCAAAAAATTTCGGGGTAGTAGTGATTTTTTGAGGAATCGGGCTGTGGAGAGGCTGATACATTATATATAAAAAGCGGAAGCCCGAGAGCCTCCGCCTTTTGTAGATAATTCTTGCCGTGGTTACAGCAGCGCCACAATACGCTCTAACCACACCTGATCCACCTCGTCGAAGGTGGACAGATGTTCGCTGTCGATATCCAACACCGCCGTCACCTCGTCGCCCTGCCACACAGGCACAACGATCTCGCTACGCGACAGCGAACTGCAGGCTATATGCCCAGGGAACTGCTCAACGTCTGCTACGATCTGTGTTCGCTTCTCCTTCCACGCTGTGCCGCACACGCCACGTCCATATCGGATGCGACTGCAGGCCAGCGGACCCTGAAACGGCCCTAACACAAGCTCCTCGCCCACAACACGATAGAACCCCGTCCACCAGAAGTGGAACGTCGTCTGAATCATCGCCGCCACATTGGCCATATTGGCTATCGGGTCGCTCTCGCCCTCCACCAACGCTTCGATCTGCTTATGCAGTAAAGCGTACTTCTCCTCCTTGCCGCCCTCGGCAATCAATAGATTCTCAGCCATAGTTACTCTTTTTTCCACATTTGATCTCCCAAATAGAAGTATAGCGTTCCGTACGAATAACGCCCCGTCTGTGCCCCGCGGTCGAACGTAATCCATAGATAACGCTCGTAGTTGCCGTACGGCACGGGCACGATCGTGGGCCAGCCACGGAAGCCGCCGTTGGCATATTGCTGCTGGAACGTGCCTTGATACTCGAGCGTGGGGTAGTCATAGATGTAGAACGTGGTCTCCGATCCGCCACTCAGGACGTAGCGTCGGCCACCCACCTCGGTGATGCGTATACCTGTGTTGTTGTTCTGCTTCGACTCGGCCACCAGAGTGTATGTGCCGTTCCAACGATCGCTCTCGCATAGGTAGGTGACGTACGACTTATCCTTCAACGCGCAGTACGCCAAACGCCACTTACCCGCCTCGCTGTCGTAGAAGAAGTCGGGATCCTCGGTGTTGTAGCCGTGGCCGCGGGTGTAGTTGTGCGGGAAATCAAGCTCCTCGCACTCAAGGTAGTGGATACCGTGCAGCAGGTCGGCCTTAGAGCGAGCCCACGCCAGCGTGTGGGTATCCTCGTGGGTGGTTGTCATCACCAGAAACTCCTCAGTAGCCTCGTCATAAACCACCTTCGTGGCGTGGAAGCCATACATAATGCCGTCGCCCTTGCCGAAGAATAGCGCACCCTCAAGGCGTAGTTCGTACGAATCCAAGTCGATCGAATAGACGCCCTGATATGAGTCGAAGATACGCTCAAAACCTCGTGTGGTGAAGCAGACGTACAGTCGTCCGTCGCGGATCAGAGGTCGCCCATCGGCAGTCTGGATGATCTGCGGATCGGCCTGCCCCGTGCCACTGGTGAGTAGGCTCTGCGCCTTGTGGAGCGTCACACGACCTCCCCTGTCGAGCGAAGTGTGGACTCCAAACGAGTAGGTTGTGCAGCTCTCCACCGAGCGCATATCGTTCTCCACGTCGTAGAGTAATTCCGTATGCCCGTCGTCGTGCAGACGGAACAGATGAAACCTCACACCCGTGTATTGCAGTCGGAGCGATAGGCGATCCATTACGCCCACCTCCTTTTCGGCCAGCAGTATTTCGCCATCGGTCTGCTGCCTTAGGGCCGAGATCTTGCCACTGCGGTAGATCACCTTGATGCGGCTGCCCTCGCCGCTATTGGGGTAGAATTCGATACCTGCACCATCGCTCCCGTCCAAGGCCGAGAACTCCACCTCGTAGCAGAGGTAGGGGTGGAACGCTCCCACACGAATCGTCGCCTGCGAGGGCTCCTCCGTGGCTGCGATGTCGAGCGTGCGCCCGTGCTGCGTAAGTGTGGGTGCAGTGCCACGACTCTCGACGATGAGGTTGGCCGAGTTGGGCAAGAATAGATCCGTGCCCTCCATATTTATCTGGCTCATAACCTTTTGCGAGGTGTAGAAGTTGCGCACAAAGGATTGGCGCACGAAGGTCATCTCCGTTAGATCGACCTCCGTCATTGGTCGTTGTGCTGCGGCGCCGAGCCAGAGCACGAGGGCGATGGCTGTTGTCAGGTATCTCTTCATATTTTTCGGTTAGTTATCAAATCTCTCCGTTGCTTGTCGCAGGATCACGGCCGCCTTCTCGCGGAAGACAACCTCGCAGTCGGGCAGCGTCGATCCCAAATCCTCACCCATCAGGTGCCAAGTGCCACCCGCACGGTAGAGGAAGCGGATGGCGTAGCTGCCGAACATATCCATATATCCGTCGTGTACGATGGCGGCCAAGTTGTTGTGCGTCAGTAGCATTTCGATGCGAGAGGTCGCCTCGGCCTTTGTCCCAGTTATAAATGCACCCACAGCACCGTCGGCCTCGGATAACTCCTCGACGCTTTTGCCGATTAGCTCGGCTGTGTAGGCATCCTCGGCAATCGCACCCTCCTCCAACAGCAGTCGGGTGGGGATCTCGTCGGCTGTGGCCACTCCGTCTTGCAGGCCGACGTAGTAGGCTTTGTGCAGAGGGCTGAAACTCACCGCCTCGACCACCTTGCCGTCGCGGAACAATATGCCCGCCTTATCGTCCATCGCGTAGCCAGCCTCCATCTTGCCCTGCTCCAGCATCTGATGGTAGAGCGTGCGCTTGGCCTCGTCGCCGTAGTGGGGGCAGTTACTGAAGGGGAGTATGCCCAAACCCTCGACGATACTCAATCCCGAGGGACGCGAGTCGCTGATACCGCTGTCGAACCACGCTATCGAGCCAGCACTACCGCCCGCAATCACCACTCCGCGTTGCAGAGCCTCGGTGAGCATACGGTCGATGCCTTGCGCCTGCCATATTCCCAACATATTGAGAGTGTTACCTCCTCCGATTATGATAGCATCTGCTGCCTCGATTGTCTGCTCGAATGTCTGCCCCAAGGATGAATCCACCCACACTCGCATAATGTGCGACTCGAGCCCCAGGACCTTGCAGATCGACTCCCAGTATTGGATGTTGTCCGTGTGGTCGCCGCTGGCCGTGGGCAGGTAGAGTATGTGGGGCGATGGCTTGCCCGTCAGCTCCGCAACGTAGCGAGTGAACTTGATGTTGATGTCGCTACCCCACACGAAGAGTGTCCCCGAGGTGGGCTTTTCGACTGTGCAGGCCGTCACAAATGTAGCGGCGATGAAGCAGATGAGGTTCCTTAATGCTTTCATAACTGATTGATTTTTAGTATTAAAATCAATTGGGGGGGGTAATTTTTTTCATAGTGTTTAAGTTTTTTGGGGTTAATAAAATAGTTATAAATTTTTGACAACCTCATTGAGCAGTTGCCAGAATTTCTCCACAGTTGCAATTTCCAGTCGCTCATCGGGCGAGTGTACGCCACACAGCGTCGGACCGAACGACACCATCTCCAGATGGGGATACTTCTCGAGGAAGAGGCCGCACTCCAGACCTGCGTGGACAGCCTTCACCTTGGGCTCGACGCCGAACAGTCGCTCGTAACTCTCGACGGTCTTTTTCAGCAGATGCGAGTCGGGGTTGGGGGCCCAGCCCGGGTAGCCATCCGAGTGCTCAACCTCGGCACCCGCCAGCAGGAATACCGACTCGACGGCCTGCTTGGCGTAGAGCTTGGCGCTCTCGACCGACGATCGCTGCGAAGTGGTGACGACTACCTTCTGCTTCCCCGAGAACTTCACCGAGGCCAGATTGGTCGAGGTCTCAACCAAACCCTCGATCGCTGCCGACATAGCCAACACGCCGTTCGGTACACCAACCAGCGCTCCCAGCAGATTGCGCTGCGAGGTCTCGGTGAGCACCTCCTCCACAGCAGGCATATCGCTCAGTGCGAGGCGCATATCGGGCTCGGTCAGTGTAAACTCCTCCTTCACATCGGCGATGAATTGACGTGCGCGAGCCTCGAACTTATCCTTCTGCTTCGAGGGAACACCCATCACAGCATACGCCTCGCGAGGGATGGCGTTGCGCAGATTGCCTCCGTCGAAGTAGCTCACACGCCCCTCGAATTCGTCCTGAGCGATCAGGAGCAGGCGTGCTGCAATCTTGTTCGAGTTGGCGCGACCTTTATTTATATCGTCGCCCGAGTGGCCACCCTTGAGCTCCGAAACGTCGAAGCGGTAGAAGGTGTAACCCTTGGGTGCTGCATCATACTGGACAAGGAACGTAGCCACGGTATCGACTCCACCTGCGCAGCCGATGAAGATCTCGCCCTCGTCCTCCGAGTCGAGGTTTATGAGGTACTTGCCCGTGAGCATCCCCTCGCCCAAGTTGAATGCGCCCGTGAGTCCCGTCTCCTCATCCACCGTGAAGAGAGCCTCGATGGGGCCGTGCTCGACATCCGTTGCGAGCAGCATAGCCATAGCAGCCGCCATACCGATACCGCAGTCGGCACCGAGCGTAGTGCCCTCGGCGCGTACCCACTCGCCATCGACCACAGCGTTGATGGGTTGCGAGTCGAAGTCGAAATCGACGTCGGAGTTCTTCTCGCACACCATATCCATATGCGATTGCAGAATCACCGTCTCGTGATCCTCGTAACCCGAGGTGGCGGGCTTGCGGATTACCACATTTCCTATCGCGTCGCGCTCGTAGTCGAGCGAATGGCTACGGGCGAAGTCGATCAAAAACTCAATTACGCGCTCCTCCTTCTTCGAGGGGCGGGGTACTCGTGTGATGGCATCGAACTGCTCCCACACCTGGCGGGGTTCTAAATCTCGTATTTGCATAGTCGTAAGAATCAATTTTGAGCAAAATTACAAATTTCGAACAGTTTTTCCAATCGTATGTCCTCTTTTTACTACATTTGCATAAAGTGTTTCGTTATGCGGAGAATCTTACTCACGATATGTTTGTCGCTGTTAGCCTTGGCCACCCGTGCGCAGGAGACCGAGGAGGATTACTATCGCTATAAGATCGACCGCTCGATGGAGCCCGTGGCACTTGTCGAGAGCGACACGCTGCTCTTCTATCGCCTTGCCCTCTCGCAGCAGGATCTATATGAGGAGGTCACGGCCTATCGCTTTGCCTTTGCGGAGAATGCACGTCGCGGATTCTACTTTGCCGAGCGAGGGGCTACGCTCGACGGCATCGGGTTGCGTCGTGCCAATATCTCGCTTATGCGACGTCTGGGACTCTCCGAGCGAGGGTATGCGGGATTGGACAGCGGACACGATCGCATCGGAGCGGAGGCTGGCGTGGATGAGTTCTCGTCGCGTGACGGAGTACCCGTTGGGGCAACCAACGTGGGGTTGTTCTTCTCGGGACGTGGCTATCTGGGTGGCTTGAGGGCCACGGTCAGCACGCTTATGCGTCGTGGGTGGAGCCTGACTCTGCACGCTGCGGCACGGGGCGGTAACGATCTGTATGTAAAGGGCGTATATAATAATTCGGTCGATGCGGGCCTGAGGTTGGGTAAGAGTTTTGACTCGGGAGCATCGCTGTCGATAGTGGCTCTCGCTACGGTGGGCGAACGAGGTCTGCGCTCGGGTTCTACCGACGAGGCCTTCACGCTGACGGGCGATAGGCTCTACAACCCTTCGTGGGGCTATCAGGCCGAGCGGGTGCGTAATTCGCGCTATCGTCGTGACGCTGTGCCGTTTGGAGTGGTGTCGCTGTCGGTGCCGTTGGGCGCGGGGACTACGATGAATGTTGCCGTGGGTGGCGATTATGGCGAGCGAGCCTACTCGTCGCTTGGGTGGTATGACGCTATGACACCTCGCCCCGACAACTACCGCTATCTGCCGAGCTACCAATCCGATCCCACGGCAAAAGAACTTGTGGCCGAGGAGTGGCGTACCTCCAATCCCAAATATACGCAGATCGACTGGGACGAGCTCTACACCCGAAACCGAATCTCGGCCGATGGCGCTGTCTATGCTATGGATGAGCGTGTGGAGCGTATGGCACGGGCCGAGGCTGTAGTGGGCTTCCGCACCGAGGTGGGTGGTCATACAACGCTATCGTATGGATTGCGAGGGATTTACAACTCGTCGCGCAACTTCAAACGACTCGAGGATTTGATGGGAGCGTCGCATCTTATGGATATTGATTACTACCTGTTAGACGACGATAGTTTTTCGCATCAGAAACGCAACAACCTGCGTGATAGCGATGTAGCGGTATCGGAGGGCGACCGTTTCTCCTACGACTATGCCCTTGTGGAGCGATCGCTGATGGCCGACTTTGGGGTGGAGTATGCGGCCGATCGTCTGCTGCTCAGGGTGCAGGCATCGGTGGGTAACCACTCGATCCATCGCCGTGGTTACTTCGAAAAGGAGTTGTTCGCTGGCGAAGGCTCTTTTGGTCGCTCGGCACAGCAACTCTTTATGCCCTACACGCTGAAGGCAGCCATCGGCTACTCGTTCACGCCCCGTCACAACCTCAATCTGCGTCTGATGCAGGCCGAAGCAGTGCCCGAGGCCCGAAACCTCTTCCTCAATCCGCTCTATAACAATCGTGTGGTCGATAACCCCACCACCGAACGCCATACGGCGGCCGAGTTGAGTTACAAATACTCATCGTCCGTGGCCAATCTATCGCTCACGGCCTACTATGCCGCTACGGCCGATGAGAGTCAGACCTACCGTGCGTACGACGATCTCTCGGCAACCTATTGTGACGTTGTGATCTCCGATTTAGGTATTCTGCGCTATGGTGTTGAGGCGGCAGCTGTGGTGGAGTTGTCGGATAATTGGCGTGCCTCGATGTCGGCTGCGGCGGGAAGATTCCTCTACTCGAACAACCCTCTGGTGGCTCTCTACGACGATGCCAACAACCACGAGGTGGTCGCTGCTGCCGAGAGCTACGTTGGTGATTGCCGTGTGGGTGGAGCGCCACAACTGAGCGGTTCGATGGAGCTGACCTATCACACCTATCGTGGCTGGATCGTCTCGTGCGGCGTGCAGGGCGTGGCCGAGCGATATGTCGATCCCTCGCTGGTGCGTCGTCAGGAGCGTGTTGCGGTGCAGGGTGCAGCCTCGCAGGAGATCTTCGAGCAGTTTATGTCGCAACGTCGTCTGGACGATGCGCTGACAGTCGATGCCTCACTCTCGAGGTGGTTCAATGTGGGACGCTCGCGCCTCTCGCTTACGCTTTCGGTAAGGAATTTGTTGGGCCAGAACGGTATAGTTTACAGCGGTTACGAATCCTCACGCATACGCAACTACCGCAGCGGTGCGCAACGCATCTACGCACCCCACGACGATGTGTTGACCTACGCCTATGGACGTACATATTACGCCGTGGTGTCGTGGAAGTTTTAGGATTTGGACGTTTTGGATGGTGTGGATTTGGCCGTTTTGTATGAAAAGGTTATCTTTGCACGCGTAATCAATTAATAAAGGATAGGATATGGCAGGTTCAAATTTTGTGGACTATGTAAAGATTTTTGCCCGTTCGGGCCACGGAGGCGCAGGTTCGTGCCACTTCCGTCGTGAGAAGTTTGTCGCATTTGGCGGCCCCGACGGCGGCGATGGCGGCAAGGGCGGAAGCATTATTTTGCAGGGCGATAGACAATATTGGACCTTGATCCACCTGAAGTATCAGCGTCACCAATTTGCCGAGGATGGCGAGGGTGGTCACGGCGCACGCTCATCGGGCAAGGATGCTGCCGATATCGTTATCCCCGTGCCGTTGGGTACGGTGGCACGTCGTCTGGTTGAGCAGGAGGATGGCACGACCACGATTGAGTATGTCGGCGAGGTGACCGAGCACGGCGACCGTCTTACGCTGTTGAAGGGTGGCCGTGGCGGTTTGGGCAACTGGCACTTCAAGAGCGCCACCAACCAGGCTCCGCGTTATGCACAGCCTGGCGAGGAGGGCGACGAGGGAGCCTTCATCCTTGAGCTTAAGGTGCTGGCCGATGTGGGTTTGGTGGGTTTTCCCAATGCGGGTAAGAGTACGCTCCTGTCGGTTGTGTCGGCAGCAAAGCCCAAGATTGCCAACTACGCCTTCACCACGCTGGAGCCCAACCTCGGAATCGTCGAGGTGCGCGATCATAAGTCGTTCGTGATGGCCGACATCCCTGGAATCATCGAGGGTGCTCACGAGGGCAAGGGCCTCGGAACCAGATTCTTGCGTCATATCGAACGCAACTCGGTGCTGCTCTTTATGGTACCTGCCGATAGCGACGACATTGCCAAGGATTACGAGATTCTGCTCGGCGAGCTGACGCAGTATAATCCCGAGTTGTTGGATAAGCAACGTCTGCTGGCTGTGACCAAGTGCGATATGTTGGACGACGAACTGATCGAGGAGATGCGTCCGTCGCTACCCGAGGGTGTGCCGTCGATCTTCATCTCGTCGGTGGCCAATATGAACATCACACGTCTGAAGGATATGCTCTGGGAGGCATTGCAGAAGTAAGACAAATATTACACTTTCGAGGGCTTCGCTTCTACTACGGTAAGCGAGGCCCTTTGTTGTATTCGTCCCTATCGCCCGAAGTCGATGCTGTGGTTTACGATGCGTAAAGAGTAGCTGCCGTTGAAATACTCCACAATCCCGTACAACGTCCCGTAGCCCGAGGGGATCTTCTCGTTGCGATAGCTGCAGTCGGCCTGAGTGCGAACGCTGATGGAATGCCCCGTGCGGTCGGTGGCGGTGCGGTTGGTGGTCAGGTATTCGGCCGTGAGGGGATCACGATCGCACCACTCTAAGCCAGCCTGATCGCCGAACGTAAGATCGCTGATGGCCACGAAATTGCTTATCTCGCTTGCGTCTATATCTTTGATTTTGATAGGCATAGGCTGCACAGCCGAGGCTGAGCTGCGATCAACCGTGATGTAACGTCCGAGGTCGCTCTCCTTGATGCGATCGACCGTATATTCCCTCTCGGGCTGTGCTCCGAGCATCACTCGTCCGCCATAATTTCCCACGGCCAACCCCGTGCAATGCACCGTCACGCGAGCCGACACGGGAAACTCCATCGCTGTGCGTGAACAATCGACACACAGCTCAATGCCGCCGCTCTCGTCACTGATGACAACACTCTTGTAGTATTCGCCAAAGAGGTCATTCACAACCACATAACCCTCCACCGACATACTCTCGGTGATTATGACCGATGGGCCCGTAGCCAACGTCTTCAGATGGGCAATGCTCACCACCGAGTGCGGGCGCTCCTCGTATCCGAGCGACGTGGCGTCGCTGCAAGCCGTCAGCAGAAGGCTAATCAGTAGTGTGACAATCGATCTCATATCGCATCTTAATTGTGTACATCGGCTCGCCATCGACCGATGCACGTTGCAGGATTCCCGTTATGGCGACACTCTCGGTGGGTACTTCTCGATCGGCATAAGTGGCATAGGGTGAAGTATATACCGCTACGCGATGCCCCTCCTCGTCGGTAAATATGGCGTAGCCGCTCCAAGTGCCGTTGTTGGTCGTAGAGTGCAGTTTTAGGCGGGTGATATTAACCAGCCGTCCGCAATATTTATCCGCAAGTTGGTCGATGCGAAGAGGCAACGGAGCCACGCGCTGATTCAGATTGTAACGCTTGACGTGCCGATCGAGTTCTACGCGCGAGGAGAAGTAGTCGGTGGGGTAGTTGCTGTATGCTGCCGCCTTGGGACCAACTTGCAGCACTCCGTTGTGGAGTCCGGCACTGCATCCACGAAGCGCAACGGTGAGGTAGCTCCCCTCGGGATAGACGCGATGGAGATCGTACAGTCCCGCCATCAGCTCCACACCGCCCGTGAAATCCTCGATGCAGAGCGTGCGGTAGAAGTTGTCCTCGGCATCGCTCGTGGTGACGTAACCGCCGATAATGATCTCATCCTCAAAGTGTACCGTGCGATCGCCTACCATCGAGCGTAGATCCCGTATCGAGATATTCACCCCTTCGGGCACCACATCCTCCATCGGTGGCTCGTCAAAATTGTTACACGCCATAATAACCGCAACAACCATCGCTACGAACATCGTGCGACGGAGTAACGAGCTATGCGATAGGAGTTTATTCATCTGAGCCGAGGGTTTTGTGGTGATATTGTGCCCCATCGGAGGGCTAATCTCAGGTAAAGATAATGATTTCTGCAAAAAAATAACTATTTTTGTCGCGTAATTTAAGATTGGCACCGCGTGCCGACTACTTGAGGATATTATGCTGAATGTTTTGTTACAGAGTGATGCGGAGCAGCTTGAGAATCTGATGCTTCCCGATAGTGTGCAGAAGGCTCGCTTTGCCGAGGCCGTTAGGCAGCTCTCGTCGATGAATATGGAGGATGTGTGGCGCCAGATTATGGAGTGGATGGTGTGGACCGGTATTAAGACCTGTATCTCGCTGGTTGTCTTCTACTTAGCCCGTTGGGTATTGCGCCGTGTGGTGGCCTTTGCCGATGCGGTGATGACGCGCCGTCGGCTGGAGGTGTCGTTACACTCGTTCCTGCTTACGGCCATCAAGACCCTGGGCTATGTGATTATCTTTGTCGTGCTCGTCTCGATTCTTGGGTTCGACTCTACCACCTTCGTGGCAATGCTCGCCTCGATGGGTCTGGCCATCGGTATGGCTTTGAGTGGTACGTTGCAGAACTTCGCAGGCGGTGTGATGGTGCTGGTGTTGCGCCCCTATCGTATTGGCGATTACATCGAGGCTCAGGGTGTGAGCGGCACGGTGACCGACATACGTCTCTTTACTACGATCGTGCAAACGGCTGATAAACAGACTATCTACATCCCCAATAACACCATTTCAACCTCGATCATCAACAACTACTCGACCTCGACCACACGTCGTTGCAGTTGGAAGGTGTCGGTGTCGTATGGCGACGATTACGATGCAATCCGTGCGGCAATGCTCACGATCATCAACCGCGATGGCCGTGCCCTGCCTACGCCTGCTCCCTACGTTCGCATTAACGCTCTGGCCGAGAGTGCTGTGGTTGTCGAGGCTCGCGCGTGGGTGCTCAACGAGCAGTATTGGGATTTCTACGACACCGTTACCGAGGCCATTTACAAGGAGTTGCCCCAGCACGGTGCCCACTTCCCCTTTCCGCAGTTGGATGTGCATCTGGTGGATAAGAAATGAAAATGTTAATTCAATAAAATATTTAGGATTATGGAATTTAAGGATATTTTGGCCATTTCGTGTATGCCCGGCCTTTACAAGTATGTAGCTCAGTCAACTCGTGGTATCATCGTCGAGTCGCTCGCCGACGGACGTCGTATGAATGCTTCGGCAACCTCGCGCGTGAGCGCTCTGTCGGAGATCTCGATGTTCACCGAGGGCGAGGATATCGCTCTGGCCGATGTTTTCACCCGTATGTACGCCTACACCGAGGGTAAGGAGGCCATCTCGCCCAAGGAGTCAGCCGACAAGTTGAAGGCTTACTTTGCTGAGGTGTTGCCCGAGTACGACCGCGAGCGTGTACACGTTTCGGACATCAAGAAGGCCTTCTCGTGGTTCAACATTCTGGTGGGTGCAGGCTTCACCGAGTTCAAGTTGCCCGAGATGGAGGAGCAGGCTGAGGCTGAGGAGTAAGCCAACGCTCAATCTCGACCTCTATACAAAAATAGGCTGTCGGAGCAGATCGCTCGGACAGCCTGTTTCGTTTTGTGGCGTCGTTTGCCGCCTATCTTTTGATGTAAGGTGCTTCGCCCGAAGGGGTTGCGTGGCCATTGGTGCCAATCACGGGCCATCCGCCCTGCCACGTCACACGCTCGAGGAACATCTTGCGGCCGGCGTCGGGATTCTTCACGTCGTAGCCGTGGTAGTAAATCCAATCCTGACCGCGGTCGTCGGTGATTATCTGCGAGTCGTGTCCCGGGCCCTTCACCGTGTCGTCACCCGAGAGCAACACCTCGTGGTGGTTCTCCAACATTGGGCGGCCTTCACGATCGACATAGGGACCATAGAGCGACTTGCTGCGGCCTACGACCGTCTGGTAGGTGCTCTTCAGCCCCTCGCAACAGCTACCCGTCGAGGCGAAGAGGTAGTAGTAATCGCCACGCTTGTGGATGTACGAGCCCTCGTAGGCCGTGCCAGCAATGCGGGTGCGGTTGAAGGGATCGTCCAGTTCGAGTCCATCCTCGGTAAGCTCCGTGAGGTATATGCCGTGGAAACTACCCCAAGCCAAGTACTTGCGGCCATCCTCCTGAAATACAACGGGATCGATCGAGTTCTGCACACCGAATGTCTTGCCCTGAATGAGCATCTTCGCATCGCGGAAGGGGCCCGTAGGCGAGTCCGACACGGCGCGTCCGATGCAGGCATCCCACTCGCCACCCCACACCGACATCGAGAAGTAGAGGACGTACTGTCCCTCGATGTAGTTGATATCGGGCGCCCAGATGGCTGCGTTGGGGATGAGTTGCGGCACCTCGCCCTTGGCAAAGGCTCCGCCTAAATACTCCCACGAAACCATATCCGTAGAGCGATAGACGGGCACGTTCCTGTCGCGCCACGTTGCGTAGGCGTAGAAGGTGCCATCCTCGGCGCGAATTACCGTCGGATCGGGTGCGTCGCGGTCGAGAACGGGGTTGGTGTATATCGCCGCCGAATCGCCACGCTTCGCACCCGAGCAGGCGCAGAGCATAGCGACGAGCAGTGTGAAAACTAATCCTCTGAACATAAACTTCTTATGTTGTTACATTCGCTGGGGAACGTCGATACCTAGCAACTTCATAGCCTTACGGATTGTGCGAGCTACCTCGGCAGCCAGCTGCAAGCGCATACGACGCTTCTCGGCATCCTCCTCGCGCAGGATTGAGTGGTCGTGGTAGTAGCCGTTGAAACTCTTGGCCAGATCGTAGGCGTAGGCCGCAATGACCGAGGGCGAGAAGTTTTCGCCTGCCGTAGCCACCACCGAGGGGAAGTCGGTCAGCGACTTGATCAGCTCGATCTCCTCCTGCAA
Organism: uncultured Alistipes sp.; assembly: GCA_964633635.1. Taxonomy (GTDB): domain Bacteria; phylum Bacteroidota; class Bacteroidia; order Bacteroidales; family Rikenellaceae; genus Alistipes. Next base: position 16,786 of record CAZWHN010000002.1, on the reverse strand, counting down.
CAATTCGGTGCAAGCGTACGATGAGTAGTCGATCGCAGCCTCGTCAGCCTTGCGCAGAACAGAGCAGATGCGGGCGTGAGTGTACTGGATGAAGGGACCCGTATTGCCATTGAAGTCGATCGACTCGCGCGGGTCGAAGAGCATCGTCTTCTTGGGATCGACCTTGAGGATGAAGTACTTGAGCGCACCCAGACCCACCATTGTGCAGATGGCGTTGGCCTCCTCCTCCGAGCAGCCCTCCAACTTACCCAGCTCGTTAGACATCTCGCGGGCGGTATCGACCATATCGGCGATCAGGTCGTCGGCATCGACAACGGTGCCCTCGCGCGACTTCATCTTACCCTCGGGCAACTCGACCATACCGTATGAGAGGTGGTAGATATTGTTGCTCCAGTCGTAGCCCAACTTCTTGAGTACCAGCTTCAATACCTGGAAGTGATAGTTCTGCTCGTTACCTACAACATAGATCATATCGTCCAACTTATTCTCCTCAAATCGTCTCAACGCCGTACCTAAATCCTGAGTCATATATACCGACGTGCCGTCGCCACGCAGGAGCAACTTCTCGTCCAGGCCATCGGCCTCGAGGTTGATCCACACTGAGTTGTCGTCGCGGCGATAGAATACCCCCTTGTCCAGACCATCCTGCACCAGACTCTTACCCAAAAGGTAGGTCTCGGACTCATAATAGACCTTATCGAAATCTACACCCAAAGCCTTGTACGTCACGTCGAAACCGTCATACACCCAGCCGTTCATCGTCTGCCACAGCTCATACACCTCGGGATCCTTGGCCTCCCACTTGCGCAGCATCTCCTGAGCCTGGAGGATAATCGGGGCACTCTTCTTAGCCTCATCCTCGCTCTTGCCCTCGGCCATAAGCTCCTTGATCTGAGCCTTGTAGTGCTTGTCGAACTCGACATAATACTTGCCCACCAAGTGGTCGCCCTTCATACCCGACGAAGCAGGTGTCTCGCCACCGCCGTAGAGCTGCCAAGCAAGCATCGACTTGCAGATGTGGATGCCGCGATCGTTCACCAGATTCACTTTGATCACGTTGTGGCCATTGGCCTTTAGGATCTGCGCCACCGAATAACCCAAAAGGTTGTTGCGGATGTGTCCCAAGTGCAGGGGTTTGTTGGTGTTGGGCGACGAGTACTCGATCATCACCGTGCGACCCGACGGGGCTGCCATACCGAAATCCTCGTCTGCCACAGCCTCGGCAAAGCGGTCGATCCAAAATGCGGGTGCGATTGAGAGGTTCAGGAAGCCCTTGATTACGTTGAAGGCGCTGATCTGCTCGTTGTTGGCAACAATATGCTCACCGATTTCGGTGGCTGTGGCCTCGGGCGATTTGCGACTTAACTTGAGCAGGGGGAAGGTGACCAGAGTGTAGTCGCCCTCGAACTCCTTGCGGGTTTTCTGTATCTGAATCTGCGTGGGATTAACCTCGCCATAGAGCGCTGTCACCGTAGAGGTGACGATTTGAGAGATAAAAGTTTCGGTATTCATATCGTTTTGTTTAATTTTTACGCTGTTTGAAATTTTGTTTTCGCAAAATTAGCATTTTTTCGCGTAAATAGCCACTCGGTGGCACTATAAATCGGTTTTTGTGGCTACTATTTCGTATAAAACCCAAACTTTGCGTATCTTTGCCATAGGAATCAATAGGAAATTATGGAGATTGTTATAATCATACTACTAATCCTGCTCAACGGCCTATTCGCAATGTCGGAGGTGGCGATGATCTCGGCCCGCAAGTCGAATCTGCGTATGCAGGCGGCACGGGGATCGCGTTCGGCACATAGGGCGTTGGCTATGGCTGAGGACCCCGATAAGTTCCTCTCGACGGTGCAGATCGGCATTACGCTCATCAGCATTCTGACGGGTATCTTCTCGGGCGCAGCCTTTGCCGATAGGTTGGGCGAGGTGGTGGCTCGATGGGGTGTGCCCCTATCTACCGCCACGGCCATCGCGCAGGTGGTGATCGTAATGGTGGTGACCTACCTCTCGATTGTCTTTGGCGAGCTGGTGCCCAAGCGTATCGGAATGAATTCCGCCGAGCGTGTGGCTAAATTGATGGCGATGCCGATGCATTGGCTGTCGGTTGTGGCCTCACCCTTCGTGTGGTTGCTCTCGATGAGTATCGAGCTGGTGGCCAAGCTATTGCATTTGCAGGAGGGCGAGAGCCGAGTGACCGAGGCGGAGATCAAGTCGATTATTCAGGAGGGTGCCGAGTCGGGCGAGGTGCAGGAGGTCGAGCAGCGAATTATGGGGCGTGTGTTTTCGCTCGGCGACCGCACGGTCGATTCGATTATGACTCACCGCAACGATCTGGTGTGGCTCAGCGTCGGTATGAGTGCCGAGCAGATCCGTGCCATCGTGGACGAGAATCCCCACTCGATATACCCTGTCATCGAGGATAATCCCGACCGTCTGTTGGGCGTGGTCTATCTGAAAGATCTCTTCTCGCATCTTGGCTACGACGGTTTCACGTTGCGTGGTCTTGTGCGAGCGACCAAATATTTCCACGAGCAGACCGAGGTCTATAACGCTCTGGAGCAGTTGCGTGAGGAGCATTTGCGCTATGGCGTGGTGTGCGACGAGTTTGGTGTGACGCAGGGAATCTTCACCTTGCAGGATATTTTAGAGGCGTTGGTGGGCGATATGCTGGCCGAACGCGAGGAGCCCAATATCATCGAGCGCGAGGATGGATCGACGCTCATTGATGGCCGTTGCCCGTTCTACGATTTTTTAGCGCACTACGGCATTGAAGATCTGCACGATCACTCGGAGTATAACACCATCAGCGGCTTGATACTCGACCAGATGGGACACATCCCCACCTCGGGCGAGCAGGTCGGATGGAGCGATTTTGTGTTCGAGATTGTCGATATGGACAATGCTCGCATCGACAAAGTGTTGGTAAAGAGAGAAATAGTATGAAAATAGGAGATATAGAATTGGGCGAGAAGCCGCTGTTTCTGGCACCGATGGAGGATGTGACCGATCCTTCGTTTCGATATATGTGCAAGCGTTTCGGAGCCGATGTAGTCACCACGGAGTTCATCTCGTCGGATGGCCTTATCCGCGATGCGTGGAAGTCGCGTGCCAAGCTCAATATCGACGAGGCCGAGCGTCCCGTCGGCATACAGATCTATGGCCACCTCATCGAGCCTATGGTCGAGGCGGCACGCATAGCCCAGACGGCTCGTCCCGACTTTATCGACATCAACTTCGGTTGTCCCGTCAAGAAGATTGCTGGCCGAGGTGCTGGTTCGGGTATGATGCGCGATGTGCCGCTGATGGTCGAGATGACGCGCCGTATCGTCGAGGCGGTCGAGACGCCCGTCACGGTGAAGACCCGCTTGGGCTGGGACGAGGATTCTAAGAATATCGTGGAGATCGCTCTGCGACTGCAAGATACGGGTATCAAGGCGCTGACCATCCACGGTCGCACACGCTCGCAGATGTATCGTGGCGAGGCCGACTGGACACTCATCGGCGAGGTGAAGCACCACCCCTCGATCGAGATCCCCATCATCGGCAATGGCGATGTGGATTCGGGACCGCGAGCCAAGCAGATGTTCGATGATTATGGTGTCGATGGTGTGATGATTGGACGTGCGACGTATGGCCGTCCGTGGATCTTCCGCGAGGTGAAGCACTTTATGCAGACGGGCGAGGAGATGCCCCAGCCATCGGTTGTGGAGCGTGTAGCCATCGCTAAGGAGCATCTGCAAAAATCGCTCGAGATTAAGGGCGATAGGGTGGGTATTCTGGAGATGCGCCGCCACTTGTCGAATTACTTTAAGGGGTTGCCCGATTTTAAGCAGACGCGCCTTAAGTTGGTAACGTTGTACGATGTGGACGAGATCAATGCTACGCTCGACTATGTGGCCGAGCGATGGGGCGATTACGATATGAGTGGGGCAGTGCCGCCGTCGCTTTCGCACGATATATAGGAAGCCAATATAAATAAAAAGAGATGCCCGAAAGCATCTCTTTTTTGTTTACCACGCGGGGCGAACCTTGTAGATATTCATCGAGTCGATGGTCACCACCTTGTCGGGATTTGCCTGATAGATGTTGTGCGTCCACCAACTTATCTCGGCCTTGGTATAGACCAGACGGCCGATTCGGGCATTGTAGTTCACCGATTTGACGTTGTGGGTATCCTTCAGCGGCTCGAAGGGGGTGTACTCGCCACTCTCCACGTCGAACCAATATACCCCTTCGTGTCCCGAGACGAGCATACGCTCGCTATCGACCTTCGCTAAATCGTGTCCCGACTTAACGGGGATGGGCCACGACTGAGCCAACTCCAACGAGGGGTGATCCGTATCCCAATCCTTGAGTTTGTACTCGCGCAGAACATCATACCCCAGGGCATAGAGGCTCTCGCGCTCGGCGTGCCATACGGCTCCGTGACCCGAGTAGAGCGAGTCGCGGTAGAGCACCTTCTCGGGCTGCGAGATGTCGTAGATCTCCAGGGAGTTACCATTTGCGTGAGTCGATAGCGCCACGGCTACACGATCGCGTGGTAGCAGGTCGGCCGAGTGAGCCATCGGCACACGGGCATAGAAGAGATTCTTCTTGGTTTTGATGTCGAGTAGGACTACGCCGCTGTGTGATGAGGTGAGCAGCAACTTGCGATTATTGTCCACAAACTTACACTCATCCAGCGGGTCGAGGTAGTTGGCATACTCTGCGGGGAGACCTTCAGTCGGCTCATCTACTCGCCACGACCACACCTCGTGCAGCGTCTTGCCGTTGCTCTGCTCCAGGTCGATGATCTTAACTTCGCGTCCGCCACACACGGCAATATGGTTCTCATTAAAGGGAGAACATCCCGTGGCCACGACGGCCACGAGAAGTCCCAGTGTAATTATAATTAGGTGTTTCATAGTTGTTTATCGCTGTGGAATATCCACCTCCTTTGTACGGCCGTCGATCAGGTAGTCGGTGAAGTGATCGACCAGACGCCAGTAGAAATACTCGTTCATATCGCCGAAACTGTGGCGCTGCGTAGGCAGGTAGAGCATATCGAAACGCTTGTTGGCGCGGATCAGCGCATTGACAACACGCGAGGTGTTACCCGGGTGTACGTTGTTGTCGATCTCGCCGTGGATGAGCAGCAGATGGCCCTTCAGTCGCTTGGCGATTTCGGGGTTGCTCTCGATACTATATACGAACGTAGTGTCGCCTTGCTCTGTTACGGTCTCCTTCACGCCGTGGTGAGTCTCGCTCCACCAGCGGTTGTAGATCTTGTTGTCGTGGTTACCTGCGCACGACACGGCAGCCTTGAAGAAGTCGGGGTATTGCAGGATAGCGGCCGTTGACATAAAGCCACCGCCCGAGTGACCGTGGATACCCACGCGGTCGATGTCGATGAAGTCGTGGCGTGCAGCCAGCTGCTCGATGGCAGCCTTCTGGTCGGCCAGACCATAGTCGCGCAGGTTGCCGTAGCCGTAGTTGTGGTACCACTTCGAGCGGTCGGGGTGACCACCGCGGTTACCCACCGAGATGACGATGAAGCCGGCCTGAGCCAGACGGTCGGTACGGGGGTGCATACGGGTGAAGGGGTAATAGGTTGCCTCGACCTGCGGGCCGGGGTAAACGTAGTCGATGATGGGGTAGAGCTTCGTTGAGTCGAAGTCGAAGGGCTTGTACATCACGCCATAGAGATCCGTCACGCCATCGGCAGCCTTCACGGTGAAGGTCTCGGGGAACTTGTAGCCGTTGGCCAGCAGGAGCGAGAAGTCGCTCTGCTCGAGCGTCATCAGCTTGTTGCCCAAGCAGTCGTAGAGAGCCGTCTCGGGGATGGTGTCGATGCGCGAGTAGTTATCGACGAAGTAACGTGCTGCGTCGTCCACAACGGGCTCGTGGAAGTAGTTGCCCTTGTTGAGCAGTTTCACTGCGCCACCGTCGAGGCCTACCGAGTAGAGGTGCTGGTAGTAGGGATTCTCGCCCTGCTCGCGGCCCATACCCGTGAAATATACCTTGCGAGCCTTCTCGTCCACGCGCACGATCTGGTGAACGTGCCACGGACCCTCGGTCAGACGTCGCTTCAGGTTGCCCTGGTCGTCGTAGAGATAGAGGTGTGCCCAGCCGTCGCGCTCGCTCCACTGAATCAGCTCCTTACCGCCATTGATAGCCGAGAGGGGACGCACCTCGATGTAGGTGTTCATACGCTCCTCGATAACGGGCTTCAGCGCCTCGTCGCCGATGGTGTATGAGCAGATGTCGATGCGGTGCAGGTCGCGGCTCGAGCGGGTCACGAAGAAACGGTTTGCATCGCCCAACCATACCGAGGGCTGGTCGTACATATGACGCTGCTTCTGCTCACGGGGCTTACGACCGATCGAGAGGGTCTGATCCTTGAAGCGGCCAGTCTCGATCTCCTTGCGGGTGTTATTGGTCATATCGAACAGGTAGAGGTGCTCGACAGGAGCCTCCTTTTCGCCCGGCATCTGATACTTGTAGGTCTCGAGCGTAGGACGCGGCTCAGCCAACGAGTTGATCACCCACAGCTCCTTCACAGCACGCTCGTCCGTCACGACCGTGGCGAAGTAACGCGAGTCGGGCGACCATACGCCGTAGGCGCTACGACGACGGCCATTGAGCAGCGTATCGGTGTTGAGCATCGAGTAGGACTGGCCGTAGCCGAAGTCCTTCACGCCGTCGGTGGTGATCTGGATCTCGGTGATGGTCGAGTCCTTCTCGTCCTTCTTCAGCTTCTCGTAATCCTCGCGTGACATACGCCACAGGTTCAGATCCTTGGCATATACCACAGTCTTACCGTCGGGCGATACGGATGCCCACGGCAACTGCTTGGTCTCCTTTTCCTTATCCTTGAGGTGGGTCAGGGTCTTGGTCTTGTAGTTGTAAGAGAAGTAGAAGATCTCCTTGCCTCTCACCTTCTTGGGCTTCTTGCCTGCCAGCGAATCCTCCTTTGAGAGGGGCTTGGGCTTGGCGTCCTGCGACGAACGCACCTCGAAAGTGAAGGTCTCGCCATCCTTATCTACCTCCAGATTGAGCAGGGGCAGCTGTGCAGCGATGAAGGGATCGTGCATAATCTCCGTAAGCTGGGCAGCCAACTTGTCGTGGTCGAACAGAGGCTCACGCTTGCGGGCCGCAGGGTCAACCACATACCAACGAGTACCCTCGCCCGTCTTGTAGCTGTACCAGAACTTCTCGCCCGAGAGGAACCAGTGGGGATCGACCGTGGTCGAGAACAACATATTCTCCAATTTGCTTGCGGTGAATCGCTCGGCCAGAGCCAGTCGATTGCGCTCGCGTACCTCCTCACGTTTTTCGGCACGCACTGTGGCGGTTGCCGAGATGGCCACGATGGCCAATAGTAGTAAAATCTTTCTCATATTAATAGGGGTTCTTAATTTTTAGCCGCTTGTGCCGACTTGAAGTAGTTGCTGAAGAAAAGCACCTGATACTGGATCGAGTTGCGCCAATAGTCCCAGTTGTGTACGCCGGGACGAACGTAGAAGTCGTGGGGAATCTTCGCTTCGGTAAGTTTCTCGTGCAGGGCGCAGTTCACCTCGTAGAAGAAGTCCTCCGTACCGCAGTCGATGATCAACTTCATCGAGTCAGGCTTCAGAAGGCCCACTTGATTGATTACCGTGTAGTTATCCCAATTCTTGGGTTGCTCCTCGATGGTGCCCAGACGCAGTGACATACCCCAATTCTTGGGGAAGGGACGAATATCCACACCGCCCGATGTCGAGCCTGCCGCACCGTAAGTATCCTGATGGCGGATGCCGAGCCACAATCCTCCGTGACCTCCCATCGAGAGTCCCGTGATGGCACGAGCCGAGCGGTCGGCACGGGTCTTATAGTGCGAGTCGATGTATGCCACCAGCTCCTTCGCTACGAAAGTCTCGTACTTGTAGGTGGGATCGACGGGGCTATCCCAATACCAGCTGTTGGTGCCGCCGTCGGGCATCACCAGAATCACGTTGTACTGATCGGCCAGCGGGCCCGCATTGCCCTTGACGTCCCACGCCGTGTGGGTGTCGCCGTGACCGTGTAGCAGGTAGATTACGGGTAGTGCCTCCATCGAGTGGTAAGAGTTGGGCAGCAGCACTGTGACGGGCACCTGCTTGTTCATAGCCTCGCTGTGGACTGAGAGGGTCTCGCGGATAAATGCCCACGAAGAGTTGCAAACGGCAAGTGCCAGAATGAGTGTAAAAAGTCGTTTCATAATATAATAGGTATTAATTTACTGCATAGCATCAGAAAATTATTGCAAATATAGCAAAAAGAGACCAAAAGTTGTTGCGGATGTCCGAATTAATACCTATTTTTGTTTGGAGAATTGTTTAACGAAAAAATTATAGCAAATGAAATCGAGAATTATGATCGTTGCGCTGGCTATGGTGGCGCTGATGTGTTCGTGCAGCTCGAAGACCGAGCTCTTCAACGGCAAGGACCTTACGGGTTGGGTGTGCGTAGTAGATGAGACGAGCGGTGTGCCCGCATCGGAGGTATATGGCGTTAAGGATGGCAACATCCATATCGTTGGCCAGCCCTTCGGATATATGCGTACCGACAAGAAGTATGGCGACTACACAATGCATATGGAGTGGCGTTGGGTAGGCGAGGCTACCAATAGCGGTTTCTTCCACCGTGTGCAGGATGGCGACAAGGTTTGGCCTAACGCTATCGAGGTGCAGTTGTGTGCAGGTAAGGCTGGCGACTATGTGATGCTGGGTGGCTCGAAGATCTCGGAGATCGAGTGTGTGGGCGAGTTCCCCGTTAAGGATCGCGCTGGCAACCACGAGAAGGCCGTAGGCGAGTGGAACGAGGCAACCGTAATATGCAAGGGTGGCAAGATCACCACTTACATCAACGGTCAGCTGCAGAACGAGTGTACCACCACCTCGACCGAGGGTTACATCGCTTTGCAGAGCGAGGGTGGTCCCATCGAGTTCCGTAACCTCTGGTTGGAGTAATAGCTACTCGTAATTAATCATAAAATGCCGTCCCGCATCGCGTGGGGCGGCTTTTTTGTGCATTGTGGTGGCCGAACATAGCCCTTTTGGCAAGCCTTTTGCCACGATTGTGGCATCGGATAATCCTTTTCAACTATTGCCACAACGAAAGGGAAGATTGTTTAACGAAATATTTAAGACTATGTTTTACCACTCGAAAGAACTCCAATTCAATGCAAGGGTGTCGCGTCCCGATGCCCGTTTTGCTCGTCTGATGCTCGAGCAGTTTGGTGGCGGCAATGGTGAGCTCTCGGCCTGTATGCAGTATTTCCTGCAAGCCTTTGCCTGCCACAACCCCTATCCCGAGAAGTACGATATGCTGATGGACATTGCCACCGAGGAGCTGGGCCACCTCGAGATCGTGGGTGCTACCATTCAGATGCTGCTCTCGGGCGTGAATGCCAATATGAAGGATGCAGCCGAGGAGTGCCCCATCTTCGAGGATGATTTCTCGAAGGATGACTTCATCCACTCGGCCTTCTCGGCATTGCCGCATTTTGGCGTGATCTCGGCAGGAGGACCCTGCCTGGTCAATAGCAACGGTGTGCCGTGGAGCAGTGCCTACGTCAGTGCCAATGGCGATTTGACGGTCGATCTGCGTTCTAATCTCGCCTCCGAGACACGGGCCAAGATCGTGTATGAGTATCTGTTGCAATTTACCGACGATCCCGATGTGAAGGCCACGTTGCACTATCTGATGGCTCGCGAGTTGGCTCACTATCAGCAGTTTCAGGCGGCGCTCGACACCATTAAGCCCAACTTCCCGCCAGGCACTCTGCAGAGTGATCCCCGTTATACGAACATCTACTCCAACAACTCGTGCGACAATGTGCGTGGCGAGTGGAATAAGGGCAAGAGCTGCTGCCTGCGTGAGGAGTGGCAGTATGTCGAGGATCCCATCGCCCACGCCATCCAGACTGAGGGGCTCACGAAGGTCGAGATCGACGGCTCGCCTCGCACCGAGGCCTCGGTTGCGTCGGCCGATAAACGCCTAAGCAAAGAGCGCAGCGCAGCAATCCGCAAGGCTACGCCCACACGCAATATGCAGTGGTGCGCGTACGAGAAGTCGGCACTCAAGCGCAAGCGCCAGAGCGTCGAGCAGTATTAGAGGATAAGGCGCCGCTGAAACGTCGGCGTCGTAAGTTTAATGAAAAACGTTACAACTATGAAAGAGTCAAACAACAAAACCACATCTTCGCGCACATCGGCACCCAAGGCCGAGAAATCGGTAAAGACAACCACCGCCCGCGCAAAGAGTACTACCGTGTCGCACAGCAATAACCCCGAGGGACACAATCAGTACACCAAACACAACCAGAAGAAGTAGGCCATAAAGCCGTTTCTCTTCGGCGAGGGCTGCGAACCGCGGGGTTCGGGCCCTCGGTTATTTTGGTGTGATTGTTGCGTTCGTAAGTGCATAATCAAAACCACGATACTATGAAAAAAGTCTTTATCCCATTGATGTTTTTACTCACAGCCTTTGCCTTTTCGCCCGTCGAGGCCATCGAGCAGTGGAGCGATCGGAGCCGCGATACGACGATGATCTCGGAGTGGGTCGATGGCAACTATCTGGTGCGACGCTATCTGGTGCGCCACAGCGACGACGAGGCTCCATATACGTTGCGTTACACGGTGGCGGCTTCGCGTCTCTCGGATCTGACGGCCAACAACGCCACGGAGCTTGCCGATGTGGATCAGATGATGGAGAAGCTGCGCCGCGACACCTCGCTGCACGTTCGTCGTATCGAGATCACTGGCTACGCCTCGCCCGATGGCAATCCTGTGAGCAACGAGGCGCTGGCGATGAGTCGTGCACAGAAGTTCCGCACGTTGCTCGATGAGCGCTATGGGTTGGTTGCAAACTATGTGGTGAGGGTGAACTCCGACGCCGAGCATTGGGACGACTGCGATGCGGCCGTTGAGAACTCCTCGATCGAGGACAAACAGCGTGTGCTGACGATTCTCAACTCATCGGCAAGCGAGGCCTCGAAAGAGCAGCAGCTCAAGCAGATGCCAGCGGTGTGGAGTCTCTTCCGCTCGCAGATCCTGCCGCCGATGCGACGTGTCGAGATGGTGATCTATTACGACGAGGACGATATCTATGAGGTGCGCACGCTGATCGAAAAACCTAAGCCTGCGCCCAAGCCCAAGCCCGAGCAGCGTAAGCCCCGAGCGCAGACGTTCAAGGACGACGAGAGCATCGGAATAATTGTCGATATGAGCAATCGCAACGAGATTTATTAAATTTTTGTCGCTCCATCGCAACTTGCTGTGCAGAATTTGCAAAAGTCGATATGATTTCGTATATTTGCCACATAATATAAATTAATTAAAACGACTTTGTTATGGCAAATTTGAGAGATCTTAAGAAGGAGATCGACTATCGTCTGGAGGAGTTTGTGTTCGATTGCGAGATGGCAATATATTTTCAGCCCTCGAAAGAGGAGGCTGTTGTAGGTATTATGGAGAAGGCCGTGGCACTGCGCAATGCGCTCTATATCAAGGCTAACCATCCTGCCGAGCCTCACAACACTTCGCTGGTGAAGAAGCACTATGCCGCTCTGCGTCGCGATATGATCTCGTCGTTCGGCTCACTCTTTGAGGAGCTCAGCGCCCTGAACGAGGTGAAGTAAATCGAGCGATCATCGCAGGGTGCATCACAGTGGGGAGAGTTCTTGTAATAGTGGACGTCTCTGTACCAAAAATTAAAGGTTGTTTGACCCAGTAGGTCGAACAACCTTTTTTGTTGATAGCCGCCGATTAATGGTGATGATGGCATCCGTCGCCCGTGTGATGCTCCAGCACGGTGTGGGGAATGTGGCCGTGCGAGACGATCTGGATGGGGCAGTCGTAATTGCGTAACTGCTCTTCGGTGAGGATGTTAGAGTCGTGACGATGGACGTGTCCATTCACGCAGACAATGGCCTTCACAACACTGGTTATCGTGCCTAAATCGTGCGAGATGATCATCACAGCCATCCGCTCACTCAGGCTCTGCACCATTGCGTAAAACTCCTTCTCGAAGCGGTTATCGACGAAGTTTGTAGGCTCGTCGAGGATGAGCAACCGTGGCTCGGCAATGATGGCACGGCAGAGCAGGGCGCGCTGCATCTGACCTCCCGATACCTCTCCGATGGGGCGCTTGGCGAGGTGTGCAATACCCATATGATCAAGTAGTTGGGTAGCCTTGCGGCGATCCTCGCGTCGATAACGACCGAAAAATCCCTTCTCGGTTTGCAGGCCCGATAGCACCACCTCCTCGATCGAGATCGGGAAGCGCATATCGAACTGGCTCACCTGCGGCATATATCCGATTTTGAAGTGGTTACCGCGTCGCAACGACTCGTCGATCTCGATTGTGCCACTATGCGGCACAGCGCCCAAAATCGCCTTCACGAGCGAGGTTTTGCCACCGCCGTTGGGACCGATTACACCCAGAAAGTCATCCTCGAAGATGTCGAGATTGACCCCCTCGAGCGCTACCTGATTGTCGTAATTGACGCCTACGTTACGAAGCGATATGATGGTCTTGCGCTGCATTGTCTATTGGTTATTGCCTGTGATTAAGCGTGTTACACTCTCGATAAACTCCATAGGGTTCTCCGCCAGCGGGTTGATCTCCGTCGGCTCAACACCCATATCCTTTGCCACAATATCGACTACCGATCGCGGGAACTCCACCTGATAAAGCAACGTGCGCACACCCGTTGTGCGAGCCTTGTCAATGATCTGCGCAATCTGTCGTGCCGAGGGCTCCTTACCTTCGTTTTCGATCGCAATCTGCTCGATTCCGTAGGCGCGAGCGTAGTAGCTCAGCGCAGGATGATAGATGGCGAAGGCTCGTGAAGTACTCTTCGTGCACATCGTCTGGCAAGCCTCGTCCAATGCATTAAGCTGCTCGATCAGAGCGTTGTATGCCTCGGTGTAGCGTGCAGAATCGGGGTGGTGGGCGATGATGGCATCGTAGGCATTGCGGGCCATAATCTTCAGCTCGCGGGGTGAGGTCCAGATGTGAGGATCGACACCGTGATGGTGGGCGTGAGCGTGATGATCCTCGTCGTGGCTTGCCTCAGTGTCGTGATTGTGACCTTCGTGGTTGTGCTCGGCCTCGTGTGCCTCACCATCGGCGTGATGGGCGTGGCTATGCCCCTCGATCAGATCGATGCCGTGGCTCAGATCAACCACCTCGCACGTCCCCTCCAGTCGCTCGATGAGATTGTTTTCAAAGTCGATCAACCCCGTGGAGAACAGCAACTTGGCGTCGCTCACTTCGGCTATCTGGCGAGGCGAAGGATCGAACGTCTCGGGACTTGCACCCGTCGGCACCATCACTCCAACCTCGAAGTCGCCTACCGTGATCTGCTCGACGATATATTTGAGCGGCGCGATGGTCACCATCAACTCCGCCTGCGGACGTGTTTCACGGCTGCCGCACGACAGGAGTAGGGTAGAGGCCACGATGGCGAATGCTCGGTGAGCGTATTTTATTATTTTTTTTCGTATCATTCTTTGTCCTGTACTGTTACAAAAGATTGTAAATATGTGGGGTATAGTACTTTCCAGATGAGGATGATGTTCACCACACCCGCAACTGCCGCCACTATTGATGCCACCGTCGTGGGAACTATCAGTGCGATACCGTTCATATCGCCACCGCCAACCCAGCGATAGAAGAGGCTCAGGTAGAGCGGATCGAGCAGGAGCATCGTCAGCGATGTGTACCACGCCACGGTCCTCACCACGGCCGAACGAATCGAGCAGATTTGACGTGCAAACACCACCATAGCCCAGCCCGTTATAAGAGTCACCAACGGCCCTACGAGGCAGAAAATACCCATCTGCAGCTCGCTCTACGCTCGGCGAACACATCAATCTGGATGCCTAAGCCAATGATATTTATCTGCTTAAAGGTGCCCATCGCAACTGCTGCTACAAGATGCGCCCCCTCGTGAATCACATAATAGAGCGCGATGGTTACAAAAATTCCTATATATTGACGTACTTTTCTGCTCATATTCGGTCGATTTGGTTATTAATACTCTGCAAATATACAAAAGTCCTCACAACCTGATACTCCCGCAAATAAAAACTCCGACGCATCGGGCCCCACGCATAAAGAAAAAGTCCGAATCCGTGGGCTTGGACTTGTAATCGTCGAGATGTGCGATGGATTACAACTTCGTAAGGTTGAAGTTACGCCACAGCACCTTGATGTTGTTGCCGTCGTGGATCTGCAACATAATGCGGCCAGTCTTCGAACCGATGAGTTCGTCGTCCAGCACCATCATTGGCTCGCCATTGAGCCAGGTCTGAACCTTGTTGCCCTCGACCTTAAGACGCAGCGTGTTCCACTCGCCCTCCTTAAGGATTGACTCCTTCTCGTCGGGGATCTGCTTCAACCAACCGCGGCCGTATGACTCGTAAACACCGCCAGTGTCGTTGCCACGGGGAGCAACCTCGCACTGCCAGCCGTTCACGATGTTGTTCTTGTAACCACCCTCGACAAACGAGTGGAAGAAGAGGCCTGAGTTGCCGTTCGACATCTGCTTGAACTCTACGGTCAGATCGAAATCCTTGTAGTACTCGCGTGTGCCGAGGTAGCCGTACTTCAGGTCCTCGCCATTCTCGGTCACCAGATTGCCATCCTTGTCAACCGATACGCGCATACTGCCGAAGAGCTCCCAGCCTGTCAGGTCCTTGCCGTTGAAGAGGCTAACCTTCTGGCCAGCACGCTTATCGGGCAGCTCCTTGATCTTGATGTTGCGGAACGATGCGGGGTCACCGTGGTCCTGCAAGCAGATCACACCAGTGTGAGCCAAGCCATACTCGGTGTAGTCACCCCATTTGCCGCTCGCCTTCTTGGCAAACCAGTCGTCGGTGTAAGCCTCGAACTCGAGGATCTTTTCGCCATTGAGCCAATGCTCGACGTGACCGTTGTCGTAAACGATCTTCGACGAATTCCACTTGCCAACGGAGTTAACCTTCATCTTGCTGTAATCGGGCAGGTGCATAGCGTAATCTACGCCCAACTTCTGCCACTCCTCCAACTTGGTGGGAGCATTGACCTCCTCCCAGCCCTCGTTGTCGATGAGCTGATACTCGGGGCCCGTAGCGTAGGGAACCTTAAACTTGGGGTGCTCGACAACGTGGTAGAGCATACCGCTGTTGCCGCCGTGGGTGAGTTTCCAATCCCACACTAGCTCGAAGTTGGCGTACTGCTTGTCGGTCACGATGTAACCCGAAGCGTCGCCGCCCTCGCCCGAAGCCTGAATGCAGCCGTCAACCACACCCCAGCCATTGGTGAGCTCGGTGCCGTTGAAGTTGCGCCAGCCGTTCATAGTCTCGCCATCGAAGAGTAACTGCCAACCCTCAGCCTTCTCAGCCTCGGTGAGGGTATTGTGCTTTTGGCACGATGTTGCCACGCCGCCAATCAGGGTAGTTGCGGCAATGAATGAAACAAATTTCTTCATAATTTTTTGGTTTTGTTGTTTTATCCTATTTGTTGTGTTATGTGCTTAATCCTGAGTGAGTAATCACCCTCATCGTTGTACGCCTCGAGGATCACACCGTGGCGAGGCTTCAGCTCGATTGCACCCTTCTCGAGGTGGGGTAGCTCGTCGGTGTACCACGCCTCGTAGCGAGTGCCGTCGATGGTTGTCGTAGCTCGGCTGACGTCGTAATCCATCACGCGACGTTTGTCTCTCGATGTTAGCCACTTATGCGCCTTATCGCCCTCGATGAAGAGCGCCCCAACGGCATCGTCCATTTCGTTGTAGTCGGTGTCGAATTCTCGCAGCGAGTACTTGCGGTCGCACACGATCTGGTAGTTGTAGCCCGCCTTGCCGATCTGGCGATAGGTGGTGTCGATCCGAAGATGGACAAAATCGCTCTTTTCCTCGCATTGGCGCTCATAGATGATCGAGAGGCGTTCGGCAGGGTAGTGCTTAGCGCTGGCGATAGTCTGGCGCATCGCTCCCATCGTAGCACGCGCAGAACCATAACCGAGTGATATTGCGATCGTTACGACAGTAATAATGCTTACGGTCCAAAGTGCCATCAATGTTCGGTTGTTGGGGTGTGCCATTGCTAAAGGTGCTTGATGGAGTGAAAAATCCGCTTTCAAAATGTAAAAGTACTAAA
The DNA here is from genome assembly GCA_964633635.1 of uncultured Alistipes sp. Lineage (GTDB taxonomy): Bacteria > Bacteroidota > Bacteroidia > Bacteroidales > Rikenellaceae > Alistipes. The sequence goes on along the minus strand of CAZWHN010000002.1, from coordinate 635 downwards.
GAATTTTCATTTTCCGAAATTTCTATCCATAAACCTTTATATAAAAGGTATAAATAACGGCTGGAATGGATAGTATTGAAAGATAGAAACCCATCTAAAGTGGTATTGATGGACTTCTTGTGGAACAGATATTAAAGGTTGCCGTTATGAGGCAAATATTAAAACTATAAATGCAATAATAATTATCAATCCCAAACATCCCCAAGCATAATCTGCGCTACTTAATTCTTGAGATTCGTCAGGTTTTGGTTCTGGTAGGGGTGTGGTTCTTAATGCTCCTGGAGCCCATTGGCTACCACATTTGAGACAAGTTACCTTAACGTTGCCACTGCCTATAAATCCTGCAAGTAGTCCGATACCTCCTGTAAGAACTGCACCTGTTAAGGCTTTTCCAGCGCCAAATCCTTTTTTGTTGGCTACTAATTGTGAACTGCCACATTTTGGGCAATACAATTTATCGTTTTCCATACCTTAGAGATTTAAGTTAAACTATCTTTACACAATATTGTGTCGTCGCCATAAGATAGCAACCGTTTAACTTAAAAAAAAGAAACGTGGATGATGCTTATTACTGAGAAGGTACGACCAAGTACCCATACGAACATAAGCACACCCACGCAAAACAGCGCGGGCAT
>CAZWHN010000001.1:0-35169 GCA_964633635.1 uncultured Alistipes sp. | reverse complement strand
AGCGATGATCTCGGTCTGGTAGGCCATCTTCGAGGTGAAGAAGATCACCGAGATGAAGGTGAACAGACCGCTGAACTGGTTGATGAAGTCGGGGATGAAGTTGAGGTAGTAGTCGAAGATGATGGCCGACCACGGGGCGTGCGACTCGGTGAAGTTATCGACACGCTCGGCGTAGTCGAACACCACCAGAATCACCGTGATCATAGCAATCGCAAAGGCGTAGGTTCCGAGGAACTTGGCCAATATGTAACGGTCGAGTATCTTAAATCCCGGCCACGAGAGTTTTATCTTGTCCTTCATTGTTTGCGGTTTTGCAAAATGTTTGCCTTACAATCGGCGGCTGAGTTTTACGACCATCTCGGCCTTCCACTGCGAGAAGTCGCCCGCGATGATGTGCTTGCGCGCTTCGCCTACCAGCCAGAGGTAGAAGGCTATGTTGTGCAGCGATGCGATCTGCGCAGCCAGCATCTCCTTGCAGACCACAAGGTGGTGAACGTAGGCCTTCGAGTAGAGCGTATCGACGAAACTCACGCCAGCAGGATCGAGCGGCGAAAAATCGTCCTCCCACTTCTTGTTCCTGAGGTTGATCGTACCCTCCGAGGTGAAGATCTGACCATTGCGGCCATTACGCGTAGGCATCACGCAGTCGAACATATCAACACCACGGTCGATCGCCTCCAAAATGTTGATCGGCGTACCCACACCCATCAGGTAGCGGGGTCTGTTTTCGGGCAGGACAGCGTTCACAACCTCAATCATCGCATACATCACATCCGTAGGCTCACCCACGGCCAATCCTCCGATGGCGTAGCCGTCGGCATCGTACTGCTGCACGTTCTCTGCCGCCTTGGCACGAAGGTCGGGGTAGGCACAGCCCTGCACGATGGGGAAGAGCGACTGATAGTGTCCCCACTTGGGCTGCGTCTGGTGATAGCGGTTGAAGCAGCGGTCGAGCCAGCGCTCGGTCAGGGCCAGCGACTTGGCCGCATACTCGCGCGGTGCATCGCCCGGGGGGCACTCGTCGAAGGCCATCATAATGTCGGCTCCGATGGTGCGCTCAGTGTCGATCACACTCTCGGGCGTGAACAGATGTTTCGAGCCGTCGATGTGCGAGCGGAAGTGGCAACCCTCCTCCTTGAGTTTGCGGCAGTCGGCCAGCGAAAAGACCTGAAAGCCACCGCTATCGGTGAGCATCGGGCCATTCCACGTCGAGAAACGGTGCACGCCACCCGCACGCTCCAGAATGTCCATACCAGGACGGAGGTAGAGGTGGTAGGTGTTGGCTAAAATGATCTGCGCACGGGCATCCTCCCGCACGTCGCGGTGGAAGATTCCCTTCATTGCCGCGGCGGTACCGACGGGCATAAAGATGGGGGTCTGAATGGGACCGTGGTCGGTCTCGATAAGGCCCGCACGAGCCTTCGAGCCAGCGAGGGTATGTTGTAAGGTAAATTTCATATTTTGCTCTTTATTGGCCGCCGCCACACTACACGACGGCGCATAATAGGGGACAAAGTTACTATTTTTCTATGAAAAATAAGATTTTTCGCACTATAAAAACGCATTTGGGCGAAGGTTTGGTGCGTCGTGCGAAAAATTTAATATTTTACTATGCCGTTTGGAGCGAAAAGAGTATATTTGCAGTTACATTCAACGACGAAATTTATGCAAATATTCGATTATATTGTTCAGCACTACGGATGGCAGGGCACAGCTTTGGCGGCTGTGATGCTGGTGCTATTGGCGGTGCAGCTTTACTATCACATAGTTATCTACGGTCGAGTGGCCTCGTTCCGCAACTCGCGCCGCAAAAAGAAGATGGAGAGCGAGCCCCCCGTGTCGGTGGTGGTGCCCATCTTCTCGGAGGATTACGACTACCTGGACAACCGTCTGCCAGCGCTCTTTGCACAGCAGTATGCCAATCTGTATGAGGTTGTGGTGGTCTATGTCGGCTCGGACAACGACTTCTACGAGGAGCTGACGACGATGCGCCTGCGCCACCCCAACTTGGTGGTGACCAAGATACAGTACAACCCCCGCTTCCCCATCTCGCCCAAGATGGCCATCAACGTGGGCATCAAGTCGGCACGTCACGAGCATATCCTCATCACGACGACCGACGCCACACCCGCCTCGGAGCAGTGGCTCTCGATGATGGGCAAGGCCTTTACACGAGGTGATATTGTGCTGGGTTACACGGCAATAGAGCATACGTCGGGCCTGACGAACTACCTGATCCGTATGTCGCGCCTGCAAATCTCGATGGCGTGGCTGGCCCGTGCCGTGAGGGGTGCCACCTACCGCGGTTCGCGCTGCAACGTGGGCTTCACGAAGGAGCTCTATTTCGGTGCAAAGGGCTTCACGCATCTGAATATGACCATCGGCGAGAACGACCTGTTCATCAACCACATCGCACGTCGCAACAATGTGAGTGTGGTGCTGATCCCCAAAGGCTCGATGATCGAGCGACAGTGGGGAGGCGTGAAGTGGTGGATCGCGCACCTGCGTCACTACGGCGAGGCATACCGCTTCTACCCCATCGCGGCACGCAATGCGTTGGAGTGGGATTTGGGTAGTCAGGTGCTGCTCTTTTTGGTGGCGCTGACGGCCATCGTCCTTATGCCATTGGAGTTCAAGGCAGCAGCCATCATCGTGCTGCTTATTAGATACATAGCAGCCCTGCTTCGCACCCGCTCGGTGGCTAAGCGTGTGGGCGAAAAGGGTGTAGCGTTGCGCTATCTGCTGTTCGACGTATGGAACCCCATAATGCTGCTTTTGGTACGCATCTCAATGCTCAGAAAAGATACAACCGCGTGGAAATAGCCGACTACATAATTGCCGACGACAAGCGCCTTGTCGAGCTCTCGCTCGCGGGCGACGATATGGCTTTTGAGTACCTCTTCAACCGCTACTCCGATGCCATACGTCGTCTGTTTTTGCAGCGCTCAACCTCGATCGAGGATACGGAGGATCTCTTGCAGGAGACCTTCATCAAGGTCTATGTCAATCTGCACCGTTATGCGGCCGAGTACACCTTTGGGCAGTGGGTCTATACCATCGCCCGCAACACCCACATCGACTTCGAGCGTCGTCGTCAGGAGGACCTCTCGATCGACGAGAAGTTTGCCGCCCCCGCGGCCAGCACCCCCTCACCCGAGGAGCGACTCATCAGCCTGCAACAACGCTCGCAGATCGAGCACTACATCGAGTGCCTGCCCGAGCAGTATCGTCGCCTGTTCAAGATGCGATTTCTGGAGGATTACTCCTACGACGAGATCGCCGAGAAACTGCGCCTGCCGATGGGCACCGTCAAGACCCAAATTCACCGTGCGCGCGAGCGTATGTGCAACCTCATCCGCGAAGGCGAGAAAGAGAAGGCCTAAGGTATTGACCTTTAGGCCGCCCCATCCATAGCCCAAACTCTCCCCACGATAGCAGAAAATAGTTAGTCGACGAGCCACAATCGCTAAAATTAGGGATTGTGCGTAAAATGGGAAAAGTGTTACTTTGCCCCGTCTAATTAAGGATCAAATATTTAGTTTTTATATGAAGATTTTAACCCAACTTTGCATTGCGCTGATGGTGGCCTTCGCCGCCACCGCCACGGCGCTTGCTCAAGAAAAATCCTTGCTCACGGCCACTGTCACAGTCGCCGACACCGATCAGGGTGTGGCGTACGCTCTGGTGAACTTCCCCGATGCGGGAGTGCAGGCAATGACCGATGGCAAGGGCGAGTTCAAGGTGCGCCTACTGCCAGGTGAGCATCGAATCGAGATCTCGTTCCTCGGCTACGAGACCCTCGAGCAGACAATCTCGATCCACGCGGGCGACAACACCCGTCGTTTTGAACTTCAGGAGGCCAACTTCCACGTCGAGGATGTGGTTGTAACGGCCACGGCCAGCAAGGCTGGCGCTGCAACGGCCTCGACCATCTCGCGTACGGCGATGGATCACATTCAATCCTCGTCGCTGGCCGACGTGATGAGCCTCTTGCCTGGTGCCACAACGCCCGATACACGAACGCTCAATCTGAGTCAGGCGTCGAGCTTCTCGATCCGTGGTGGCTCGAGCCTCGGCACGGCTGTGATTATGGATGGCTCGCCCCTGTCGAACAACGCCAATATGCAGACAATGGGTGCTGGGCACGACGCCTTCGCCGCGGCTGAGAATGCTGGCGAGGCGGCTATGGCAACCCCCACCTCGGGCATTGATATGCGTCAGATCTCGACCGACAATGTGGAGTCGGTGGAGGTGATCCGAGGCATCGCCTCGGTCGAGTATGGCGACATCGCATCGGGTGCCGTGATCGTGAACACCAAGGCTGGTCGCGCCCCGCTCAACGTGAAGCTCTCGATGAATCCCAACCTCTACCAAGTATCGGCCACGCACGGCATACAGATCGGCGAAAGGACGGGAGCGTTGAATTACAGCGCCGACTACTCCTACTCGCAGTACAAGCCCACCGAGGGCTACTCGCACTACGAGCGCACGAACGGTCAGGTCGGTTACACCAACACCATCGGCAAGTGGTACACCAACACCACCGCCTCGATAGGTTTCTACCGCGACCGCAGCCGTCCCACACCAGGCGATCCGAACGACCATCGCAACGCCTTGCAGAAGGAGAATCGCTTCCGCCTCAACACCAAGGGCACGATCTCGGTGGACAAGGGGTGGTTTAGCAATTTGAAGTATGTGGCATCGTTCACCTATACCGACAAGAACAGCGCCTTCGAGGATCAGGCGGCGAATGCCGAATACACCTTCTCGACTTCGAAGAGAGACGGTCAGGTGACCAACAGCGCCCCAGGTGGCAAGGTATATATGGATGATGGCACGCTGCTCAACCAGAACGAAGGCGGAGCCCACGCGCTGAAGACCCCCAACACATATATATATCGCTACAACATCTTCGGTCGTGAGTACAACACCTACGCACAAGTGATTGCCAACTTCGCGGGCGAGGCTGGCTCCACGACCCACTTCATCAAGGTTGGTGCCGATGTGCGCAACGACGGCAACCGTGGTCGAGGCAAGGTCTATGATGAGGATTGTCCTCCCGTGCGCTCCTCGTCGTATAACTACCAGACGCAGCGCGACCGCTCGTACGACGAAATACCCTTTATGACCACGATCGGCCTGTTTGCCGAGGAGTCGTTCAACCTGCGTTTTGCCGATCGCAACCTCAACATCGTTGCGGGCGTACGCTACGACCACATCCTCGACTTCGACGATGTAGTGGCACCGCGTATCAACGCCTCACTCGAGCTGATACCCCGTGCGCTGACCATCCGTGGTGGTTACGGCATCACGGCCAAGGCGCCTACGCTCGAGATGCTCAATCCGCAGGATGCCTACTTCGATATGGTCAACTTCGACAACAGCCAATCGACTTTCGCCAAGGATGAGCAGAAGTTCCAGATGGTAACGACACACGCATACAGCACCGTGAACGAGGAGCTGGAGATGGCCACCACCAAGAAGTACGAGGTGGGATTGGATTTCCAGGCGGGACAGATCGCAGGATCGCTGACGCTGTTCAAGGATAGCAGCGACAACGGCTACCTTTTCACCTACACCCCTTCGACCTTCCATAGCGTCGATATGGTGCGCTATGCGGCCACCTACGGAAGCGACGAGAAGGAGCTGCCCACCCTCTCGGAGACATCGCGCCAGAAGGTGCTGCTCTACCACACCACCCCCACCAACAACTCATCTTACGAGACTCGAGGTCTGGAGTTCTCGGTCGATTTCGGACGCATCGACGCCATCCGCACCCGCTTCATCTTGGACGGCGTGTGGAGCCGCACCGAGAGCTGGAACAAGGGCTACGAGTATGCCCGCGCCAATGCCGCCTCGAACACCGACCATATGGGTGTATATTCGCACAACCGACACAACTTCTACGAGTCGCTCTCGACCAACCTGAAGGCGGTGCACAACATCCCCTCGATCGGATTCGTGGTGACGGCCACGGCCAATGTGACGTGGCGCGAGAATTCGTGGGCCTTCTACCAGAACGACGAGGTGCCCATTATGTACATCTCGGCCAAGGATGGCAAGATGTACGATTTCAATGAAGAGATGTTCGCCCAGGATGAGTTCAAGATGCTCGACCGCCGCAAGGATCTCGACGTAAAGCGCAATATAAAGGATAGCTATAAATCTCCCATCCTGTGTATGAATCTCAACGTCACGAAGGAGATCAAGGATTACCTGCGCATCTCGTTCTACGCCAACAACGCCTTCCGCAGCACCCCGCTGTGGGAGAGTACGAAAGACCCGGGATCGTTCGTGCGTCGCAACGCCAACAGCTTCTTCTTCGGTCTTTCGCTCACGGCTATGATCAAATAATTAAACCCCGCAACAATGAGAAAGAGAACATATTACATAGCCGCAATGGCGGCACTCGCTCTGGCAACATCGTGTGCCGAGATGATGAACGACGCACGCGATGCCGCGGTTGTTGAGCCGATCCGCATCGCCTACGCAATCGACATCAAGGACTTCACCGCACCCGACGGCACATCGGCCGTAGCACCCGACGAGTGGTACGAAAACTTAGAGGTTACGTTCAACAACTTCGCCGAGGGGATAGAGTCGAAGGTCACGGTAGGACGCGACGGCTTGGCCGAGGCGGATCTGATCCCCGGCATCTACAACATCACCGTGCGCAGCACCCAGAAGTACGAAGGCAAGAGCTACATCCTCAACGGCTTGGCACAGAATGTCTCGCTCACCGAGAGTAATTCGTCGATCGACGCCTCGCGCTCGATCTCGATCGAGCCGCTGCTCGGCTCGCCGCTCTGCATCCGCGAGATGTACTACGCTGGCTCGCTGGGCGGTTACTTCCGCGATCAGTTCTACGAGATCTACAACAATGGCGACGAGGTGGTCTATCTCGACTACATCTGTCTGGCGCATTTAGCACCCCTCTACGCCACCACCAACCTGCCCGAGTGGCCCGCCGAGGATGGCGTGGGACGCTACGCCTATGCCGCCACGCTGTGGCAGATTCAGGGCGACGGCGACGACTACCCCTTGCAGCCTGGCGAGTCGGTCATTCTGGCACAGGAGGCTGCCGACCACACCAAGATCGAGACGTGGGCAGGCTTTGGCGTGGTGGATACCTCGAAGGCCGATTGGGAGTGCTGGGCAGGCAACGAGCAGCGCATCAACCCCGACGTGCCCGATCTGCCCTATGTATTCTGGTCGGGTTACATCGTCAAGATGCAGTGGCTCACCTCGGTCGATGGATCGGCTATGGCGCTCTACCAGCCAGGTCGCAACTTGGAGTTCGGATCGGACTACTGGCAGAAGGGCGTAACCACACAGACCGAAGTGGGTGGCAGCGGTCAGGAGTATGTGCGCATCCCCGTGGGCGATATACTCGACGCGGTGGAGTGCATCCCCACCTCGGCCGATCTGGATATGAAGCGCATACCAGGCATTCTCGACTCGGGCGCAGCATCGGTCAATGGCTATTACAACGGCAAGAGCATCTCGCGCAAGGTCTTCACCTACCGCGAGGACGGGACTCCCATCTTCCAAGATACGAACAACTCGACGGATGACTTCGAGGTGTGCGACCTGCCCGTGATTCGTCGTCACGAAGTGAAGCGCCCCGCGTGGAGCCCGTGGGCAGAGTAGTTTAACCGTTAAATGATTCTAATTATGAGAAATATCAGATATACCATAGCTCTGATGATGGTGTTGTCGGCTGTGGCTTCGACCTCTGTCGTGGCGCAGAACAGCACCCCGCAGAGCATCGAGCGCAAGAAGATGGAGAGCTTCTGGTTCGACGCAACCAACAACGCCGCAGGAGCACAACTCGACCAGATCAAACAATTCAGCCAGATCAGCCTCGGCTACAACCATAGCGAGGGCGACTTCCAGCCCACGCAGCGTGGCCGCAACAACGACAGCTACGGCTTCTCGACCGATGGCGGCGGGCAGATGGAGAATCTGAAGGGGATCTTCCTGTGGGGTTACTTCGACTACTCGCACGACAAGATCCGTGAGGCACGTTACAACGCCTCGCTCATCGACCCGCTGCGTGGCACACCCTTCTACATCGCCGATCAGAACGTGAGCGACTGGATCCACCAGCACTACAAGCTCGGAATGAAGGCCGCATCGCCCATTCTGGCCAACCACTGGATTGTGGGCGTAGGGCTGGATTACCAGAACTCGCAGGGTGCCAAGCAGATCGACCCGCGCCCCAATGTGCAGCTCTCGAAGTTTGCCATCACCCCCTCGGTGGTCTTCACCGCAGGCCGACACGCCGTGGGAGCCAACTACACCTACTCGTCAAGTCGTGAGGATGGCACGGCAGCGAACTCGATCAGCCTGATCACGCAGCCCGTGTGGGAGGTTGTCGCTCCGGGATTCTACCAGACGGGCGAGGTCGGAGGTACGGGATTCTCGGGTCTGAGAGCCTACAACGCCAATGCGATGGGTGGCGGGGTACAATACTCCTACCAATCGGAGCGTCTGCGACTGCTCGTCGGGGGCGACTACACCTTCACCGTCGAGGATGTGAACAACGACTACACCACACCCAAGATCATCGGCACGACGAAGGAGAATCTGTGGGAGGCGAAGGCTCGCCTGAGCTACGACCTTGACACCGACAACACCCTCTACCTCAAGGCCGACTACCGTGATCGCAGCATCGACGGCATCGAGTATGTGCAGGTCTTCGACCCCTCGTTCGAGGTGTCGGAGTGGGTGGTGATCTCGAAGAATATCCGCTCTAACTTTTCGAGCAAGATAGCAACGGCCAAGTTGGAATATATGAACAAACTGAAGGAGTCTTACCGCTGGTGGGCGGGCATCGAGGCTGAGATGGAGAGCCTGAGCGACATCTACTACCTGCCCCGCTCGACGCAGGACGTGGAAAATCTCTACCTCTCACTCTTCCTAAAGCGCAACTTCCACTTCGGACAGAACGCCATTCTGATAGGCGTGGAGGGGCAGCTCAAGCGCAACCGCGAGGCCGACCGCACCTACTCGGGCAACTATGCCGAGTCGGATATCTACCGCAATATGGTGCTGCGCGACTACCACTACCTCGCATCCGATGCCTACCTACTCGGTGCCGAGGTGGAGTACACCCGCAGCGGGCTGTTTGGTTCGCGTTCGGCACTCTTCGTTAACCTACGGTACAACCACTCGGCTCCCAACGAGAAGCTGCTGGGCGGCCACACTATGGAAAACTATTCTACCCTGCTCGTGCGTGCAGGACTCACATTCTAACCCACAGAAATGATGATTCGTAAAACAACGCTTTTATCGCTGCTCCTATCGCTCGCACTGATGGCCGTGGGGCAGACGCGGCACATCGACCGCCCCTCGATCGAGGGCGCGACATCGTTTGCCGTCATAACCGACACGAAGACCTACGAAAAGTGTCGTGAGCAGATAGCGCTCTACAAGCAGACCATCGAGAGCGAGGGGTTGCCCGTCTTTGTGGTGGCCGACGAGTGGTCGAAGCCCGAGGCGGTGCGCGAGCAGCTGCGACAGCTCTACGAGGAGCATTCGCTCGAGGGTTGTGTGCTGGTGGGCGACGTACCTGTGGCGATGATCACCAAGGCGCAGCACCTCACAACGGCATTCAAGATGAACGAGCGCACCTACCCGCTCTTTGATTGCTCGGTGCCGTCGGATCGTTACTACGACGACTTCGACCTTGTGTTCGACCGTCTCGATGAGCCTTCGCAGGGGCTGCTGCACTACTTTGCTATGTCGCCCCACTCGCCCCAATACATCGAGTGCGACATCTACTCGGCACGCCTAAAGCCGCAGAAGAGCAATGGCGACCCCTATGCCCAGATCGCGGCCTATCTCGAGAAGGCTGTGCGCGAGCATCGCTCGGGCAACGAGCTCGATCAGTTCCTCTCGTTCACGGGTAGCGGCTCGCACTCCAACTCGCTGGTGGCGTGGCGCTCGGAGCAGCAGGTTGTGCGTGAGCAGTTTGGCAACCGCTTCTCTCACCGCAATGCAGCCCGTTTCTCGCGTTTCACGATGGAGCCATATATGAAGTACGACGCCATCCGCGACCTGCGTCGCAAGGATCTCGACTTTATGATCTTCCACCAGCACGGCGACTACTTCCGTATGTACATATCGGGCGATCCCTTCACCACCTCGACCGACGAACATATCGAGCAGATGGAGGTGCGTCTGCGCTCGCTGGCAGCACGCTCGGGTGAGTCGGCAAAGAAGCTGGCCGATGAGTGGGGATTGGACTCGACGTGGTATGCCAACTATGACTCGCCCGAAATGGTGGAGAAGGATTCGCTCCTCGACCTGCGCACGGGTATCATCCTCGAGGAGATCAACGAGATACGCCCCAACGCCCGAATGGTGTTCTTCGACGCCTGCTTCAATGGCGACTTCCGCAACGACGACTTCATCGCCGGCAAGTTCATCTTCTCGGAGGGCGACTGCGTCATCGGCTGGGCCAACAGTGTGAATGTGTTGCAGGACAAGACCTCGTACGACCTGATGGGACTTCTGGGCTACGGCGTGCGCATAGGCGTGTGGGCCAAGCACATCAACATCCTCGAGTCGCACATCCACGGCGATCCAACGCTCTTCTTCGCAAGCAAGGAGGGGCGGGAGCTTGACCTAAATCGCAACTATCTGCGCAAGGATCACGACTACTGGACGGCGATGCTCGACCACCGTCTGCCCGATGTTCAGTCGCTGGCGATGATTCGACTTTTGGAGGAGGATTACGAGGGCATATCGCAGGTGCTGCTCGATAAGTATATGTCGTCACCCTACGCCACCGTGCGTGGCACGGCGATGATGCTCTCGGAGCGATTGGACGACGAGAACTACAAAAAGATATTGATGAAGGCCTCGACCGACAGCTTCGAGTTCACGCGCCGTCTGGCCGTCACGCGAATGGGACAGAAGGGCGACGAGGATTTCATCCCGCTGCTGATCGACTCCTACATCAACGACCACAACTCGGCCCGTGTGATGTTCCAGAACACCTTCGCCTTGGCATCGTTCGACCGCGACAAGGTGATCGAGGCCATCAACAACCGTTTCGAAGGCTCGACAATGTACGACGCCGCCCGAATGAAGGAGGATATTATGCGATATGTCGATACCCGCACCGAGGATGGCTACCCCTCCAAGCGCAAGGACTTCGTCGATCGTGAGGAGACGCGTTGGCGACCCTTCTACATCACGGCGCTGAAGAATCAGCCGCTGCACCAATATGTCGATGAGTTCACCACGATCCTTGCCGACGAGACCGAGCCCGAGACAATTCGTGTGCTGATGGCCGAGGCGTTGGCGTGGTTCGATCTGTCGGTACACAAGCAGAAGATCGTCTCGACCTGCGCGAGCCTGCTCGAGCGAGGAGGTATGTCGGAGGAGTTAGAGCGCGAGGTAAGACGCGCACACTCACGCTTAACATCTAAAAAGTAAATCGCTATGAGAAAGTTTTTTACTATACTTCTGGCCGTGGCAACGACCTTTGCCATCCACGGCACTGCAATAGCCGCCACCGAGTCCGCAACATCGTTCGCCATCGTGATCGACAGCCGCACCTACGCCGAGTGTCGTACCGAGGTGGAGGCCTACGCCCTCGCCCTGCAACAAGATGGACTTCGGGTGCATCGGCTCGTCGAGGATTGGTCCTCGCCCGAGGATGTGCGTACGGCACTCGAGAAGCTCTACAAGCAGAGCCTAAAGCGTCAGCCGTTGGAGGGTTGTGTCTTTATTGGCGACATACCCTACGTCAGCGTGCAGAATGCCCAGCATATGACCACCGCTTTCAAGATGAACGAGCAGACCTTCCCCATCGAGGAGGCATCCGTCACGTCGGATCGTTTCTACGACGATCTGAACCTGCAATTCGAGTTCATCCGTCGTGACTCGGTCGATCAGCTGCGCTACTACTACAAGCTCGCGGAGGATTCGCCCCAGCGACTCGACCCCACCTTCTACTCGGGCCGCATACGTTACCCCGAGCAGATGGGCGGCAACAAGTACGAGGCCATCTCGGCCTATCTGCGTAAGGTGGTTAAGGAGCGTCAGCGCGAGGAGGTGATCGACCATATGGTTACCTTCGCCGGTGCGGCCTACAACTCGGATTGTCTGGTGACGTGGATGGACGAGCGTGTGGCCATCGGCGAGATGTTCCCGCAGCTGGATCGCAACGACTACCTCGCCCTGAAGCAGCTCAACTTCCGTATGAACGACTACAATATGACCTACCGACTCTTCAGCGAACTGGAGCGCGACGAGGTGGATGTGATGCTCTTCAACGAGCACGGATCGGTGGATCGTCAGCACGTCAGCGGCGAGGGCCCGATCGAGGGTTTCGATGCCCGTGCCGAGGCTCTGCGTAGCACCGTCTATTCGGCCATCCGTCGTGAGGAGCGCAAGGGCGAGAAGGGCGACGTGGAGGGTGCAAAGGCATACTTCAAGGAGCGCTACCATCTGACCGACGCATTTTTCAACGAGTACTACAACCCTACACCAAAGGAGTCGAAACCCGACGATCTGACATTGGAGGATCTGAACAAACATACGCTCAATCCCCGACTTGTAATTCTCAACGCCTGCTACAACGGCTCGTTCCACGAAAAGGGTTATGTGGCTGGCAGTTACATCTTCGGCCAGGGTCGCACGGTTGTGGTGCAGGGCAACACGGTGAATGTGTTGCAGGATCGCTGGACATACGAGATGTTCGGCCTGCTGACGCACGGTGTACGAGTAGGACAGTACAACCGTCTGGTGGCCACGCTCGAGGGGCATATCATCGGCGACCCCGCCTTCCGTTTTGCTCCGACGCAGCCCTCGACACTCTCGACGGATATGGTGACAAAGCGTGTGCAGAAGGGTAAGAACTCTCTCTATTGGGCTTCGCTACTCAACGCTCCGAGTGCCGACGTGCAGGCCTTGGCGCTGCGTATGCTTGCCGACGGAGGTATGCTACCACCAAAGAGCCTACTCGATAAGTACCGCAGCTGCAACTACGCCACCACGCGTATGGAGTGCCTGAAACTATTGGCTCGCCACGGCTCGACTCCCGAGATGGTGGAGGTTGTGGGCGAGGCGCTCTACGACAGCTACGAGCTGGTGCGTCGCAATGCCGCCACCTATGCGTGGATGTTGGGCGAGGGTTCGTTGGCCGAGAAGGCTGCCGATGTGATGGTGAACTACCCCGAGTCGCAGCGTGTGAGCTTTGTGCTGAATCGTGTGATGGAGATCCTGCCCGCAAGCGACGTGGAGGCGGCATTCGAGAAGGCGGCCGCTGCGACGGGCTACCCCGTGGAGGAGAATATCGACGCTCTGCGTAGTTACATCAAGCGTCTGCAACGCTCGAAGCAGAGCGAGATGGCAACGCTGATGGACACAGAGGCCACCGTTCAGGAGCGCATCAGCGCTGTGCGTGGCGTGCGCAACAACACCTACCACGAGTACGTTCCGCAGATGATCGAGCTGATGCGTGACGAAGGCACCCCGACCGAGCTTCGCACGGCTGTGGCCGAGGCTTTGGGATGGTTTGTGATCTCGCCTCGCAAAGAGCAGATCATCGAGGTCTGCCTTTCGATCAAGACCAAGGATAAGGCTCTCGCTGCCGAGCTGCGCCAGACCATCAACCGACTAAAGTAGGCGCGGGCGGAAGCCATCGGCTCAAACCCAACGACGAAGAGCCATCGGCTCAAGCCCCACATCAGTCAATCAGCGACCGCCCGAGCTCTTCGAGCGGTCGTTTTTTATGCATAGCATAACCATAGACGCAAAAATTGTTCTTTTTTTGTTTTTTTTTGCGTAGTTTTGTGTGAACGTAATATTACGTCAGTCCCAAAAAGGATTTTACAGATGAGCAAAGTAGTTACTTTCGGTGAGATAATGTTGCGTCTGGCAACTCCCGACTACCTGCGTTTCTCGCAGTGCAACCAACTCTCGGCCACCTATGGCGGTGGCGAGGCTAATGTGGCCGTTTCGCTGGCCAACTATGGCGTGGAGGTCGATTTTTTGACCCGCCTTCCCGACAACGACATAGCCCGTGCCTGTGTGGGTGAGTTGCGCCGTTATGGTGTGGGTACCAGCGGCATAGTTTATGGTGGCGAGCGATTGGGAATCTACTTCCTCGAGACGGGTGCTGTGGCACGTCCGAGCAAGGTGGTGTACGACCGCGCCCACTCCTCGATCTCGACCATCGAGCGAGGTATGATCGACTGGGAGCGAGCCTTCGTGGGGGCCGACTGGTTCCATTGGACAGGTATCACCCCCGCCATCAGCGCCTCGGCTGCTGAGGTCTGTTTAGAGGCTTGTCAGGTGGCCAATCGGATGGGCGTTACCGTGTCGTGCGATCTGAACTTCCGCAAAAACCTCTGGAAATATGGCAAGACGGCTGCGGAGGTGATGCCTGCGCTGGTGGAGTGCTGCGATGTGATCCTCGGCAACGAGGAGGATGCCGAGAAGGTCTTTGGCATCAAGCCCGAGGGATTCGACGCTGCCGCCACGGAGGGCAAGGTCGAGCAGGCCGCCTTCGAGAGCGTATGCCGACAGCTGATGGAGCGTTTTCCGCGTGCGAAGAAGGTGATTATCACTCTGCGTGGTTCGATCAATGCCAACCACAACACCTGGGGCGGCGTGCTCTACAACGGCGAGCAGCTCTACGCCTCACCCCGTTACGACATCACACACATCGTCGATCGCGTGGGCGGTGGCGACTCGTTTATGGGTGGACTGATCTACGGCCTGCGCGAGTACAAGGACGACGAGCGTGCGCTACGCTTTGCGGTGGCGGCATCGGCTCTGAAGCACACGATATATGGCGACTTCAACCAAGTGACAGTGGCCGAGGTGGAGGCTCTGATGAAGGGCGACGGCTCGGGACGAGTGTCAAGATAAAAGAGAGATATATGGCAAGATTTTCAAAGATAGCGGTACTCACCGCAATGCAACAGACGGGTATGGTGCCCGTATTCTACAACGCCGACATCGAGGTGGCAAAGCAGGTCGTCAAGGCTTGCTACGAGGGTGGCGTGCGCGCCTTCGAGTTCACCAACCGTGGCGACTTTGCCCACGAGATCTTCGGCGAGCTTAACCGCTGGGCCGCCGTGGAGTGTCCCGAGATGATCTTAGGCGTAGGTAGCGTGGTGGATGCCCCGACGGCTGCGCTCTATATGCAGTTGGGTGCCAACTTTGTCGTGGGTCCGCTCTTCAATGCCGAGGTGGCACGCGTATGCAACCGTCGCCAAGTGCCCTACACCCCCGGATGCGGATCGGTGACCGAGATCGGGCAGGCTCAGGAGGCTGGTTGCGACTTGGTAAAGATCTTCCCCGCAGGCGAGGTGGGAGGTCCGTCGTTCGTGAAGAATGTGCTGGCACCGATGCCGTGGTCGATGATTATGGCTACGGGAGCCGTCGAGCCTACCGAGGAGAATCTCTCGGCGTGGATGAAGGCTGGAGCGACGGTGGTCGGTATGGGATCGAAGCTCTTTCCTAAGCAAGTGATCGCAGCCCGAGAGTGGGGAGCCATCACCGAAAAGTGCCGCGAGGCACTCAGCTTCATCGCCGCAGCCCGCCAATAAAACGGCTTGCCAAATCAAGGACAAACCAACAACCTGAATACTATGACTAACAACCAAAACAAACCTACCTCCTACCGTTGGGTGATCTGCTCGCTACTCTTCTTTGCGACCACGATCAACTACCTCGACCGTCAGGTGCTGTCGCTGACGTGGGAGGATTTCATTCGCCCCGAGTTTCACTGGACCAATGCCCACTACGGATTGGTGACGGGTATCTTCTCGTTGGTATATGCCATCGGTATGCTCTTCGCGGGTCGAATAGTCGATAAGCTCGACACCAAGAAGGGTTACTTGTGGAGTATCTTCATCTGGTCGATCGGTGCCTGCGTACACGCGCTGTGCGGTGTGGCGACCGAGTGGGCCGTGGGGTTGCCCGACGCCGAGGCGTTGCGCAATGCGATAGGTAATGTCGATTTAGTGGCTCGCATAGCCAACATCTCGCTCACGCTCTTCATCGTGGCACGATGTGTACTGGCCATCGGTGAGGCGGGTAACTTCCCCGCTGCCATCAAGGCCACGGCCGAGTACTTCCCGAAGAAGGATCGTGCTTACGCAACAAGTATCTTCAACGCAGGTACGACCATCGGTGCGCTGTTAGCACCCTTCACCATTCCGACACTTGCCGCCAAGTTTGGCTGGGAGGCTGCCTTCATCATCATCGGTGCGTTAGGTTTCGTATGGATGGGATTCTGGCAGTTTATGTACAAGAAGCCCGACCAGAACCCCGCCGTGAATGAGGCCGAGTTGGCATACATCAACTCCGATAGTGAGCAGGAGCGTGCTGCCGCCGAGCGTGACGCCGCCGAGAAAGCTGCCGCACCCAAGGTGTCGCTCTGGCAGTGTTTTAAGTATCGTCAGACGTGGGCCTTCATCTCGGGTAAGGCCATTGCCGACGGTGTGTGGTGGTTCTATCTGTTCTGGATGCCATCGTATCTGAAGAACGCCTGCGGAATGTCATCGACGAGCTTCGAGTTCCAGCTGGCATTGGGCGTGCTATACCTGATCGTAATGATCTCGGTGCTGGGCGGTTACCTGCCGACGATCTTTGTCGAGAAGTATAAGATGAACCCCTACGCAGGACGTATGCGTGCGATGCTCATCTTCGCCTTCTTCCCGCTCGTGGCGTTGCTGGCACAGCCTCTGTCGGGTTACTCGTATTGGTTCCCGATCGTCTTTATCGGTATCGCGGCGGCGGCTCACCAGTCGTGGTCGGCCAACATCTTCTCGACCGTGGGCGATATGTTCCCCAAGTCGATGATCGCAACGATCACGGGCATCGGCGGTATGGCTGGTGGTGTGGGTTCGTTCTGCATACAGATGGGCGCTGGTCGTCTGTTCGACTATGCCGAGCTGAAGCAGATGACCTTTATGGGTTACACGGGCATCGAGGCTGGTTATATGATCGCCTTCTCGTTCTGCGCCGTGGCCTACTTGGTGAGCTGGATGGCTATGAAGGCATTTGTGCCGAAGTACAAGCCCATCACCTTGTAGCGAAAAATCTTTTATAAGAGGTATAGCCGTGCGGTCTTTAGTCGCACGGCTTTTTTTTCTTGCGCGCTCCAAAAAAAATCCCCAAAAAAAGTTGCAAAATAAAAAAAGTGCTTATCTTTGCATCAAGCAAACGGTTCCCGTGCGGTCGTCGGCCGCTGGGATTAATAGGGAATTCGGTGAGAGTCCGAAACAATGCCTGTTGCTGTGAGTTCCACTTCGGGGTGGCGGGGCTTATGGGAAGCCCGATCAATCACGTCATCGAAGTTAGTTTGTGACACTCTTTGCCACTGACGCTACGGCGTTGGGAAGGCGCCACAAACGGAACAAGTCAGAAGACCTACCTTTGCGATTTATAAGATTTGTGACCTGCAGGACTACGGGACGAATCAAAACTATTTTTATCCGTAAATTTTCAGTTTTGCCCGTGGGCCTAAAGGGTTTTAAGGCAATGGCGTTTGGGATTGGGGCTTTTCTCGCCGTAGGGAATAGGGCTAAGACCAAAGTAGCATAGGCAAAGGCTTGCGGCTCAGCACGAAAGACTGTTTTACGCGATGTGGTTTTGAGTTAACGAAGGTTCTGCCGATCGAAGCCAATATTAACTTAAAACATACAAAGCAATGAAAAAGGTTTTTCGATTTTTAGCAGTGGCAATCATTGGCTTCGCAGCCGTTGGTTGCGAGTACGACGATGGTGATTTGTGGAACAAGGTGAACTCGCTCGAGCAGCAGGTGCAAGCCAATGCCGAGGATATAGCCACCCTCTCGTCGCTGGTCGAGGCGCTCAACAAGGGCAAGGTGATCACCGCGGTTACCCCGACCGACGAGGGCTACACGCTCACCTTCAACGACGGCACGTCGGTTTCAATCACCAATGGTAAGGATGGCGACTCACTCTTCGTGTCGATCGTCGAGCAGGATGGTATGGTCATCATCACTCTGGCCGATGGTCGCGTGATCCGCATCCCCGCCATCGACTACGAGCTGCGTGTGCTCACCTTCGAGGATGAGGATGCGTTGTTCGCCCCCTACACCTTCACGAACGACTTGGGCGATAGCTACTCGATCGAGAACTGGTCGTCGCTCATCCCCGCCGAGCAGTATGGCGACGCAATGACCTACGGCTCGTCGATGACCACCTACGCTGGCTCGACCGACTACTATTGGTACGATACGGCAAACACCTTCCTGCGTTCGTCGCTGGTGGAGTCTTACGGTGGCAAGGTATTCTGGAATGGCGGTCAGGTGGTATCGGACCTCTACACCTCGACCATCGAGGCTAAGGACTACACCGCCCAGTTGGAGGTTGCCACTGGCTCGGAGGGTGCTGCGGGCAACGAGGGCTCAAAGAACTTCTGCGTTCACAACGGCACGGCAGGCTTCGCGTTTGGCAACGAGGGCGAGTACGTTATCGACCATATGTATGTTACCAACACGGCCTACGTCCTCAGCTCGTTGACCTATGGCGATGCCTACTCGACAGCCGCTACGGCCGACACTTGGTTCAAGATCGTAGCCACGGGCTACAACGCTAAGGGCGAGGTGACAGGCACGACCGAGTTCCTGCTCTGCGACGGCAACGAGAATATCGTCGATGAGTGGCAGCTCTTCGATCTGACCACCTTGGGTTCGGTTGCTCGTGTGGAGTTCAGCCTCGAGGGTAGTGCCGATTTGTGTGGCGAGTGGGGCTTGAATACACCCAAGTACTTCGCCTTTGACGATGTGACAGTACGTTTTCCCGTAGAGTAAAGGAGTATGTGGAAATTTAGATTTATGTGTGTGTTGATGATCGTGGCCGCATCGTCCTGCAACAAGGACGATGTGGTTACGATCACATTAGATGATGAGCACTACCGTCCCCGCACGGCCACCTCTGAGGCCCACTGGAGTGCAGTGCTCGAATATACCCCCGCCCCTGGGCAGTACATCGGCGACACCACCCAGAGTGGTTTCACGGGTGAGGAGCTCACCGCAGCCGACGCCGTGGCCTATGCCGAGGGACGTATGCGCGATGGCAAGTTCCTCTCGCTCGGAGCTTTTGGTGGTTATGTCGTGGTGGCGTTCGACCATAGCATCGACAATGTCACGGGCTACGACTTCGCCATCCGCAGCAACTGCTACGACGGCTCCTCGGAGCCAGGCATAGTGTGGGTGTCGCAGGACAATAATGGCGACGGCGTGGCTAACGACGGCTGGTACGAGTTGCGTGGCAGCGAGAGCGGTGCCGCGACCACCATCCAGCACTACTCGGTGACCTACTACCGCCCTTCGGCCGAGGGGCAGCCCGTCGAGTGGGCCGACAGCGAGGGCGCTACGGGACAGATCGACTACCTCCCTACGTTCCACCCGCAGCCCTACTACTACCCGACGTGGATCAAGGCCGACAGCTACACCCTCACGGGCACACGTCTCGAGGCTCGCAACTACGACTCCTCGGGCAATGGATCGCTGTGGGTGCAGCCCTCATACGGTTGGGGTTATGCCGACAACTTCAGCGAGCAGGACATCATCACGGGCGAGGCTGGGCCAGAGAATCTGTTCGACATTGCCAACGCGATTGACGAGCAAGGCGAGGTGGTGGAGCTCCGTTACATCGACTTTGTGAAGGTGCAGACGGCACTCAACACCAAGAGCGGATGGATAGGCGAGAACTCGACCGACGTGTACGACTTCCGCGACTACTCAATGGAATAAAACATTTCTTGGATATAAGTAAGTGAGGGTCATAAACATATCAAGGATTGTGCAGACTGCCATTTTCGTGGCGGCCATTGTGCTTTTCGTGGGTTGTATGAAGTGGGAATACGGCTTGCAAGAGGATTTCGATGGAGTGGCCGAGGGCCTTTTCATCACCAACGAGGGCAACTTCCAGTACGGTAACGCCTCACTATCGTTCTACGACCCCGCAACCCGCACGGTCGAGAACGAAATCTTCTACCGCTCGAACGCAATGAAGTTAGGCGACGTGGCGCAGTCGATGGTCATCCACAACGGCGTGGGCTGGATCGTGGTGAACAACTCGCACGTCGTCTTCGCCATCGACACCGACACCTACAAGGAGGTGGGACGCATCACGGGCTTCACCTCGCCGCGTTACATCCACTTCATCTCCGACGAGAAGGCCTACGTCACACAGATCTGGGACAACCGCATCTTCATCGTCAACCCCAAGACCTTCAAGATCACGGGCCACATCGAGTGCTCAGGTATGACGCCCGATGGCGGCTCGACGGAGCAGATGGTGCAGTGGGGACGCTACCTCTACGTCAGCTGCTGGTCCTACCAGAATAAGATACTCAAGATCGACACCCAGACCGATACCATCGTCGGGGAGTTGGAGGTGGGCATACAGCCCTCGTCGCTCGTTCTCGACAGCCGAGGCAAGCTCTGGACGCTGACCGACGGCGGCTACGCCGACTCGCCCTATGGTCACGAGACGCCACGCCTTATCCGCATCGACGCCGAGACGTTCACCATCGAGCGTGAGTTCCGCTTCGCTATGGGCAGCGAGCCCACGGAGTTGCAGCTCAACGGCACGGGCGACAGGTTGTACTGGATCAACAACGACGTGTGGGAGATGTCGGTCGATGCCGAGCGTCTGCCCGTGCGTCCGTTCCTAAAGCAGCGCGAGACACTCTACTACGGCCTTACGATCGACCCTCGCACGGGCGAGGTCTATGTGGCCGACGCTGTGGACTATCAGCAGCAGGGTATGATCTACCGCTACACGGCCGAGGGTGAGTTGGTGGATGAATTCTATGTGGGCATCATCCCTGGCGCCTTCTGCTGGAAATAATTTTCGGGGGGGGGAGAGAGAAAAGAGCAAAAGGGGAAGAGAGAAGAAAAAGAGGGACAGAAAAAGAATAACAGAAAAGGAGAGATAAAAGAAACGAAGAAGACGATGCGTCGAGTGATATACATATTGTCGTTACTATTCGTTCTGCTGCCGCAGCTGCTGAGGGCGCAGGATGAGCCTCGTCGCACCGTATCCATCCGCGAGGTGACGGTCTATGGCCGCCGCCCGATGAAGGAGATCGGCACCCAGCAGACCAAACTCGACTCGGCAGTGCTGAAGGAGAATGTGGCGCTCTCGATTGCCGATGTGCTGGCCTTCAACTCCTCGATCTTCGTCAAGAGCTATGGCCGTGCCACACTCTCGACGGTGTCGCTGCGAGGCACCTCGCCCTCGCATACGCAGGTGACGTGGAACGGTATGCGCATCAACAACCCGATGATGGGAATGACCGACTTCTCGATGATTCCCTCCTACTTCATCGACGACGCCACGCTGCTGCACGGCTCCTCGTCGGTGAATGAGACGGGCGGAGGATTGGGCGGAGCGGTGAAGCTCGCCACAGCACCCGCTGCGGCCGAGGGCTTCGGGCTGCAATATGTTCAGGGTGTGGGGTCGTTCGAGACCTTCGACGAGTTCCTGCGCCTGACCTATGGCAACGACCATTGGCAGCTCTCGACACGAGCCGTCTATTCATCTTCGCCCAACGAATACTCCTACCGTAACCGCGACAAGAAGGAGAACATCTACGACGAGCAGATGAATATCATCGGCCAATACCACCCCACGGAGCGCAACCGCAGCGGCTCGTTCAAGGATATGCACATCTTGCAGGAGGCCTACTACAACACGGGGCGTGGCGACCGCTTCGGACTGAATGCGTGGTACATCAACTCGAACCGCGAGCTGCAGATGCTCACCACCGATTACAGCGACTTCACCCACTTCGACAACCGCCAGCGCGAGCATACTTTCCGTGGTCTCATCTCGTGGGATCACCTCCGCTCGGATTGGAAGGTGGCGGCCAAGGCGGGCTACATACACACAAGGATGGCCTACGACTACAAGCGTGACCCGGGCAACGGAGTGATGACACCGATGACCCGCTCGCGTAGCCGTGTCAATACATTCTATGGTCAGGCCGATGGCGAGTACTACGCCGACAAGTGGCTCTTCACGGGCTCGATCTCGGCACATCAGCATCTGGTGCGAAGCGAGGATAAGAACGTAATTCTCCAGCAGGGCGACCGTGCCGTGGTGGGTTACGATAAGGGACGCATCGAGCTCTCGGGTGTGGCTACGGCCAAGTGGCGACCGACGGATCGCATAGGACTCTCGCTCACGCTGCGTGAGGAGCTCTTCGGGACGGAGTGGACACCCATCATCCCCGCCCTCTTTGTCGATGGCGTGATCTCCGAGCGGGGCAACATCATAGCCAAGGCCTCGGTGTCGCGCAACTACCGTTTCCCGTCGCTCAACGACCTCTACTTCTTGCCGGGCGGTAATCCCGACCTGAGGCCCGAGCAGGGCTGGTCGTACGATGCTGGAGTGTCGTTTGCCGTGGGACGCGAGGGGCTATACTCGCTCTCGGGCTCGGCAACGTGGTTCGACTCCTACATCGAGGATTGGATACTGTGGCTCCCCACCACCAAGGGTTTCTTCTCGCCTCGCAACGTGAAGGATGTGCATTCGTATGGCGTCGAGCTCAAGGCCGACCTTGAGTTGGCGTTAGGTGGCGATTGGCATCTGGCGATGAGTGGCACCTACTCGTGGACACCCTCGATCAATGAGGGTGAGCCCGTCTCGCCAGCCGATAAGTCGGTGGGCAAGCAGCTGCCCTACGTCCCCGAGGTCTCGGCCTCGATGAGTGGTACGCTCTCGTGGCGAACGTGGTCGCTACTCTACAAGTGGAATCATTACAGCGAGCGCTACACGATGTCGAGCAACGATCTCTCGCTCTCGGGCAACCTGCCGCCCTACTATATGAACAATATCACCATCGAGAAGCGCTTCTCTACGCCGTGGGCCGATCTCTCGCTGAAGGGGGCTGTGAACAACCTCTTCGACGAGGAGTACCTCTCGGTGCTGTCGCGTCCGATGCCAGGCATCAACTACGAGATCTTCCTCGGCATAACGCCCAAGTGGGGCAAACGCGATAGATAGAAAAACGATGAGGCCACCCTGCTGGCAGCCTCATCTGGTAAACTATAGAAGAATCACTCCTTGATACTCTCCTTTTAACATCTTTTTTACACTATTATTATCACTCATCCTCAAAAATCGTTTGCCTCTGACATCCAATTCGTCCCATTATTTCTCGTCTTTTGCGCGTATGAAATTGTCGGAGGATCCCTCTTAAGTTCACTCTAAACCTTAAAATCCAGAATTTACTCGCTTCTGCGATGAGTCACACAATGTTAGGGTCGGCAGTTCACGGCCACCACGCCAGCGTTAGAGTCATCGTCCACGCCGAAGCGCAGATACATAACCTTCGTCCCCTCGAACGGCTTGATCGTCACGTCGTAGGTGGTTGCGTCCTTCTGCTTGACGGTGTAGTAGAGAGGTGTGCTCTCGCCCGTGGGGTTGGCCTCGGTCACCTCCTCCCAGATGGTTGCACCGGTGAAGTATGAGGGTATGGCTGTGGTGATGGTGAAGGTGCCGCCGTCGGCCTTGCACTCGATCTTGTTGGGCGTGGGGCTGAGCTCAGAGCCCGAGTTAGCCTTGTTGTTGTTCTGGCAGGCCACGAGGGCTACTGCTGCAAACACTATGGTAATAAACTTTTTCATAGGCTATAGGTATTAATGGTTATAGTATGAAAGTCTTGTCTATGTTGCGGAGTTTTTTTCTTAAGCGCCTCTACATTCCTTAAAAGCCTCCTTTCTTCGCCCCTTAAAAATAAAGCGCCTTCTTTACTGTTTACAAGATAGTAATAATTTTATCAACACCCAAAATATTTCACAAAAAAAACCGCCCGAAGGCGGCATTTATTAATATATATCAATTTTTCGCTAAAAATCCTGCAACTGAGTGAGGGCTCTCATCGCTGCGCGGCCCTCCGTGCCGAGGTCGAGCGAGTAGGAGTTGACGAAAAGGGCGATGTGCTTGTCGATCACATCATCCTCCAGCTCCTGCGCGTGACACTTGACATACGCACGCGAGTCCATCGGGTGGGCAAAGGCGTATTCGATGCTGCGACGGAGCGTGCGGTCGATCAGCTCCTGCGTCTTGGTGGGCAGATCGCGCCTCACCACGATACCTCCGAGTGGCAGGGGTAGCCCCGTGCGAGCCTCCCACTCCAAACCCAGGTCGGCCACGAGCGTGAGGTTGCGACGCTCATAGACGAAGCGTCCCTCGTGGATCAGCACACCCGCATCGTACTCGCCCCGTTCGACAGCGGCTGCAATCTCGGAGAAGAGCAACGGTACACGCTCCTCGATCTCGGGGAAGAGGCGTTCGATCAGGGCGTTGGCTGTGGTGTGCAGGCCAGGCACGGCGATGCGACGGATCGCACCCTGCTCGCCACGGCGACGCACCAGCAGCGGGCCATTGCCACGTCCGAGTGCCGCACCGCTACCGAGCAGACGATAGTGCGAGGTGATGGCGGGCAGCACAGCGCAGCTGATCTTACTCACGTCGGGCAGACCCTCCATAACGGAGGCATTGAGCTCCTCGATGTCGTGATACTCGACCTCAAGCTGCAACCCCTCGCAGTCGATGCGGCCACTGACCATAGCATCGAACATAAAGGTGTCGTTCGGGCAGGGCGATATGTGCAATCTCAGGGGTTTCATTACAGCGCAGTGTCAAATTCGTAGTGACCCGAGCGCACCTTGTAGAGTGCATAGCCCTCGCGCACACCCTTGCGGATGATGTTCTCCGACTCGGCCAGCTCGGGAGCCTCGCCCGAGAAGGGGAGCCATACGGTGGCAGTGGTGCCTACGGGAACGTCACACGAGAGGTGGAAACGACCATCGCGGTGCTCCCAACGGATAGCGATCTGGCCGTAGGTGGTGTTGTGAGTGTAGTTCACCCACTCCAGACCCTCGGGGACAACGGGACGCACGTCGAACGAGCGGAAGCCTGCGTCGATGGCACGAAGACCCGCCAAATCGCGGTAGAACCAGCCTATACCACCACCAAACATCGGGTGGTTGCGTGAGTCCTTGCCATTCCAATTCTCCCACGTCACGGTAGCGCCCTGCTCGATCCACCAACCGAACGAGGGGAAGTCGCGCTGGTTGATGATCTTGTAGGCCAGATCCTTCAGGCCATTGTCGCACAGCACCTCGAAGAGGAAGCGGGTAGCGACGATACCCGTATCGAGGTGGTCGTTCACCTCGGCAATATTCTGACGCAGAGCCTCAACGACCTTCGCACGACGATCGTCGGGAACGCCGATCTTCAGAGCCAGCACGTTGCTGCCGTACTTGCCGTATGAGCCCGTCGCAGGGTCGTAGAGATTGCTATGGAAGGCATCGGCTGCGGCGTCGCGGATGGCGATGAATTCAGCCGCATCCTCGCCTAACGAGTGAGCCGTGCGAACGGCTATGTCGGCACAATACCAGAGGAAGAAGGTGTGAACCAGCTCGGCCTTGGGCAGCTCACGCGGGGGGAGCCAGTCGCCCAGATTCTTCCACTTCTGCACATCGTGCGAGAGCATAAGGCCCGTGCCATCCTCCACCCACGTTGTCATCCAGCGGACGTGGCGACGCATAGCGTCGAAGTTCTGCTCCAACACGCGACGATCGCCGTAGTGGGTGTAGAACTCCCACGGCATAATCTCCATAGCGGCACCCCAGCCTACACCACCACCGCAGCCTGGCTGCCACGGAGCCGAGTTGGGGACATATCCGCCCGAGGTCTGCGCACCGCGTATGTCGCGAATCCACTTGTTGTAGAAGGTCTGTGCGTCGAAGTTGTGCATCACCGTCACGCAGGCCACCTGACCGTCACCCGTGTAGGGCGAGCGCTCGCGGTGGGGGCAGTCGCTGGCGATGGCACCGTGCATATTGTCGAGCTGGCTACGCTGCCAGATCTGGTTGATGCGGTTGATCAGCTCGTTCGAGGTGGTGAACTCGCCCGAGTAATCGACATCGGAGTTGACGGCGTGAGCCTCGACCTGCGAGGCCGTGAGGTTGTCGATACCCGTCACCTCGACCTCCGAGAATACGAACCAAGTGAAGCGGGCGTGGTAAGACTCGTCGCCCGAGCCCTTGGCCGTGTAGGAGTTGGTGCCCTGACCCGGCGACTCGGTGATGTATTTGATGTTGATGGTCTGGCCACTCTCGGCCTTGATGTTCTTCAGCGCCATCCAGCCCGAGATCTCCTCGGGGAATTTGATGTGGATGGTGCCATCGTCGCGCTTATTCATCTCGACGGGGGCATAGCGCTTGGTGATGCGGTCGGCAGGGCCATTCTGAGGGATGAGCTTACCCTCGGGGGCACGCTTCAGCGCCACCTGCTGCCACGACGAGTCGTCGTACGAAGCCGTAGCCCAGCCGTCGTGCTCGAGGCGGGCATCGTAGTGCTCGCCCAGATAGACCTGATCGCTGACAATAGCACTGCGCTCTGCGCGCCACGATAGATCCGAGGCGATCACTTCGCGTGAGCCGTCCTCGTAGGTGATCTCCACCTGTCCCATAAAGCGGGGTGTGCCGTAACCCATTGCGGGCCAATACTCTACAACGTCATAAAAACCATTACCCAAGATGGCACCTACGGCATTCTCGCCCTGCTTCAAGAGCGAGGTGATGTCGTGCGTGAGGTACATCACGGTGTACTCCTCGAAGGGGTCGGTAACGACGATGCCGCGTGTGTCGAGCTTGGGACGGGTTGAGTAGTTGGTCTGGTTGGGCGAGAGGTAATCCTCGCCTACGCGCTCGCCATTGATGTAGAGCTCGAAGTAGCCGAGTCCCGTACCGTAGAAGAGAGCCTGCTTAACGGTCTTCCTCACCGAAAACTCCTTGCGGAGCAGGGGTGCGGGCACAACCTCCTTGCTGCCCATCACGTCGTAAGACTCCTCGCCCTGCCACGGAGCGCCGATCCACTCGGCCTGCCAATCCTCTTTGCTAAGGCCCATATGCCACATCGAGGGGGCACTCCACGCTGAGGGGTTGTCAGCCTCGTCCCAGACCATCACCTGCCACCAATACGAGGTGCGCGACTGCAACGCAGCGCCCTTGTAGGTGACGAAGGCCGACTCCGACGAGAGTACCTTGCCCGTGTCCCACACCGTCTGCGAGAAGTCGGGCGAGGTGGCTACGCGGATGCGGTAGGCCGTCTGTGCAGCACCCTGACGCTGCGAGGGGTTAAGGTTGATCCACGAGAGTCGTGGATTCTGAATATCGAGCACGGGCGAGGGCTCGTACTCGCAGGTGAGGCGTGCGGGGGCTATGGTAGCCTCGGCAGCCTCGGCCACGACGGCTGAAAAAACGGCCACAAAGGCCACGAGAGCAAGGGTAGAAATCTTTAAGACGCTCTTCATATTGGAAAGTTTTAGGTTATAATGGTATATTTCTTAGAATCTGTGTAAGGGCCTCGATGGCATCGTCGATGCGCCACCGCTCGCGGCTGTCGCTCACACGGTTGGAGATGGCTCTAAGGTGAACGTACTCCACCCCGAAAGCCTCGGCAACGGCTGCCACGGCAGCACCCTCCATCTGCTCGATGGTGGGGAGCGAGGCCGTAGGCTCGGTTGAAGTTATCGGCAACGCATCCACCCCATCGCCCGTGCGGCTGACCGTGAGGGCACGCACCGCAGGGAGAGCGGTTTTCGGCAAGCATAGATATTCGCGCGAAAAAGCGGCAGGCAAGCCCACCACCCTATCGCTCACGACCTCAACCACATCGCCCACCTGCAAGCTCTCGCCCACGGCACCCGCCACGCCACACAGCACCACACGTCGGGGCGCACGTTGCACCACAGCACGCGACGAGCGGGCAGCAGCCTCGGCCATACCGACGCCGATGATGGCGACTTGGGCCGTTGGGCAGAGCCTACGAAACGGCTCGGCTTCGGCCTGGGTGGGAAAGAGGTAGAGAGTCATCTTCGCAATCGACTATTCGCAGCCGAGCAACGCCTCTACATCCTCCACAGTGATGGGGATCTGCTTCGAGCCGATCTGCTTCGAACCCGTCTCGGTGACGATCATATCGTCCTCGAGGCGGATACCGCCGAAGTCGCGGTACTGCTCCAACTTATCATAATTCACAATGCCCTGACACTTACCCTCGGCCTTGTACTTGTCGATCAGGTCGGGGATGAAGTAGATACCCGGCTCGTTCGAGAGCACCGTGCCGGGCTGCAGGCGCCACCACGGGCGGGTGATGCAGCAGGCCGACGCCTTGGCTCGCTCCTCAACCTCGGCAAACGAGAACGAGCGCTCGCCGATGTTCTCGCAGTCGTGGACATCCAATCCGATGCCGTGACCCAAGCCGTGAGGCATAAAGAGGTAGGCGGCACCTGCGGCGATGGCATCCTCAACCGAGCCACGAACAAGGTCGAGACCCTTCAGGCCCTCGATCAGTGTGCGGAAAGCAGCGTCGGAGTACTCCGAGTACATCATATCGGGGCGCAAGGCAGCCGAGGCGGCGTCGTGAGCCGCAAGTACTATATTATATACATCCTTCTGCTTCTGGGTGAATTTTCCGCTAACGGGGTAGGTACGAGTGTGGTCCGAAACGTAACCGTTCAGATGCTCGCCACCCGCATCGCACAGCAGCAGACGGCCCGCCTGCATAGTGCCCGAGTGGTCGTGGTTGTGCAGCACCTCGCCGTGCTGCGAGAGGATCGTGGTGAACGACACGCCCGTACCATAGCGCAACGCCATACCATCGACAATGCCTGCCACCTCGTGCTCCGAGCGACCCTCGCGGGTAGAGCGCATAGCGGCGGTGTGCATCTGGTAGCCGATCTCGAAGGCCTCCTCCAAAGCGGCGATCTCCTCGGCGCCCTTGCGCTCACGCATCTCAGCCACGGCGAAGAGCAGATCCCACGACTTGCGGGCGTGGAGCATCGCGGGGGCAATGCCCAGCAGGTCGCTCATCATCAACTTCGTCTCGCCACGATAAGGGGGCAGGTAGTGCACCTCACGACCGAGCGCAATGGCACGACGTACATCCTCCTGCAACTTGGCCATAGGCTTCGCTGTGGCTACTCCCACCTCGCGAGCGAAGTCGCCGATGGTGGGCTGGGGGCCCATCCAGATGATATCCTCGACGGTGAAGTCGTCGCCATAGAGTATCTCCTCGCCCGAGTCGGCGTCGATGGTTCCGACCAATGCGGGTACGCTATGGCCAAAATAGTAGAGGAACGTAGAGTCCTGACGGAAGTGGAACGTATTGTTAGGATAGTTGAAGGGCGACTCCACATTACCAGGGAGCAGAATAAGGCCCTTGCCTACGCGACGACGAAGCTCGGCTCGACGTGCTGAATATATCTCCGATGAGAACATAACATTCAAGTTTTAAGGTATTTTAATATAAAATTATTGTAAAAGTTTATCGACCTCCGACGAGGGAACCATCTTATAGAGCTTATCGCCTCGGCGCAGACGGCGTGGCACCTTGATCGAGCAATAGACGCCCTGTGGGATGTGACTGACAACCTTCTCCTCCAGCACCAGACCCTCGGCAGGCATCTCCACGACGCCCGTTGTCTCGCCCATCCACAGCAACTGCTCGCCCTCATTGATGGGTGCAGCCTCGACCAGCACCTCGGCGACCGAGATCTTCGTGAAGAAGTTGGTCACCTTGCCGACATAGACCTTGCGCTGGGTGGCCGACGAGCCGTAGCGAGCCGTATGCTCGGCAATGTCGCGGCCAGCGTAGTAGCCCTCCCAGAAACCGCGGTTGAAGACCGTGGCCAGACGCTCCTTCAGCTCGGCAGCCAGTTCGGGAGTATATTCGCCACGCTCCATAGCCTTCAGCGCCGCATCGTAGCCCTCGACAACACGCTTGACGTACTCGGCACCGCGGGCACGTCCCTCGATCTTCAGCACACGGACACCTGCGGCGATGAACTTATCCAAAAAGTCGATCGTGCAGAGATCCTTCGGCGAGAGGATGTATCGGCCATCGACCGTAAGCTGACGGCCCGACTGCATCTCGGTGATGAGGTACTTGCGACGGCATATCTGGCGGCAGGCACCACGATTGGCCGAGCAGTGCTCCTCGTGCTCGCTCAGGTAGCACTTGCCCGAGATGGACATACACAGCGCTCCGTGGGCAAACATCTCGATGCGCAGACGCTCGCCACGAGGGCCTCGGATGTCGCGCTCGGCGATCTGATCCGAGATATACTTCACCTGCTCGAGACTGAGCTCACGCGCCAGCACCACCACATCGGCCCACTGGGCATAGAAGGCCGCAGAGTCGATGTTGGAGATGTTGCACTGGGTGGAGATATGCACCTCCATACCCACCTCGCGGGCATACATAATGGCGGCCACGTCGGCGGCGATGATGGCATCGACACCCTCCCTCTTGGCACGGTCGATCACCTCGCGCAGAGCCTCCATCTCGCCATCGTAGATGATGATATTGACCGTGAGGTAGGTCTTCACGCCCGCAGCGTGTGCCGTGCGGACGATGGTGGCCAGGTCGTCGAGTGTGAAATTGACCGACGAGCGGGCTCGCATATTCAGGACGCCCACACCGAAATATACGGCATCGGCACCCGCCTCGATGGCGGCGTGCAACGACTCCATACACCCCACGGGGGCCATAATCTCTATATCTTTACGTTTAATCATTTTTCGTTTTTTATATTATCCTGCCCTCGCCTACTTCTTGCGACCCATAAGGTTTTGGGCGAAGATGCGAAGATGCTCGGTGCAAGGGGCCGAGATATCCAACGTATCCAAGATCGAGAGCGCACGCTCGAAACGCAGCGAGATCTGCTGGTTGATTAGGTGCGGAATCTGGTAGCGGTCATAGACCTCCTTAACGCGGGCGATCTTCTGCTCTGCTGTGAGCGTGGGATCGAGGTGAGTCGTGCGCAGCACCTCACGATCCTGCTCCGAGGCGTGGCTCATAGCGTTGAGCATAAGGCAACTCTTCTTACCCTCCAGGATGTCGCCACCGATCTTCTTACCCAACTCCTCCTGCGTACCGTAGCTGTCGAGCAGGTCGTCCTGCAACTGGAATGCGAGTCCTAACTCCAAAGCATAGCGATAGATCTTGCGGCAGTCGGTCTCCGACGCACCACCCAGCACGGCTCCGATGGTGGCCGAGCCTGCGAGCAGCACCGAGGTCTTAAGCTCGATCATATTCATATACTCCACGACGGTTACTTTCTGGCGATCCTCGAAGTCCATATCGTACTGCTGACCCTCGCATACCTGCAAGGCCATCGTGGTGAAGATCTCCATAACACGCGGCAGATGCTCGGCTGCGACCTGACTCAGAAGGTGGTACGAGTAGATCATCATAGCGTCACCCGAGAGGATGGCCACATTGTCGCCCCACTCGGCATAGACCGAGGGCTTGCCACGGCGCACCAGAGCGTTGTCCATAATGTCGTCGTGCAGCAGTGTGAAGTTGTGGAACATCTCCACCGCAGCGGCTGCCGAGAGAGCATCCTGCGCATTGCCACCGAAGGCCTCGCACGAGAGCATCAACAGCGTGGGACGTATGCGTTTACCTCCGCCCGACATCGAGTAGAGAATGGGGTCGTACAGACGTTGCGGCTCCTTGGGGAGCTGGATCTGGGCCAGATAATTTTCGAACAGATCGAGTATTTCTTCGTTATTTCTCATCTTCGGATAACACTTTTTTACTCTTGATGCCCCAAATTTAAGAAAAAGTTTGAAGAAAAAGAATTTTATACTTAACTTTGACACATAGAAAACTAAAAGACTAACTTGATAATTTAACCGTAAACTACCAAAATCTATGAAAAAATTAGCTATGGGTATCGATATCGGCGGTACGAACACTGCGTTCGGTCTGGTCGATGAGGAGGGTACCGTATTCTGCGAGTCAGTGATCTCAACCGAGAAGTACAAGAAGTTCGACGACTATGAGAACTACGTTAAGACATTGTGCGAGGCTATGCACGCTCTGATCGACAGCGTATCGTTCGAGTTCGACCTGATCGGTATCGGTATCGGTGCTCCCAACGCAAACTACCACACCGGTATGATCGAGGCTCCCGCCAACCTGTGGAAGTTCCGCGACGACGAGCCCAATCCCGACGAGTCACGCCGTATGTTCCACTTTGTGGACGATATCAAGGCTTCATTCCCCGGTGTTGAGGTGGCTATCACCAACGACGCTAACGCAGCCGCCATCGGCGAGGGCGTATTCGGTAACGCTAAGGGTATGAAGGATTATGTAGTGATCACGCTGGGTACGGGTCT
Source organism: uncultured Alistipes sp. (assembly GCA_964633635.1). Classification (GTDB taxonomy): domain Bacteria; phylum Bacteroidota; class Bacteroidia; order Bacteroidales; family Rikenellaceae; genus Alistipes. The sequence goes on along the minus strand of CAZWHN010000001.1, from coordinate 2,954 downwards.
GGGTTCAGGCATCGTGAGCAACGGCGAGATGATCTACGGTCACGACGGTTTCGCTGGCGAGTATGGCCACGTTATGGTTGACAGCCGCGTACACGGCCGCGAGTGCGGTTGCGGAAGAAAGGGTTGCTTGGAGGCTTACGCTTCGGCAACGGGTATCAAGCGTACGGCTTTCGAGTTGATGGCTAAGATGAACAACGACAGCGAGTTGCGCGACACTCCGTTCTCAAAGTTCGAGGCTGTTATGCTGTCAGTAGCTGCCGACAAGGGCGACGCTATCGCTAAGGAGGCATTCCGCTACACTGGTGAGGTTCTGGGTCGTTCGTTGGCTGACTTGGTTGCTACCACATCACCCGAGGCTATCATCCTGTTCGGCGGTCTGGCTAAGGCTGGCAAGCACATCTTCGAGCCCACGAAGTGGTATATGGAGGAGAATATGATGCCTACCTTCAAGAACAAGGTGAAGCTCCTGCCTTCGGGTATCGAGGGTAAGAACGCTGCTATCCTCGGCTCTTCGGCTCTGATCTGGCAGAAGCAGAAGCTGGCATAAGCCGTAGCAGGTTTAATATGATTTCAAAGGGCCTGCCTTCAGCGGCGGGCCCTTTTGTATGGTTAGTTAGACACAAAATCCAAATAAACAATGAAGAGACTATTGATCATTGCTCTGCTGTTGTTACCCACGGGCCTGTGGGCGCAGAGCGCAGCTGTAAAGAAGATTATGGAGATGTCGCGCGAGGATAACCGCGTGATGGAGCATCTCGACATTTTGTGTAACCGCTTCGGTGGTCGTCTGGTTGGTTCGGCAGGTTTCGACAACTCGCAGGCTTGGATGGTAAAGCAGCTCGAGGAGTGGGGCTTGGAGGTTACACTCGAGAAGGCAGGTGAGGTTCCCGTTGGTTTCAACCGCGGTGGCTGGTGGGGTCGCGCTATGGGCGAGTTCACCGAGACCTTGTACTTCACCACCCCGTCGTTCACCTCAGGTACGAAGGGTCCGCAGCGTGGTCACGTTGTGATCGAGCCGCGCACACGCGATCAGTTCAACCGTATGAAGGGCACCTTGAAGGGTGCGTGGGTGCTGATGGAGAGCCGCTCGACGGGTTGGCCGTTGGAGCATAGCGTAGAGGCTCGTGAGGCACGTCAGGCAGCCATCAAGGAGAACGAGGAGATTGCACAGTACAACCGTCAGAACCCCGACTCACCCAAGCCGCTGAACGAGATGCCCGCTCTGTTCTACGACGAGATGGTGGAGGCTGGCGTTTTGGGCTTCATCCAGCCCACGGCTGTGCCCATCCGCACCCTGTACGACCGCAAGATGCTCAACGAGGGTAAGGTGACGTTCGAGACTCTGCCCACCGTTCCCGATATTAAGTTGGACGAGGCTCAGTTTGAGCGCATCTACAAGCTGGCGCAGCAGCGTCGCTATGTGGAGCTGGAGTTCGACATCCGCAACTACTTCTCGATGGGTCCCGTACCTTACTATAATATTGTAGCTACGATCAAGGGTTCGAAGAAGCCCAACGAGTATGTGATTATGGGTTCGCACCTCGACGCTTACGACGTGGCAACGGGTGGTGTTGACTGCGGTTCGGGTGTATCGGCTATGATGGAGGCTGCCCGTATGTTGGCGATGTCGGGAGCTAAGCCCGAGCGTTCGATCGTATTCATCTTCTTCGCTGCCGAGGAGTTTGGTCTGCTCGGTTCGTTGGCGTGGGTACGCGATCACGCCGACAAGTTGGACAAGATCACCAATATGTTCAACCGCGACGGTGGCCCGATGCCCTACACATCGTTCGCCGCTCCGAAGTCGCTCCTGAAGGAGTATCAGGAGATTGCAAAGCCCATCCAGGAGCTCTACCCCGACTACAACTTCACCGTGACGGCTCTCGAGCCGCGTGAGAAGCCCAAGCAGACGGGTGGTAACGACTCGACCTCGTTCAGCATCCAGGGTATTCCTACGCTGCAGATGTCGGAGTGGGCCGATCCTTCGGGTTACAACTTCCAGTATCAGGAGATCTGGCACACCGAGCGTGACACCTACAACAAGAGCATCCCCGAGTATCAGAAGCAGGCCGCAACGGCATTGGCTATTATGTCACTCGGTACGGCAAACCTGCCTACGATGCTGCCGCGCAACGAGGTGTACAAATAGCAAACAACGACCTACGCTCGGCGTAGGCGACATTAAGGGAGGTTGTTCGGGCACGAAGCCGAGCAGCCTCTTTTTTTATGATTTAGGTGCTGCGGATGCGATTTTTTGGCCGAGAATGTTGGAGATTAAAAAATTCTTCGTAACTTTATAAGTCGAATGCAAACAGTTGAAAAACCAACCGCACGAAAACTAATTCAAATAAAACCTAAAACTTCAAGAATATGAAAAATTATTCAGCTAAAGAGATTAAGAACATAGTACTCATCGGCGCGCCTGGCACGGGAAAAACTACCCTTGCCGAAGCGATGGCTTATGAGGGTAAAGTTATCGACCGCAGGGGTAGTATCGAGACCAACAATACCATCTCGGATAACACCGATATCGAGCACGAGTACAAGCGCTCGATCTATGCTACGACCCTTTTCACCGAGTTTATGGGCCGCAAGCTCAACATCATCGACTGCCCGGGTTCGGACGACTTCTGTGGCAACCTGTTCTCTGCCTTCAAGGTGGGTGACGTAGGTATTATGGTGATGAACGCCCAGAACGGCTGGGAGGTAGGTGACGAGATTCAGTCACGCTACGCTCGCATCCTGAACAAGCCCCTGATCGGTGTGATCAACCAACTCGATGGCGATAAGGCCAACTTCGACGCAACAGTGGAGGGCATCCGCGCCGCTTCGTCGGTTAAGCCCGTTATCGTACAGTACCCCGTTGAGCAGGGCGCAGGTTTCAACGCCTTCATCGACGTATTGATGATGAAGATGTACCGCTTCACCGACGAGAACGGTACTCGCGAGGAGCTGGA